>NC_022567.1:1590292-1908350 GCF_000478885.1 Adlercreutzia equolifaciens DSM 19450
TTCAGAATATCAGCCTTGGTGGCGCCGGCGCTCACGGTGATGTTCTGAGAGGCCGCATAGGTGCGCAGACTCGGCTCATCCATCTCGTCGATGGAGGTGAGCAGGTACCACTGGGTGATCTCCACCGCTTGGCCCTGGATGGGATGCTCGGTATCGTTGTCGTCGTTGTCCACAGCACCCTCGGCCAGCTCCAGCATGCCATCGTAGTCGGCGTCGAACCAGACGCGGCCGGAGATGGTAGAGCGACCGAAGTAGCCGTAGCCGGCGCTCATGCGCTCGCCGTTCTGGCCAGTGGCCTTGTCAAACTGCGTCTCGACAGAAGCGCCCTCCGTGCTCACGTTGTTGACGCGTTTCTGGTTCAGCGCGTAATAGGACTGAGTGTTGGCGGTTCGCTTGCCAGCCAAGACCACCATGCCGTCGAGCGTGGTCACGCCCAACTTCTTCACGTCGGCCGGATCAACCTGCTTGGTGAGTTGATTCCAGTACACCGGGTAGTTCGTAGAGGTATGAACGGTCTCGGAATAGGTGACCTTATCGGATCCGATGACCGTCGAGCCGATTTTGTGTACCTCGGAGTTGAGCGTCTCGTCGTCCTCGCCGTCTAGCGGCACCTCGATCTTGGTGACCGGGCGTCCGTTGATGGCGTCGGCATCGCTGCCGGCCTTCACTTCCACGGTGTAACCGGCCAGGTACTCCTTGCCCTTCACGTTCACGTACACCGGCAAGTTCTCGAAAATATAGTAGCCGGCATCGCGGATGACCTTGTTCGAGCCGTCTTTCAGCTCGCCCTGAGTCAGCGTAGTGCGCGTGCCGGTGAGCGCGGCCTTGGAGAGGGCCGCGGACGCGGCGCTATTCAGCACCGCAAACAGAGCAGCCGCGAAAGTGCCAGTCTCGTCCGAGAGCGAGGGCGTCTGATCGTCACCGGCATCCGGCGCCGGGGTCGCGGGAACCTCGTCGCCGAAATCCATGACGCGGATCCACTCGCCGCCCTCGCCCGTGACGTTGCCGTCCTTATCCACTTCGGGATCGAAGTACCACTGCTTCAGGATGACGCGCTTGCCCTCGATGCCCTTCTCGACCATCATCTCATCAAGACCGCCGACGGACACATTGGCGTCGTCGTCCTTCAGCAGACCGTCGTACTTGACGTCGGTCCACACGTAACCGGAGATAGACTGCAGCACGATATCCATGACGCCGCCGTCGTTGTGAGCGCGATCGGCGCCCTTGGCCAAGTCGTAGCTCAAGGTTGCGGGAGCCGCCACGGCCGCCGTCTCGCCCTGGGCGGGAACGTCCTTTACCACCGAGGAGGCGGGCACGCGGCCGTAGCGATCGAGCGCGTTCTGGTCGGCGTTATAGGAGTTGGCGTTCGCGACCACGTTGGAAGGCTGGGAAGGCACGAGCAGGTGGGTATCGCCCGCCGGGTTGAGGCTCGAATTCTTCACGTAGTTCTCATCGTCGGCCGCATTCAGCAGCACAGCGTACTCGTCGGCGTCCATGAGGTAACCGGACTGGTGGATCAGATCGGAATCCAGCGTGTAGTCGTCGGTCTTGTGGTGCCAGGCCGTGGCCAAGCGACGGCTGCGGAAGTCCTCGTCGGTGACGCGGACCTTGTAGCCGTACACGATGCGCTGGGGCTTGGCATTCTCGCCCTCGCCGACCACGCGCACGTCGGAGGACTTCAGGTTGGCGAAACGATACACGCCGTGCGCAACGGCGCTGACGTCGTCGGAGGCCACCTCGTTGCCGCTGGCGTCCTCGGCATGGGTATAGGTGTTGGCCTGCTCCACCTCATTGAACGTGTAGGTGGCGCGCTCGTACTCCGCGCCGGTGATCTCCGTGGCTGTCTCAGTCTGGCGCGTCCAGTTGCGACCAACGCCGGCAACGGTGGTGTTGTCGGAGCGGTTATCGGAGTTGCTGTAGTAGTCGTCGTAGTCGGTCGGGTACGGATCGGCCCACTCGGTATCCCAATGCCACTCGGTCTCGCCGGGCAGCTGCCAGTAGCGCTCCAGGGACACCTTCACGCCATCGCGACCCTCCTCGGGCTTCTTCGCCGTGGTGCCGTCATCGTTCAGCTCGTCGTAGTCGTTCTGGATGCCGTCGTTGGAGCGGTCGGTCCAGATGATGCCCGAGATGGTCTGATAGGGAGGCAGCACCTCGCCCACGTCGCCGCCCTTCTTGGCGGGAATGGTCTCGTCGCCGTCCTCGCCCACCGCAGGCTCCTTCATCCAGTCGTAGTCCTGCTTGTCGTCGGACATGTTCTCGGAGCCGTTCACCGTCTCGGTGGTGTTCTGGTTGCTGTCCTCATCAGCTTGCTCGGCAAGGATGACCTGACCGTCGAGCTGACGAGTAAGGAAGTGCTTGTCGGCGGAGCCGTCGTTGTTCTGGCCGGCCACGATAAAGCCGCCCGCCACGCCGGTCTTCTTCGTGTCCTTTACATCGGAGTCGAAGACGACGTTCTGCTTGTCGGCGGTATCGACGGCGCGGTAGCGGCTGAGCAGCCACTCGTCGTCGGCCGTAGCCAGGGTGTCGTCGCCGTTCAGACCGGGGGTAGTGTTAGTCTTCGGCAGCTCGATGCGATAGGCCGCCAGGTAGAACTCGTCGGAGACACCGTTCTGCACCACGCAGACCGTCGGCAGCATGTCGAAGGTGTAGGTACCCGTCTTCTGGGCATCTGCGCCAACCGTGGCCACCACGCCGTCGCCATTGACCCGATCCTCGACGCCGTCGGAGGTCCAGATGCTCACGATGCCCTCGCCATAGTAAACGGAGTTGGACATATAGGGATGGTGGACAGCGGCCTCGTTTTCGTCGGCAACGGTGAACGCTGTATAGCGATCCTCGCCGAACAGGGTGTTGCGGATCCAGACGCCGGCCACGCCCTTCTCGGTGACCGCACCGTCAACCGTAGTGGCAAGGCCGCGGGCCATGAACTCGTTCCACACCTTGCCAGCGTCGTACTTGCCCTTAGTCATGAGAGCGTCATCGTTGTAGTCACCGCTGGTCTTCAAAGTGGCCAGGGCCAAGTCGCTGTGGTAGCCGAAGAAGGTATCCCACTTGGTGCGATCAACGTAGAGCCACTGGGTCATGCGCAGCTCCTGGTCAGCCAGACCCGGCTCGTTCTCGGTATCGAACGTGCCATCGGGGTTGCGTTTCTGAATGCCGTCGTAGTTGTAGGAGTCATCCCAGATGCGGCCGTCGATAGAAGACTTCAGCAACTCCACGAGGCCCACATCGCCGCCACGCAACGGATCAGTGGCCGGACGCGGCACATCGTAGCGCTTGCCGTTGTAGAAGACCTCAGCGCCGATGAAGGCCGCACCGGAGGCGGCGTTGTTCGCCATCTGGTACTGGCCACCGGCGGCCGTGGCGGCCGCCTCGTCGTCCAGCTCGGCGGCCACGATGACATAGCCGTCGTCACGGATGGCGTTGCCGTCCCGATCAGCGCTCTGCGCTTTGTTGAGGTCGTTGTGCTCACCGGACACTTCCTCGATAACGTTGACGGTATTGCCCTCCCCGCGCAGGGCATCGGAATCGTTCTCGATATCCTTGATGGCATTGTCGCCTTCCTGGTCGAGAAGACCCTGATGCGGGAACGTGAGGGCGTAGTCGGGCTCCACCTCATCGAGGGTGAGGCGATAGCCGGTCATGTAAATGTGATCGCTCGTCACCTTCGCGGCCGCCACCTTCACCGGGTCGCCGTCGGTGTCCACCACATCGGGAGTCACGCCCGTAGTGGTCGTAGGCTCGGGCGTCGGAGTGGACTCGGTCTCGTCACCCTCGCCATCGGTGTTCTCATTGTTCTCGCTCTCGTTATCGCCGTCCTCATTCTCGTTGCCATCGGTTTCGGCATCGTTGTTGTCGCCCTCGTTGTCGCCGAGCTCGGGAGCCGGCGTCTGGATGGAGCCGGTGGGCAGGTTCACATGTTTGCGACCGGCGAAGTAGGGCTGCACATCGCGCAGAGCGTCGCCGTCGAGTGCGTCCACATAGACGTAACTGGTCAGCTCATCAAAGGTGTAGAGACCGTCGCCGTCGGTGACGGCGCCCTCGAAGTAGCCGTTGGCATCCACGACGATGCGGCTGTCGAGCGCCTTGTCGCCAGGCTCGTCGCCGACGCCGTCGGGCAGCTCGCTCAGGTTGGTGCGATAGCTGAAGCTCTTCGACTTGAACCACACGCCGTCGCCGGAGGTCAAATCATCTTTCTCGTAGTCGGCGGCAATGAGGGCGGCAATGGTGTCCGTCTCGGAGGCGGGCACGAAGAACCACTGGGAAATTTGCAGCGTCTCGCCGGCCACTGGCTTGTCGGAGGTGCGCGGGTACTTGCCGTTCACCAGCTCCTGCGGGTTGTAGAAGCCATCGACATCCTTGTCCTGGAACACGCGACCTGTCACCGAGCCGGTATCGAAGCCGCCGAAGCCGCCGTCGAGGTTCTCCTCGTTGCGGCCGAGGTTCCAATCGAAGGTGACCTCGGTATTGGCTTCGCCGCGGTTGGTCGTGGTGGCGGACACGACGGACTGCGCCGGGCTGTTGGCCTCGGCCACACCGGCCAGCACGATCTTGCCGCCCATGGTGTGCTTGGTGTAGACGACCTTGTCGTCGTTCTCGGCGCCGTTGTCGTAGGTATCCTGGGCCGTCTCGTCGTTCCAGGCCAGAATGTAGTTGCCCGTGGCGCTGCCCGCGGCGTCCACTGTCTCGGAAACCGTGGTGGAGATGGCCTGGGAGTTCACGATGTCGTCGTCGCCCTGCTGCTTCAGCGTCGCCGGCAGACCGGTCACGGCCTGGGCCTTCTCATCCTCGGCCACCGAGGCGCTGTTCTTCACGTTGCCCAGCACCTCCACGGTGTAGCCGGCCAGGTACTCGCGGCCGAGCTGGGTGCCCTGGTGGGCCTCCACGTAGCGGGTGGGCAGCAGGTCGAACAGGTAACGACCGGCCACAGTGCCGTTCTCACCGTCGGCCGTGGTCACCCAGATGCCGCCCTCGGCCGCGTCGTAGACGGAGCCGGGGATGGTGGTCGTGGTGGCCGGCTTGGTGTTGGTGGGCGCCGTGGCGCGCTGTTCGGCCTGGGTGTAGTTGTCGTTGCCGAAGTTCACGTTCTGGATCCAGCCGTAGGTGGTGCTGGCGGCGTCGTAGTCGCCGTCGGCATTGACCGGAGCCCAGTACCACTGCTTCAGGATGACGCGCTTGCCGGCAAGGCCGGGCTCGTCCGCATCCTGGATGCCGTTGTAGTCGGTGCCCTCGACGCTGTTGAAGCCGTTGTTGGCATCTCGCCACAGCAGGCCGGAGATGCTCTGGAACAGCGGCATGCGCAGACCGCCGTCGTTGTGCAGGCGGTTGATGCCCCAGGCCATGTCGTAGTGGCGGTTGGCGCTCGTCACATCGGAGGTGACGGCGGCCGTATCCTCGCCGTTGTTCGGGTTCTTGGAGTTGGCGGCCCAGCGCTTGTTGGACTTAGGCGAGTTGTCGTCGGCCACCTGCAGCGGCACGTCGTACTCGTCGGCGCCCATGAGGTAGCCGTCGTTGAAGTCGAGGTCGGAATCGTTGGCGTAGCTCGCGCCGTTGAAACCGCTCACCTGCAGCTTGGCGGTGCCAAAGTAGCGATCCCACCAGCGCTGGTCGGTGACGCGCACCTTGTAGGCGTAGATGATCTGCACGTCCTCGACGGTGCCGTCCTCGTGGGTGATCGTCGCCCACTCCTGGGTCTTCAGGTTGTCGAAGGTGTAGACGCCGCCCTCGACGGCCTCGACGGCCGGGGTGCCCTCGGGGTTGTCCTCGGTGGGCTCGCCGGCGGGCGTGCCCGGAACCGCGGCGGAGGTGGCCACAGTGCGCGGCAGGCCGTCGGCATGCTGGGTGCCGTCGCCGAGGCCCACAGTCGGGTCGGCGTCGTAGGCGGCCCACTGCTCGGCGGTGGCCCACGCGGACTTGCCCGTCATGCCCTCGATGGTCTCATCGTCGCGCATCCAGCTGTAGTCGCCGTTCTCGTCGGTACCCACGATGGCGTAATAGCGCTCGAGGGTGACCTCGATGCCCTCGGCCATGGTATCGGCACCCTCGCCGGCCTCATCGTCGGTGGTCTCGGCCAGGAGACCGTCGTTGTCGTCGTCAAACCAGATGCGGCCGGAGATAGTCTCGATGGGAGCGCGAACCTCGCCCACATCTCCGCCGGCCACGGTGGTCTTGCCGTACTCGTCCACCTTGGCGGCCGGGGTATCGTTGTTCGTCGCCGTCCTCATCCAGTCGTAGGCGCGAGCGTCCGTGACATCCATGGCCTGGCCCGCGGGCACGGTCACCACGGACTTGGCACCGCTCACAGCCCCGCCGGTGATGAGGCTCGCGCCCATCTCGCGGGTGCCGGCGAGGATGACCTGGCCGTCATTGGAGCGAGGCGCAGCCTCGGGCGCGCCGCCATCGAAGCCGCCGATGACCTTGATGCCGCCGGCGATGCCGGTGTCGGTGATATCGGAGGCATCGGAGTCGGCCAAGCGATCATCGCCCTGGTAGGTACGGGTGAGCAGCCACTGGTTGTCGGTCATATCGTCGTTCTCGGTGTGCTCCACGTCGGCCAGCTCGATGCGGTAGGCGGCCAGGTAGTACTGGTCGTTCTCGCTCACGTAGGCCGTGGGCAGGTTGGCGAAGTGGTACAGGCCGAGCTGCTCGGCGCTGTCCTGCTCCACCGTCTCGCCCTCGTTCTCGCCGGGCACCTGCACCTTGGTCATGCCGCCGGTGGTGGTGGCGAGCACGCCTTCCACGAGGTCGCCCTCGGCGATGACCGTGCCGTCGGCGTTGGCGCCGAGCGCATACAGGTTGCCCTTGGCATCGACGCGCCGGCCGTTCTTGGCGTACACGTAGGACAGCGGTGTCATGTCGTTGCCGTCATAAACGATGGGGGTGAGCTCTTCGGTGACCTCGGTGCCGTCCACCATCTTCTTGTCGCCGGCGCGCACAAGCGCCTCGGCCCCGGCGGCCTGGTAGGCGCCGTCGCGGTTGGAGGTGTAGCGATCCAGACCGAACTTCGTGTTCTGGAACCAGTGGCCGTTCACGCCGTCCGGGTTCTCGTTGGCCGGATCGTAGTACCACTGGGTGATGAACACGGCCTCGTCGGCCAGGCCGGGCTCGCCCTCGTCTTGGATGCCGTTGTAGGTATCGGTGGAATCGGAGCCCTTGAAAGCGTCGTCCCAGATGCGACCGGTGATGTCGGCGCGCGGCACGGACACCAGGCCCGCGTCGCCGCCGCGCTGGGTGCCCATCGGGTCGGGCACGTCGTAGAAGACCTGGCCCATAGCACCGCTTCCGTATACGCCCTGGTACTGGTGGCCGTCCGCCTCGTCGGCGTGATCGGACACGAGCACGTAGCCGTCGGTGCGCCAGGCGGCGAGGGCGCCGTCGAAGTACTCCTCGCGCAGCTCGATGTCGCCGAAATCGTCGCCGGTGCGGATGGCGTCGGAGTCGATGTCCTCGCGACCATTGGTGCCGGTGGTGTCGCGCACCGGGTCGGCGTTCGTGTCGTTCGTCACGTCGGCGCCCGGATGGTCGGCCGGCTTGCTCGTGGTGGAGAGCATGCCGTCGCTATCGATGACGTCGGTCTCGATGTTCACGCCCACATGGGCCTTTGTGAGGCTGAAGCTCGGCGCCACTTCGGACAGCGTAAGGCGGTAGCTCACGATATAGAGTTTGTCGGTGTTCACGGCATGATCGTTCTCCACGGTGCCGTTCGGACCCGTGAAGGTCTTGCCTTCGGCCAGCTTCTGGCCCGGCTGGTAGATGCCGGGGTTGGCGCTGGTCTCGGTTCGGCCGTCGGCGGTGTAGGCGCCCTGGGCGTACACGAAGCTCGGCAGGTGCTCGAAGGCGTAGGCGCCGGACGCATCGGTGGTCGTCGTCAGCGAGCCGGAGTAGGCGCTGCCCACGAACCGGCCGAAGCTGTCCACCTTCACCCAGGCGCCCACCACGGTATCGGCGTTCTTGCCGTCGCCCTTGACCGGCTCGATCTTGGCACCGGCCGGGACGACCTCGCCGTCGGCGGGCACGAAGTGGGCCGCGTCGCCCTCGCCGGTCATGGTGCCGGCCACGTAGTACCACTGGGTGAGCGTCAGGCTCTTGTCGGCCAGGCCGCCCTCGGCACCGTCCAGGATGCCGTTGAAGTTGTCGTCCTGCCACACCTTGCCGGAAACGGTGGTGTCGCCGAACAGGCCGAAGCCGGCGTTCAGCGAGGTCTCCTCGCGGGCCACGGAGAAGTCGAAGTCGACGTTCACGTCGGCGTCGCCCTCCGAGCCGTCGCCGCGCACCTTGCCGGTGGCCTGGACGCGGTACTGGTCCTGGGTGACATCGGCGTTGGTGGCGTCGTCCTCGGTGGTGACGGTCTTCGCCGCCAGCACGATGCGGCCGCCCAAGGTGGCCTTGTCGAAGGCCGACACGCCGTCGCCCACGGTGGCCGTGGCCTGGGTGGTGTCCTCGTTCCAACGCAGCGGGTAGTTGCCCTTGGCGTAGATGTCGGTCGCATCGTTGGCCTCGGCGGAAACCACCTTGGAGTTCACCGGATCGGTGGCGCCGTCGATGGCCCAGCTCTCAAGCCCGCTGCCGTTCACCTGCAGGCGCGTGGCCGGCAGGCCGTTCATGGACATCGTCTTGTCCTCGTCGTTGCCGAGCACCTCCACGGTGTAGCCGGCGAGGTACTCGGTGGCGGCATGGTTGAAGTCGGCGATCTCGCCCAACTGACCCACGGTGCGCACGTAGGTGTAGCGCACGGGCAGGTTGTCGAAGCTGTAGTTGCCGTCCTTATCGGTCAGCGTCCACACGCCGCCGCGGTTCTTATCGTAGGTGGCCTTGGGCAGGGTGAAGACCATGGCCTGGCCCTGGGAGTCCTCCAGCGCCTGCTGGTTGGTGGCGATGGTGGCGCCGTTGGCGGCGCGGGTGTAGAAGTCGTTGCCGAAGTTCTTGTTCTGGATCCACTGGTAGGTGGTAGAGGTCGGGTCGTACTCCCCCGCCTCGTTAGCCGGGGCCCAGAACCACTGCTTCAGGATGACCTTCTTGCCCTCAAAGCCGGGCTCGGCGGCCACGGCGGGCGTGCCCTCGGGATTCTCGTCATCGCCGGGAACCGCCTCGCGGCCGGGCTCGTAGAGGCCGTCGTAGTTGGCGTCCTGGAACACCACGCCGGCGATCTTGCTCGCCACCGGCGTGCGCAGGCCGGCGTCGTTGAAGCGGCGGTCGGCGCCCAGGCCGAGGTCGTAGGTGAAGGTCTTCTCCGTGGAGATGGTCCACCCGGAGATATCGGAGATGGGACCGGCCAGGCTCTCGCCGTTGCGGCCGGTCACCTTCGTCGGCATCTCGGCGACCACGGTGTCGCCCTCGGCCGCGGCGGCCAGGGCCGCGGCGTAGCGGTCGGCGGCATTGCGGTCGATGGTGTTCTGGCCGGCGTTGCCCGAGGCGGGCACGATGGCGTGGTTCGTGCGCGGCGACTCCTTGGTCACCACGTTCAGCAGCACGTCGTACTCGGTCGGGTTGCCGTCGGCGTCGGTGGCCATGAGATAGCCGTTGGCGTAGATGAGATCGGAGTCGATCTGGGCATCGTTGCCGGCACGGTACTTGGCCGCGCCGATGGTGCGCTCCCAGAAGGGAACGTCGATGAGGCGCACCCGGTAGCCGTAGATGGTGACGGAGGCGGGCACGACGGTCGTAACCTCGGTCTCCTCGTTGGTCTCCGGGTCGGTCATGGTGTTGGTGACCGTCGTGGCCGGGTGGTACACATGGCTCGGCAGGTCGGAGAAGGTGTAGACGCCATTGGC
This sequence comes from Adlercreutzia equolifaciens DSM 19450, assembly GCF_000478885.1. Taxonomy (NCBI): domain Bacteria; kingdom Bacillati; phylum Actinomycetota; class Coriobacteriia; order Eggerthellales; family Eggerthellaceae; genus Adlercreutzia; species Adlercreutzia equolifaciens. The sequence goes on from NC_022567.1 coordinate 1,600,069, forward strand.
ATCGGTGGTCTGGGTGCGCTGGGTGTTCGCGGGCACGCCGTTCTTGGTGAGGCCCACGGTCGGATCCTTGTCGTAGGCATCCCAGTTGTCGGCCCACGCGGCATCGCGCGTCCAAGCGGCGTCGTCGGCCACCTTGAAGGAACCGTCGGCCTGCTGGGTCGCGGTGATGGTGTAGCGCTCGAGCACTACCTTACGGCCGCTCTCCAGCTTCTCGCCGGCGAAGGTCTCGTCGGCCGGGGTGGCCGGGTCATCAGCCACCGGCCCGTCGTAGAGGCCGTCGTTGTCCTCGTCGTTCCAGATGAGGCCGGAGATGGTCTGGCGCGGCGCCTGGACCTCGCCCACGTCGCCGGCCTGGACCGGCTTGGCGCGGGTGACGTCCACCGTGGTGCCCTCGGTCTCGCCGGGGACGGCCACGGTCTCGGTCTCGGGATCGAGGATCCAGTCGTAGGTCTCCTCGCCCTGGCCCATGCCCTCGCCGGCCGGCAGGGTCACGTAGGCGTTGGCGTTCGCGTTGGTGAACTCGTCCTTGTCGTTCACGGCCAGGCCGTCGCCGGTCACCTTCTGGGCCAGGATGATCTGGCCGTCGTAGTTGCGGGCCGTCTTCTGGGCCGGGGTGGCATCCACCTTGACGCCATCCAGCGAGGCGATGCCCGTGGTGGCCGCGGCGTCGTAGGCCGTCTCGGCGGCAGCGTCGGCGTCGGATTTCGCCGCGCCGCTCACGCGGCTGGCGATGACCATGCCGCCGGCCACGCCGGTGCGGTTGGTCAGCGCCGCGTCGGAGTCGGAGACGACGGAGGTGGAGTTGTTCACCGTGGCCTTCACGGCGGCGGGCACGGAGCCGTCCGCCTCGGTGGCATCGTTGTGGTAGCGGGTGAGCATCCATTGGTTGGTGGTGCCGTCGGCCAAATTCGCGTTCTCCTCGCGGTACAAGTCGGCCAGCTCCACGCGGTAGCTCGCCAGGTAGTACTTGTCGTCGTCGGAGACGTACACCGTGGGCAGGTTCTCTACGAGCCACTGGCCCTCGTCGTTGGTCGTCACGGCCAGCGCGCCGTCCACGCCATCCACCGCCGCCAGCGGCGTCTCGTCGGCGGCGTTGCCGTCGTAGATGATGGGCTCAAGAGCCTCGCCGGCGGCGCGACTGTACTTGTTGGAGGTGTAGGTGTCGGCGCCGAAGGCGGTGTTGCGCACCCACTCGCCCTCGCCGGAGACGGAATTCGCCATCTCGGTGGCGGGCTTCCAGTACCACTGGGTCAGGTAGATGGTCTGGCCAGGCAGGCCGGCCTCGCCCTCGTCCTGCACGCCGTTGTAGCCGGTGGCGTAGTTGTAGGTGCCGTCGGCGGCCTTGATGCCCGTGTCGTCCCACACGCGGCCCGCGAGGCTCGTGCGCGGAATCTTCACGAGACCCGCCTGGCCGCCGGACTGGGCGAACAGCGGGCGTGGCACGTCGTAGCGCACGCCGTTGTAGACCTCTTCGTACTGGTAGGAGGCCGCATCGGTGAGAGTGCCGTTGTCGCTGTATTGGTTGACGTGGCTGCCGCGGGCGGCCACGATGATGTAGCCGTCGGTGCGCCACAGGCTCTTTTGGCCCTCGGCGACCTGATTGCGGTCGTCGGCGCCGTACTTGTCGTTGGTGTCCTGATCGTACTCGCCGAAGGTCGCCTCGCCGTCGAACGAGTTGTCGAAGTACTCCTCCACCACCTGGATGACGCGGTCGCCATCGGGATTCGGGCGGAAGGCGTCGTTGTCGGAGCCCTCCAGAGGCGCGCCTCCGGCGGTGATGGTGGACAGGTCGCCCAGCGTCTTGTCGCCGATGTTCACGCCCACATGCAGGCTCGTCAGCGCGAAGTCGGGGGCCACCTCGGAAAGCGTGATGCGGTACGCCGTCATGAACAGCTCGTCTAAGGCGACCTCGTTGGCCTCCAGAGTATCGGTAGTGTCGCTGGGCTGCAGGACGCGCAGGCTCGTCGTGGTCACGGCGTCGTCGCCCTCGCCCTCGGTTTCGGTGTCGCGGGCCAGGTACACGAAGCTCGGCAGCTTCTCGAACTGGTAGACGCCGGTATCGGCGGCCGTCACGGCATCCGGGCGCGTGAAGGAGGAGCGCACGTCGGCGACATCGCCCGTGTAGGCGTCGCCGGCCGCTGCGGCCTCGGCGGCCTTCTCGGCCGCGGTCTTCACGTGGATCCACGCGCCGTCCTCGGTGGTGGCCGGCGTGCCGTCCGCCTCACGGGTCAGAACGTTGGCGTTGCCGGCGGCCGCGGTCTTCTCGTCCACGACGAAGTTGGTCGGATCGGCCTTGAAAGCCTCGATGAGCTCGGAGTCGGTCACCCAGAACCACTGGGTGATGGCCAGCGTGTGGCCCGCGAGCACTTCCTCGCCGGCGTTCAGGATGCCGTCGAAGTTGTGGTCGCGCCAGACCTTGCCGGAAACCGTGGTCCAGCCATACTCGCCGAAGCCGGCGTGCATGCGCACCTCGTCGCGGCCGACCGACCAGTCGTAGTAGACGGTCTGATCGACGGGCTTGCCCGCATCGTCGCGCGGCGCCACCCCGGCGCTGGCGGCGGAACCGGCCAGCGGGTAGGCGTAGGCGGCCGCCTCGCCGTCGCCGGCGGCCTCGGGCAGCTCGGCCCGACGGGTCTCGTTCACATAGTACTGGGGCTGGGTGCCGCGGGCCGCGGCGCTGGCAGCGGCCGCGCGGGTGCCGGCCGCGGCGTTGCGAGTCTCATCCGCGTCGCCGGCGGCCGGCTGGGCGGCAGCACGGGAGGCCAGGATGATCTTGCCGTCGAGCGTGGCCTTCACCGTCTCGCCGGCGCCATCGGTCACCTGCACGGTAAGCTCGTTGAAGCGCACCGGGTAGTTGCCGTCGGCGTAGTCGGCGAGGTTCTGCTCCTCGGAGCCGGAAGCGACAAGCGCGCTTATGGCCTTGGAGTTCAGGGCATCGTCGGCCTTATCAGTCTGCAGCAGCGTTGCAGGCAGACCGGGAATGGCCTCGGCATTGTCGGTGTCGACCGCACCGCCCAGCACTTCGATGGTGTAGCCGGCCAGGTACTCGGCCGCGGGCATGTTAAGCGTGCTCGCCACGCCTTCGGTGCCCTCGATGCCGTTCTCGGGATCGGGCTCCACGGCTTCCACGCCGGGCACGCGGGCCTCGACGTAGCGAGCCGGCAGGCGGTCGAACAGGTAGTCGCCGGCCACCTTGATCTGCTGCTGGGTGGTGGTGCCGTCATCGCCGGTCACGGTTTCGAACTCGTCGTGGTCGGTCAGCAGGTAGACGCCCACGCCGTCCAGATAGGTGGCGTTCGGGATGATGGTGGTCAGCCCATCGGCATAGGCCGGGTCGTCCACGGTGTCGACCACCTGGACCTCCTCGGCGTCGGCGCCGTCGCCCACGGTCTCGGTCTTGTAGGTGACCTTGTTCTCAGCCACGGTGTAACCGTCGTTGCCGAAGTTCGGGTTGAGCACCCACTGGCCGTCCTTGTAGTACCACTGCTTCAGGATGACGCGCTTGCCGGCGTAGCCCTGATCGGTGGTGGGGATGTCCGCCGCCGGATCGTCGGCACCGTCGCCCGCGCCCTCGAGCGGCTTGTCCGCCGTCTCGAGCTCGTTGGCCGTGGCGGCATGGTTGAGCGTGCCGTCGTAGTCGGCGTCGTGGAACACCCGTCCGGCGATCTTCTGCTGCACGGGCACGCGCAGGCCGGCGTCGTTGCCGGCGCGGTCGGCGCCGCGGGCCAGGTCGTAGGTGAGCACCGGATGGAACTCCGCACCGGCGGCGTTCAGCTCGGCCACCGCGTTGGTGGTGAGCACGGTTGCCGGCACGGGCTCGCCGTAGCGGGCATTGCTGCCGTAGCGGTCGGCGGCCGGCGTCTTCAGCTGGTAGTTGGTATTCGGATTGTTCGGGTTCAGGGACTTGCGCTTGTTCACCGTCTGCGTGTCGGCAGTCTCCGCGTTCAAAAGCACCGTGTACTCCATGGCGTCGGCCGCATCCGCGGTGCCGCTCATGAGGTAGCCGTCGGCGTGAACCAGATCGGAATCGGCGAGCCACGCCTCGGAGGTCTGCACGTAGGTGTCGCCCTGGAGGTACTTGGCGGTGCCCCAGTAGCGGTTCCACCAGTCGGCGTCGGTCACGCGGACGCGGTAGCCGAACACGACACGCTTCTTCGTCGCCCCCTCGGTGCCGTCGGCCACGACGTTGCCGTCCGCGTCGAAGGACAGCCACCCCTGGCTCTTCAGGTTGTCGAAGACGTAGGTACCGTCCTCGGCCGAGATGGTGTTGTGGGTCGGCTCGGTCGGCTCGGCCTCCTCGTCGCCCTCGGCGAGGGCCGCCGGGCCGGAGGCGGCGACGCCCGCGGGCACCACGGCACCGTAGGTGTCGTCGCCGGGAAGGCCAACCGTCGGATCGGCGGCGTAGGCCGCGTAGGCGTCCTCGGTCGCCCAGGTGGGATCGACCGTCCAGCCACCGGCGACCACGGAGGTGTCCTCGGCGTCCAGCGACTCGGCCAAAGCGAAGGAGCGCTCCAGCGTCAGCTGGATGCCCGCCACCGGGTGGTCGGCCGTGGTGTCGTCCTCGCCCACCGCAAGCGTGCCGTTCATGCCGTCGTTGTCGGCGTCGTTGAACACCACGCCGGTGATCTTCTGGGTCGGCGGCTGAATCTCGCCGGCATCGCCGCCGGGCACTTCCTTGACCGGCTCGCCGGTGACGGGATCGGTGACCTCCACCAGCTCCTTGGTAACTTCGCCGGTGTCGGGGTCTTTAACCTCGCGCAGCTCCTTCTTGGTCTTGTAGGTGAGCCAGTCGTAAGTGACGTAGCGGTCCTTCGCGACGAGCAGGTCGCCTTCGGGCGTGCCCGTACCATCGATGGCCTTCTCCACCACATCGGAGACGGGGATGGTCACCTTGGAGGCCTGCAGGTCGATGGCCGTCGTGGTCTTGTCGATATTGCTGTACTTGGTGTTGCCCGCGCGCTCGGCCAGGATGATGTGGCCGGAGTGGGCGCGGGTGCCGTCGTGGGTGGCGCCGTCGAGCGTGACGACGGAATCCTGGGCCGTGACGGCGATGCCGTCGAGCACCGTCTCCACGTCGGAGTCGGCGTCGGAATCCAGCTTGGTCCCGGCCAGCGGATCGCCCTCCACCTCCTGGGCCAGCGGCTTGTGGAAGCGCGTAAGCAGCCACGCCTCGTCGTCGGCCAAGGTGGTCTCGTCGGTGCTCGTGTAGTTCAGCTCGCCCACTTCCACGCGGTAGCTCGCCAGGTAGTGGGAGCCGTCCTCGGAGGTGTAGGCGGCCGGCAGGTTGTCGAAGGTGTAGACGCCCTTCGTGGACTCGTCGGTCATCTCCTGCTCGCCAATGACGTCCTTGGTCACCGGATCGAGGACGTCCTCCATCCAGCGGCGCGTGTCGGCCGTCTTGGTGGCGATGATGCCCGTGGCGTTGCCGGCATCGTCGAGCACGTTCCAGGCGCCCGCCGAGCGCGGCACCAGGGTGTCGTCGAACATCGGCTGGCCGTTGCCGTCGATGGCCTGCTCGCCGGTGGCCTCGTCCATGATGGGCTCGTGCTTCTTCTTGCTCGTCAGCTTGTCGGTGCCGAAGGCGAGGTTGCGCACCCAGAAGCCGGAGCCGTCGGAGGCGGCCTCGAAGGCCTCGGCCTCGATGGCGGCCGCGGGCACGCCGGCCGCGGCGGCCTTTCCGGCCAGCGCGCTCTTGTCGGCGGCATCGAGCTCGCCCTTGGCGGCGAGGGCGGCCAACTCGGCGTCCACGGTGAAGCGGAAGCTCTCGTCGGAGGCCTCGCCCTGGTCGGGCTCGACGATGCCGTCGCCCTCGTTGATGTTCAGGTTCGCCAGCGGCAGGTAGTACCACTGGGTGAGGTACATCACCTGATCGGGCAGGCCCGGCTCGCCGTCGTCCTGGATGCCGTTGTAGGCGCGCTCGCGGGCCGCGGCATCGCTTGTGTTCTCGTCGGTCTCGTAGAACGAGTCGTCCCACACCTTGCCGGTGATCGACGAGCGGGGCACGGGAAGCAGGCCCGCATCCCAGTTGTACAGACGGGCCGCGTCGCCCAAGTCGTAGATGGTGTGCGCCGCGCCGAAGTACATCTTGCCGGAGCCGTAGTCCTCCTCGGTCTCGTACTCCTCCTTCTCCTTCAGGTAGTTGCGGTAGTCGGCCTTGTACTTGGTGTACTCGTCGTTGAGCTTGTTGTACACCGAAAGCGCCGCGTTGTAGTCGGCCAGGGCCTTCTCGTAGTTGCTCTGCAGCCTGTCGTAGATCGCCTTGTAGCCGGGGAACGTGAAGGTGTACTCGCCCTTATGGGCGCCGCCCTCGCCGGTCTCCTCTTCCGTGAGGTTCGGACGGGCCGTCGTGGTCTTGTTGCCGTTGTCGTCGGGGCGGTTCAGCTCAAAGTACTGCGAGTCGTCGCCGTTGTAGGCGGCCTCGTAGATGAGGAACGCCTGCTCCTCGGTGCCGCCCGTGATGATGATGCCTTCCTTGTTGTAGGGCTGGGTGTACACGTTGGTGGTCATATTGTTCTGCGTGACGGCAACGAGCTCCTTGTTGATGTCGTAGTAGCAGAAGCCGAGCGTGGAGTACCACTTGCCCAGGAAGTTGTTCCAGTCGGTCGACCAGGCCTCGCGGGCCTTCTCGCGGGCGCGCTGGCGCTCGACCGAGGTCGGCTTGGTCTTGTCCGCCACCTTGATCTCGTCGTAGAACTTCTCCTCGGCGTACTTCGGGTTGCCGGTGTAGGGGTTCTTGACGTTGGTGTCGCTCTCGGGCTTGTTGGCGTCGAAGTTGTCGTTGATGCCGTCGAGGTTGGTGTCGTTCCACGTCGGCGGGCGCAGCTCGTCCGGCGTCGGCGGCACGGCGGGCTTGGGGTTGGCCTGCAGCACCTTGCGGCGGTCGGTCACGTCGGCCCACAGGCCGTCCAAGGCCGCCTCCACCGCGTCGGTGTCGGCATAGCGGTTCACGGCCACCCCGCCCAAGGAGATGAGCTGGGAGTAAACGTCGGTGAGGTTGCCGTCGGCGTCGTGGCGCTGCTTGCCGTAGACCTTGTTGTCCGAGGACTCGATGAGGTTCGGCCAGCTGATGCCCGGGGTGGCCGGGTTCTCGTCACCGCCCCAAACCGGGTTCAGGTTGGAGATGGTGCCGTAGATCACCAGGTTCACCGGGTCGCCCGTAAGCCCCGTCTTCAGGGGCTTGCCGCCCTGCGGGTAGGGGTTGTTGGAGTCGTCCGTCTTGATGTTCGGGTCGACCAGGTCGTCCTGGGAGCCGAAGCGCGTAAGGCCCGCGCCCGGCGTCTGGCCCACCACGGTGCCCGCGGCCGGGGCCGTAAGCAGCCCGGCGGCGGCGAAGTCCGTGGTGAAGGTGACGCGGCCGAGCGTGAGGCCCGCGCTCTCGATGGCGGCCTTGGCGGCCAGGTAGGTCATGCCGGTGTAATTGCCCACGGTGGAGGTGGGCGTGCGCTGGCTCACGACCTTGATGGCGCCGCTCTCGTCGGTCTCGCGGTTGACGAGCTGCGTGGCGGTAAGCATCGAGGACTGGTACAGCGGCAGCACCGGCACGAGCTTGTCCAGATCGCGCTTGACCTTGTAGCTGACGGTGTTCGTCTCGATGTCGCCTTCCTCGCCGCCGGAGATGATGGCGTGGTGCGCGATGGTCTTCACCGTGCGCAGGTAGTAGCTCGCCGTCACGGTCACCGACTCGCCGGGCAGCAGGGAGTACGGCCCGAAGGTGACGACCTTGTTGCCATCGCCGTCGGTGCCCTCGACTCCCGCGCCGCCGAGGCTGCTGGTGGAGCCGGTGAAGCTCACGGCATCGCCCTCGGGGAACGGATCGGTGATGGTGATCGTCTGGGGCTTGTCCGTCTCGTTGCGATAGGTGGTCGTGAACGTCATATCCACCGGGGCCTCGACGTAGAGCTCCTTGAAGGGCAGAAGCTCGTCGGTCGGGTACGGGTCATTGCTGTTGGGCATGGTCACGCCGGCCCGGTAGTGGCCCGTCACGGAGTGCATGCCGATGGTGGAGAGCACGATGTAGGCGTCCTCGAAGGAGCCGGGCTCCACCTGGCTGCCCTTCTCGTTCAGGTAGTAGGTGAGCGTGGAGGCGTTCTCGTCGTTGGTGCCGTCGATGTACTGGGTGCCGTCGAACAGCTCGTCGTCCCCGTCGTCGCCATCAGCGGCGTCAGGATTAGCCACGGGGCGGCCCTCAACCTGGACGTAGATCTTCTTATCGCCGTCCTTGACCATCACGTAGCGTGTACCTTCGAAGCCTTCCTTAAGCTCGGTGTAATTGTCGCCTTCCTTCATGTAGTACTTCGTGGTGTCCTCAAAGGCGCTCTGGCCGGAGTTCGCCTGGCGCAGCACGGTGGTGGACACGGGCTTGGTCATGGCGTCGGAATCCGAGTCGATGGACTGGCCCGCCGCCTGGCCGTCCTTGGTGAGGAAGGCGTTGCGCACGGTAACGGCGTAGTCCTCGTCGAGCGCGTTCAGGTCGTCCTGATCAATGCGCAGGCGGTAGCCGGCCAGACGCTTGGTCTTGTAGTCGTCGCCAATGCCGGTGCGCTTATCGCGCGGGTCGATGACGTAGGTGGACACGTCGCGGAACAGGTAGGTGCCCGCGGCGGCCGCATCGCCCGAGTAGGCCTCGCGCAGCGCCTCGCCCGGGTACAGCTGCCAAGCGTACTCTTCGGAGTCCTCCATGACCCACTCCATGATGGGGGTCTTGTTGCCGTCGGCGTCGAGGATCGGCTTGCCGAGCGCGTTCATCTTCCAGGCCGGATCGCCATTGGCGTCTGTGGCCTGCTGGTACTTCATCGTGGAGGTGACCGGCGCGTAGTACCAGGTCTCCATCTTCACGCGCACGCCGCCGTTCTCGGGGCCCTCGCCCACGCCGGGCTCGTCGTCCTGCTGGATGCCGTCGTAGTTGGAATCCTCCCAGACGTTGTTGCCCAGATAGCCCTTGGTGCCGTCGATGTAGCCCAGGGCCAGCTTGTCCTGGCGCGCATAGCCCATCCACTTGTTGCCGGCATCGTGGTAGATGGCCTTGAACTTGACGGCGTCGGCGTTGTAGGTCTTGCCGTCCTGGTCGCTGTAGGTCTTGCCGTCGGCGGAGAGCGTGAGCTCGGCCGGGCTGCCGTCGGCCGCGTACAGCGGGTTGCCGCGGTTGTCCAGCCAGACGAGCGGCAGGTCGGCCACGAGCGGGTAGGTGCGGGCCGAGCCGGACACGTAGCGCAGGTCGTTGTCGGCCACGAGCACGTTGGTGCCGTCGTAGTAGAAGCCGTCGCGCTGGTAGGCCGTCGCATCGTTGGTCCAGGTGTTCAGCGTCGGCTTGATGAGGCGGTTGGCCACGGTCTCCGAGGTGCGGATGATATAGGTCTTGCCCGCCTTCAGACGGAAGCGGAAGAAGCCGGTCTCGTCGGTGACCACCGAGGCGATGTTGCCGTCGGCATCGGTGGCGATGTTCTTGATGGAGCCGTCCTCGTACTCGTAGACGTTCACGCGGATGCCCTCGAGGCGCTTCTCGTCGACCTGGGTGGCGCCGGCCATCTGGGCCTCGGTGCCGCCCGTGCCCACGGAGATGGAGTCGAGCAGCGAGTTGATGTCCTTGTCGTCCTCCGGCGTACCGTCGGCCAGGATGTCGTCGCGGTAGGTGACGCCCTCGAAGGTGACGCCCTGGGCGATGCCCAGCTTCAGCGAGGTCATCTTCTGGTCGTAGGCCTGATGCACCGTATCCAGGGTGCCGTCGCCCACCTTGGCCTTGTCGTAGGCCACCGGCTGCACCTCGAAGGGAGCCGTGGTGACCACGAGCGCCGCGTCCACGCCGTTGGCATGGTCGGCCTCGACGCGCTCGATGGTGAGATCCTTGTCGTTCTGCTGCACGTACAGGTTCGCGTCACCGATGGACTTCGTCGTCGGCGAGTAGTTGTAGTACTCCTCCGGGAAGGTGAAGCGCAGACGGTAGCGCATCTGCTCGAAGCCCGAGGAGGCCTTCAGGTCGGAGAAGATGTAGTAGCCGGGGTTGCCGTAGTAGTCGGTCTGGGTGTAGCAGACGTACGGCGCACCGGAGTCGGCGTTGATGTAGTTGCCCCAGGCGTCGAAGTCCTCCTTGCCCGTGCGGGCGTCGCAGATGACCCAGCGGTCCTGGAAGCCGGTCTTGGCGTTGTTCACGAGCTTGACGACCTCGCCGTCGCGGTTGACGGGGTTGCCGTACTCGTTGAGGAGCTCGACCTTGACGTTGTTGATGCCGGGATCCTCCACCTCGGCGTCGTAGTCGAGGTCCTTCAGGCGGGTGGCGCCGTTGGCGTACTTCGAGTTGTCGAAGGTGCGGCGAACCTGCTTGGTCATCGGGGTGCCGTCGCTCATCAGGCGCTCGCACTTCTCGTTGACCTTCAGCCCGTTCTGGTCGCGGTAGCCGCCCTTGCCGTCGGAAACCGCCTCGCCGGTGCCCATGAGGGGCACGGTGTCGTAGACGATCTGGCCGTTCTCGTCGGTCTGCACGCCGCGGATGAGCTTGCGGCCGTTGGCCGAGGTCTGGTAGGCGGAGCTGCCGTCGGCGCCGGTCTTCACGTCGTCTTCGGGCGTGCCGGACCAGTCCGGATCGAGCCAGACGTAGTCGCCCAAGTATCCGCGCTCGTCGGGCGCGTCGATGAAGGCGCCCGCGCGCACGTCCTCGCGGAAGTACACGCCGGAGGCGTCGCCGGTCTCGGTCTGGTTCACGCGGGAGATGAAGGTGTTCCACTGCAGCGTGGAGCGCAGCAGGTTCGCCTTGTTCAGGGCCTGCTCGCGGTTCTCCACGACCACGCTGGTATCCGTGGGCGTGATGAGGTCGATCTTCGGGTCGCCGGTCTTGGTGCCGAGGAACTTCGGCAGGTTCAAAGGCGCCGTCAGGTCGTACACCAGGCGCATGTAGCCCTTGTTGGGCACGTACATCTTCGCCTCGGGCTGAGCCCAGATGGCGCGCAGGCCCCGGGTGAGCTCGTCGGCCTCCTCGGGGTAGGCCGCCAGGTAGTCCTTCAGCTCGGAGAGCTTGATGAGCTTGTAGGACGCCTTCATCTCGTCGGCGGTCTTGGTCATCTTGTAGGTGCCGTCGACGGTCTCGTACTTGCCCAGGCGCACGTCCTCGAAGGTCTGGAAGCGGTCGTCCTCCTCCTTGGTGAAGTCCTGGAGCTGGTCGAGGGTGAAGCGGTTGTTGTTCAGATCGTCCTGAGAGGGATAGGTCGGGCCGTAGATGATCTGCTCGCCATGGCCGAACAGCCACAGGAGGTCCTTCTCATCGGCCAGCTCGATGGCGCCGGTGGCGGCGTTGCGCTGGTAGGGGCCGACCCAGATGGTGACGTCGCGGCCGTCGACGAGCGTGCTGCCGTCGGCCGGGGAGTCGGTGTCGTAGGCGCTGAACTGCTTCACCTTGATGGAATCGAGGTCCTTAAGCCAGCCCGCCCACTGGGAGTCGCGCGAGCGGGAGGCCCGGTTGTCGTGGTTCATGATGTCGGTGTCGTCCTCGAAGGGAAGCACGTCGTAGAGCACGTTGTTGGAGTAGCGCGACGCGTTGGAGGTCGACGAGCGCGTCTCCGGGTTCACGGTGGAGGCATAGTAGCTGTAGCTCGTGCCCTCGGGGACGGCGGCCGGCCCGTTGGTGTCGGAGGCGGCCAGGTTCTCCAGCTGGCTCGTGGTGGTCTTGGTGGCGGACACGTTGGCGTCGCCGGTGAACTCGAGCGCCTTCAGCTGCATCATGACCATGGACTGGCTCGTCTGGCCGTCCAGGTTCACGTCGCGGGTGTCGGAAACCAGACCGCGCGTCGAACCGTCGTTGTCGGAGGTGGCCGGCGTGTAGGGCTTGAAGTTGCCCGGCTTGTAGCCGTAGGCCGACGTCGTCAGCAGGTCCTCGGAGAGCATGTCCGAGGCCTCCTTCTCGATGGGCATGATGAGCTCGATGACGATGCCCTCGCCCGGAGCCAGGATGCCGCGGTCGGTCTCGCCGGCCGTGGTGGCGCCGGTGAAGCGCCAGTTGAGCATCTTGCGGTTGTAGTTCGCGCCCGAATCAACGCCGGCGGCCTTGTCCTCGATGCGGAACGAGGAGGTCTCGCGCGGGGTCAGCGAGGGCTGGGTGAGCTGCGGCGTGGAGGACGTCTTGTTGTAGAGCACCGTCTGCGGCTGCAGGTAGTCGTTCATATCGGCCACGTAGTAGGTCCACAGCGGCTGCTCGGCATCGATGTTGCTGTGGGGCTTGTTGCCCACCTTCACCGACTTGTAGTTCCAGTCGAAGTACTTGTACTGGCTCTTGTAGACGCTGTGCGAGCCGATGCCGTTCTCCAGATCCTCGGGCATGAACAGGTCGTCGTAGTCGACGTAGTGCAGCTTGGCGTCGTTCATGTCCACGGCCGAGCCGAAGCCCTCCACGTAGGGCAGGACCTCGGAGATCTGCGGGTTGGCGCAGTAGTCCTGATCGTAGCCCTTGAAGTTCAGGGCGGCCATCTGGTCGTCGGAGAGGTTCGTCAGGATGATGCGGTAGCGCATCATGCGCGAGGAGCCCTTGTCGATGGTGCTCGCGCCGGTGGCCCACTGGTAGCCCGAGGTGCCGTTGCCGGCGAAATAGCCCTGGATGAGCTCGAGCGAGAGCACCGGGGACTCGGGCGTGCGGATGAAGCCGGCGCGGCTGCGCTCGCCCTCGATGTACTTCGTGTCGTCGTAGCGCGGCGTGGCGGAGACGAAGTGGTTCACGTGCACGTCGGGATCGGCCTCGTAGATCGACCCTCCGTCCTCGGGCGGGTTCTGGGAGCCCTGGCCGATGGACGGCGTGTTCACGAGCGACGTGGCGAAGTTCACGATGGGCGTGGCGTTCGTCATGGACGCGGGCATCTTGGCCGTGGTGTCCGGGTAGCGGTTGCCCGCGGAATCGAGGATCATCACCTGGCCCGAGGCGTTCTTGCGATAGCCCCAGCCCACGTTCAGGCGCAGCGGGTCGAACTCGTCGGCCTCCTGCTTGCCGGCCACCTCGATCGTGTTCCCGTTGGTGTCCTTCAAGTTACCGGTGTCGTCGGGCACCGCGTCGGTATCCAGGCGGAAGCCGTGGGGCACGGCCACCTTGGTCGACAGCGTGTCGTCGTTCACGTCGGCCACGGTGGTGCCGTTAACCTCGCGCACGGGCACGGCCTTCACGACCCAGCGGATCTGGCGCACCTGGTAGCCCTCGTAGGCACCGGTCAGGAAGCCGTCGTCGATGACCTCGTTCTTCTTGTCGGAGATGGCGTATCCGCTCTTCTCGCCGATCTGGATCCACGTCTGCTCGTCGGCCGTGTTGTAGTCGGCCGATCCGCCGAAGACCTCGTCGATGTCGTCCTCGCCGAACCAGTAGTCGCGGTCGGCGTCGGTGCCGGACAGGGCGAAGTTCTCGTGGTCGATGTAGGACGCGCCGTTCTGCTCGTTGTAGGCGTTGATCGGATCGGTGCGGTCGGCGGAGACCACGCGGGCGAACATGAACAAGCGCAGCTGCTTCTCCACCTTGGCCGCGTCGTTGGACGCCTCGCGCGTGACGGTGACGCCGGGCACGGTGGCGCCGGTGGAAGCGTAGACGACGTTGCCCGAGGCGTCCAGCTTCACTTCGCGGGTGTTCGCCACGGTCTCGCCGTTCGCGCCCGTCTCGGGCACCACGGCCGTGGCCTTGCCGTCGGCATCGAAGTTGATGGTCCGGCCGGCCAGCGTGTAGGTGGCATCGTACTTGGCGCCGGGCACCTCCCAGATGCCGGTGGACACCTTCTGGAAGGCGGACTGGATGCGGCCCACGGCGTAGTTGGTCGATTCGAAGGGCGCGTTGTTCACCGTCATGGCGTTGCCCTGCGGGTCGGCCGCGGCGGTGGCCCAGAAGGGCACCTGCCAATCGACCACGAAGGTGTTCACGGCGCCGCCGGTGTTGACGGCCTGGGTGACGTAGAAGTTGTTGGAGCCCTTCAGCTGCACGTCCTGGCCGGTGTAGACCTTCATGTCGGAGTTGTAGATGAGGCTGCGCAGTTCCTTGGTGTCGGTGCGCACGGAAGCCGACGGCTTGCGGATGTGGAACCAGCCGGAGGTGGCGGTCACGTACAGGTCGTCGACGTCCTTGTCGCGGTCGTAGTTGGTGTTCGAATACGGGTTGTCCTCGGCCTTCTTGCCGGCGCGGAAGAAGCGGTTGACCGACTGGCCGTGGAAGGAGGTGCCGATGAGGGTCTTGGCGGCCTCCTTGAGCTTCGGCTTGTTGGCCGTGGTGCCCTCATTGACGCTACCGCCCGCGCCCAGCTCCACGTCGTCGCCGTTCTCGTCCTTGCCGAGGTTGCCGGTGTCGGTGTCGGTCAGGTCGTCGCCGTCGTAGATGTGGTCCCACGCGGCATCGTCCGGGTTGTCGGAGAGCCAGTTGAGCTTCGTCTCGTGGGCCGTGGCGTAGACGTTGGACGCCTCGCCCTCCCAGGCGTAGATGGCCGCCAGCTGGTCTTTCACCGACTTCAGCACGCCGTCGGTGTACAGGCCCTCGTCGAGCGCCGTCTCGGTGTCGCCCAGGTTGTCCAGACGGGTCTTCACCTTCAGGGTCATGGAGTCGTTGTAGCCCAGATAGCCGTCGCAGTGGGCGCCGGCGTAGTAGGCGTTCAGCAAGGTGTCGAACTCGGCGAACTCGCGGTCGGTGGCGTCGTCGGGAGCGGCGATCTCGAACACGACCACCTCGCCCTCGTGGTTCTGGCTCTTCACCGTGGTGTACTCGCCCACGCCCTGCATATCGGTGCGGGTGCCGGAGAGCACATCATTGATGAGGCCGCGGTAGTCCACGGTGTCGGAGGCCTGGTCGGTGTCCGGCTTGCCGTAGTGGGCGTTGCTCTGGCCGCCGCGATTCGCCAGCGTGCCGCTCGTCGCGTAGGTGTTGTCGTTGTAGTTGGGCTGATAGGTTACCTTCACCGTCCAGTCGCGGTCGAGCATCTGCTGGGGCGTCAGGCGCTCGATCTTGAAGACGCTCTCGCCGGCGGCCTTGTCGGCCGTGGCCTTGGGCACCGGGTTGCCCTCGGCGTCGGTGACAACCTTGCCGGTCGCATCGGTCTCGAAAAGCTTGTTGTCCTTCTTGTCCACGACGTACTCGCCGGCGGCGATGTCGGCAGTGGTGGCGTTGCGGTCCTTGTAGAGGCGCTCCACGTAGAAGGCGTAGTCGTCGCTGCCCTTCTTGTAGCCGTACGTATCGTCCTCGCCGATCCACTTGTAGAGGTTCGGGTACTGCTTGGCGATCTTCAGATCGTCGGTGAGCATCCTGTCGTCGAAGAAGGTGACCTCGCGGGGCAGGTGCAGGGCGAAGACGAGCTTGGCATGCTTCAAATTGCCCTGGGCCTCGACGATGTCGGTGTACTCGGACGGATCCAGGGCATCGGCGTTGTTCAGCACGGTGGCCGCGAACCACGGATGCTCGTTGTACTGCCAGGCGTCCTTCTCCTCGCTGGGGAGGAACAGCGTGTCGTGCTCGATCCAGCTGTTGTCCATGCCGAACTTCTCCAGCATCTCCGGATCGTACTGGATGTCGTTGTAGAGGTAGTACTCGTCGTTCTGGCTCGTCCAGGCGAGCGTGCGGCCGTCGACGCGGTGGCCGGTGAACGTGTAGGGCACCGGCTCCCACTTCGTGCGATCCATCGGCACCGGCTCGCCGCCCTCGGGCAGCTTGTTGCCGGACTCATCGACGAGGTCGCCCTCCTTGTCGGTCTCGTACAGAAGCACGTTGTTGTAGGCGGCAATCGTCCAGTCGGCGGCGTTCAGAGTGCCGGTCTTGTTTCCGGCGCCGTCCACGTCGTAGATGATCATGTTGCCGGACGCGTCCAGCCGCACGGGCAGCTCGCGCACCTCGCCCGTGGTGTTGTTCACGAGCAGCGTCAAGGTGTCGGCCGTGGCCGAGAGCTCGGTGTCGTCGTAGACGTACTGCACCTCGCGCGTCGTGCCGTCAGTGCGGTTCTTCACGGTCATGAGGCCGTTGGCGCCGGTCTTCCACGGCACGGCCGGGTCGGCCAGACCGATCTTGAACTCGACGTTTCGGGTGATGACGAAGCGCACGTCGGAGACGGTCTGGTGGCGCCAGAACAGGTAGTCGTCGTAGGCGTCGGGCACCGTGGGCTCGGGCTCGTCCTTCACGCGGGTAAGCTCGACGGGCACGTACACCTCGCCGATGCCCTCGATGGACACCGTGGTGTAGAGCTGGTCGGCCTCGGCCTCCAGGTAGTCGCCGAGCTTGTCGGTGCCGCGCACCTTCTTGCTCAGCATGACCTTCTTGGTCTGGATGGCGCCGTCGATGAGCATCGAGACGCTCTGGGCGCCCACGAAGTCGTCATCGACCACGTTCAGCGTGTAGAAGTCCTCGCCCTCGCCGTTGAAGCGGCCCAGATCGGCCGCGACTGCGTCGGCGGCGGGCTGCTTGACCGGCATCTCGTAGCGGTAGAAGGTCTCCTTCACCGGCTTGTTGTTCTCGTCCAGAATGGTCTGGCCGTTGCCGTCCTTCTTTTCCACCTCGAACGAGACGAGCTCCAGGTAGGTGCTGCCGCGCTGGACGAGGCGTCCCAGACCCTCCACCGAGTAGGTGTACTTCGTGCGCGGGTCCACATTGCGCTTGGCGATGACGGACTTCGCGTAGACGGGGTTGTTCTCGGCGTCGACGCCGGTCTGCTTGTAGAGCACCTTGGCCGAGGCGCCGACGTACTGGTCGAGGTTCACGCTGGAGATGGTCACCGGCACCCAGCTCACCTGGGTGATGAACTCGGGCACCTCGGGCGTCTCCTCGCCGCCGTCGCCCTTGCCGTCGTCGCCGCCGGTCGAACCGGAGCCGGAGCCCTCGCCGCCGGAGCCGGAGCCCTCGCCGTCGCCCTTGTCGTCGCCGCCGGTGGTCGGCGGGATGTATTCGGGGTTGGGCACCTGGGTCTCGACGCGCTCGAAGAAGTTGAGGTCCTTGGCAAGCTCGTACTCGACCAGCTTGCTGTTCTCGTCCACGTCGCCTTCCACGGTGTAGTAGTAGTCGTCGAAGAAGCCCTGGTCGGTCGCCTTCAGCTTCGCGCGGACGAAGATGGCCTTGCCGTTCACGTCCTGCTTCACGTAGATGTCCTCGGCGGAATCCGACGCGTAGTGGGCGAGCTGCGTGGCCGAGGTGATGGTCACCTTCTCGAAGCGCTTGGCAGTGTCGTTGTAGCGGTAGAACACCGCGCCCATGGCGCTCTGGTCGGGAATGGCCTCGAGACTGTAGTCGAAGTAGCTGAAGGGGTCTTCCTCCTCCACTTCCACCGGCTTGCGCTTCTTCACCGTGATCTCGGCGAAGGCGGCGCCGTCGCCCACGTAGAGCTTGCGATGGTCGGCGATGGCCATCGCGAGCGCGGAGGTGGTGCGATCGAGCGGCGTGTACACCTCTTCGCGGACGTAGCGGGTCTCCTCGGCCGTCAGGTCGGCAACCTGGCTCTCCTCCACGTACTTCTTGCCCAACGGCGCGTTCGGATCATCGCGCAGCACGTAGCGGGTCTCCAGGGTGCCCACCGGCGCCGGGGAGTACTCGTAGTCCATGGTGTAGAAGGTCACGCCGGAGGCGGACTCGCCCGTGGCCTCGTTGGAGGTGTCGGGGGCGAGCGGGTTGTAGGTCACCTTGCGGGTGCGCTTGTAGTTCTCGGTGAGCACATGGGTGCCGCCGGCGTCCACATCCCCTGCGTACAGCTTCGCCTCGGTGACGTCCACTTCCCCGGTCAGCAGCGACAGATCGAAGGTCTTCACGAGCGACCAGTTCACCGCGCCGTCCTTGTAGCTCTTCAGCGTCACGGTGACCTGGTTGCCGTTCACGACGCGCTTGGCGTAGTTCTGCATGACGCCGGCGGCGTTCTTCTCCACCATCTCGGTGACGATGTGGGTCTCGGAGTACTTGGTCTCGGTCACCTTGATGAGCTCGTTGCCGTTGGTGTCGCTCATGATGCGGTCGGTCACCAGGTTGCCGTTGATCATGCGGCTCATGGGCGCGGAGATGACCGAGCCGTCGGTGTGCACGACCGACCCCTCGCCGGCGCCGGCGCCCGTGGCCTCGGTGCCCGGCTTGAAGTCGGCGGCCGTCTTGTCGGAGTAGTCCTTGCCCGAATCGGACGGACGGTTGAGCGGGTTGGCCTCCACCTCGTAGGACACGTTGAGCGTCGGCACCTTGGTGCGCAGCTTCACGGTGGAGTACACGCCGGCATCGCGGTGGGTGGCCGCCACGCCCGTGGCGCGGTTCACGAACTTCTCGTCGTGGGTGGGCGCGCTATCGGCGAACGCGGCGCGCGCGTCATCGGCGAGCAGGGCCTCCCCTACCGCACCGGTGCCGTTGTCGCGATGGCCGTTCAGGGCGTTCGTCGTCGCCGTCGACAGGCCGTAGGCGTTGGCCGCGAAGGTGTAGTCGCCCACGGTGAGGCCCTTGCCCTGGACGGGCTGGGGAGTAAGGTCGTTGCCCTCGTAGTCCTTCTTCAGGGTGTCCGCGCCCACCAGCGGCAGCGACGCCAGGCTGACGCCGCCCATGGCGTTGGGGATGCGGCTCGTGCCCGTGGCCTCGACGTAATGGCCGTTGAAGCCGATGAGGTAGTTGTGGGGCACCTTCTCGGCGACGGCCACGCCGGTGGTGGAGTCGCCCGTGCGGATGTACTTGGCCGGGATGAAGCCCTCGGTGTGCGGGGTCACCGTGAACAAGTGCCCGCAGTCGCAGCCGGCGGTGTAGGTGTAGTAGGTGCTCTGGGTGGCATCGAGGCGCTTGTCGGCGTTATACCAGCCTGTGGCCAAATTCCAGCTGGTAAGCGTGTTGCCCGTGATGGACGTCCAGTTGCTGTGGTTGGCGCGGTAGGTGAGCCACGAGAGCTTCTTGTCGCGCGTGAGCTGCGCCTCGGCGCCCACCGTGAAGGGGTTCTGGGTGCTGGCGTTCACGACCGAGATGCTGGAGGTGCCGTTGGATTGGTCGATGCGGCCCTGGTTGGTGGCGCCGTAGACGGTCACGTCCTCGTCGGTGAGGTACTTGTAGCCGTCCACCTTCGAGGTGACGTAGGCGCGGATGTTCTCGTAGCTCTTGGTCATGGCCTTCGGATCGAGGCCCATCTTGGGCTCGTCGTAGGTGAGCACGTTGAACTTGAAGGTGTCCAGGCCGCCGTTGACGATCTGGGTCACCAGGTCGTTCGGGTCGTTGTAGCCGTCGGCCTTGGGTTCGAAGCGCAGGACGTAGCGGTACTCCTGGGCGCCGGTGTCGGTGGTGACGGCCTCGAAGGAGTAGGTCGCGTCCCAGTTGGCTTCCTTGTAGGCCGCGGACATGTTGTCGTTGACGGAGTTCAGCTGGGTGTAGCCGGTCGCGTCGTCGTAGGTGTACTCCACGTACCCGTCGCCGTCGGTATCGGGCACCGTGGGCGCCGCGTCGGCGGTGACGAACAGCTGGCCCGCGAAATCGGCGGCCTCGTCCATGGGCACGGGCTCGTACTTGGCGGCCACGGCCTCGGCGGTCATCTGGTAGAGCGTGTCGGTGCCGGCCTTCGCAGCGGCCACAGCGGTCGCGCGGTCGGCGGCGGGCACCTCCTCGTACTTGGTGGCGTCGCTTGCCATCGGGCGGTAGAGCTTCGCCGTCGCGTCGTCGAGCAGCGCATCGTCCTTATCGATGGCGGCGAAGGTGGCGTCGATGGCGTCGAAGTACTGATAGAAGTAATGGGTGGCGTTGCCGAGGTTCTCGTAGTTGTCGGCATCGGCGCCCACCACGTAGGACATGTCCCAGTCCTCAGTGTTCACGTGCCAGTTGATCGTGTCGTCCTTGCCGTTCTTGCCGTCGATGGCGTAGGGCTGGCCGGTCTTCTTGGAGTAGAGGGCTACGCCGTAGGGCAGCACGACGGTCACCACGGGCAGCGTAAGGGAGCCCTTGCTCCCGCCGTCCACCGCGTAGTTGTTGCGCGGCTGGGAGTCGTAGGTCTCCGTGGAGGTGTAGTAGTAGCGGCCCACGTTCCTCTGCCAGATGTAGGGCTGCTCGGCGAGCCAGTAGCGGTTCTCCACATGCACGTTCACCTGGCGGCGATCCGCCTCGGTGTCCACGTAGTAGGTGTCGTTGTCGGCCGCCACCGCATCGGAAGTCTCCCCCACCTCGGGCACGAACTCGGACACGGTGTTCCACACGCGCACGAAGGGCTTGCGCATGACGGCGTGGGTGCCCGTCTGGGCGTACAGGGTCACGCCGCCCTTCAGGGCGTCGTTGTAGTTCACCTGGTCGGTGTCGGTCACCTTCAGGCCCAGGTTCTTGAAGGCCTTCTGGCTCTCGCTTACGGCGGCGACCTCGTCGGTCACGACCGAGTTGTTCATCACCGTGTAGCCATTGATGGCCGGGAAGTTCGAGGAGCCGTAGAACTCGCCGTAAAGGGGCGCGTGCACGCCGAGGCGGCCGGGCGAGATGAGCGTCCAGCTGTAGTCCATGCCGTAGGGCTGAACGTTCTGGCGACGGCTGCGCAGGGCGGCGTTGCCCTCGTAGACGTCCACGTCGTAGATCTGGTAGTAGGCGCTCGCGTTGAAGGGCTTCTTCTCCGCAGTGGCCGGAGCGGCCTCGGCGGTCTTCTTGTAGAAGGTCAGCGTCGTATCGGCGCGCTCGGCCTCGGTGGCCAGGCGGTAGGTGCCGTCCTCGTTCGCAACGTACAGCGCGCCGGTCTCGGCAGCCGCGTCGGCCACGGCCTCGTAGGCGGCGTCCGTGGCAGCGGTGCCGGGAACGACGGCATCGAAAGTGCGGTCGATGTTGGCCTCGTCGTCCCACGGGGCGGTGAGAAGGCGGTCGTACCAGGCCTCGTCCTCGTTGTTGCCGAAGATGTGGCTGGACACGTTCACGCGCATCTTGTAGCCGCCGGCCGCGTAGCACTCGGCCAGGGAAACGGGCGCCGGATCGGTGGCGGAGGCTGCGGCCGACGCGCGGCCGAACCACTTGCCGAGATCCTGCTTCACGGTGATCTTCAGCACCCAGGGCTGGCTCGACTGGGTGTAGGCGGCGCCGCGCATCTTGTCGGCATCGGCCACGATGCGATCGCCGTCCATCTTGTCGCCGGAGGCGTAGCCGGTCCCCTCCGCCTTCACGGCGGTGTAGGTGGACGCCTCGGGATGGGCGGACAGATCGCTGGCCGCCGTCATGACGTTGCCCTCGCGGTAGACGGCCGGATCCTGCTTGGCGCTGGCGGCATCGTAGCCGTGGTAGTCGCCGTAGGGCGTCTGGACGATCTCGATGTCGATGAGATCGGCGGGGATGGCCTCGTAGGTCTCGTCCACGTAGGGCGCGCCGTCGTTGGCCGTCTTGCCCGTGTTCACGGTGTTGCCGTAGACGTCCTCGGCGCGACCGCCCTTGTTCACGCCGTTGACGGACTTCAAAAGCTCGGCCGTCACCTTCACGGTGCCGTCCTCGTTCAGAATCGGCTCCACGCCGCGCGGCATGATGTAGGTGAACTCGACGCCGTCGAGGTTGCGGTCGCCGTAGTTGTAGGCGGTCAGCTGACTTACGTAGTTCTGGCCAAGCTCGAGGGCGTCCTCGTACTGGCCGAACTCGATCTCGGGATCGTCGTTCAGCTGGTGGTTGGTGAGGTTGTTCTGGCGGTTGTCGTACACGTCCTTGGACGGGTCGCGGAAGTTCACGTCCGCGCCGCCGGGCACGAGCGTGTTGCGCACGGCCGAGCCCGAGGAGCTGGTGGACACGAGCGCATCCTTGCTGTAGCGGCGGGCGGCCTGGTAGTCGTCGTTCGCGTTGGCCGCGCCGTACTCGTCGTCGAAGGAGCTCACCATCTCGGAGGTGGTGGCCAGCCACGCCTTCTGCATGTGCAGGCGCGTCTGCGACCACACGAGCGGGGTGGCGGACACCTCGGTGGCCGTATCCTGGGCCACCGACACGGTAGCTCCCTGGGTTGCGGCCTTAGTGGCCGTCGTGGCGGCCAGGACGTCGGCGATACGGCTGGAAAGCTCGAAGGTGAACGTGTCGCGCGCGTAGTTGCCCGTGGTGGTGCGCCCGCCGGAGGAGAGCGACCACTGGTTCTGCGTCACGAGCGAGAACTGCGTGGGCAGGCCGGATTTGGCCGCGGCCACCGTGGAGGTGGTCGGCGTGCCGGTGGTGAGGTAACTCACCTTCTGGCGGTAGTTGGCCGTGATGACATCGGCATCGACGTACTGGCCGTTGGAGCCCGAGGAGCCGTAGTCGTTGCTGGCCGTCCAGCTCATCGTGCTCGTGGCGCTCTCGTGGATGTAGCCGCCGGAGGAGCGCAGCACGTTGGAGGCGGTGCCGGGAACGAACGTGTAGGCATGGTTGAACATGTCGCAGGTGTCCACGTGCTTGGGCTTGTCGGTGGTGAACGCCGACTCGTGCAGCAGCGAGTCCATATCCATCATCACGTTCTCGGTGCACACGCGGTTGGTGCCCCAGATGGGGTTCGAGAGCCCGAAGGCGGGGTTGCCCACGCCAGGGTTCGTGAAGAAGTTGCCCGCCGCGCAGCCGGCGTGTCCGCAGTGCAGGTGGTAGCTGGAGAAGTAGTACTCGCCCAGACGCGGCAGGTAGGCCGGCTTGGCGCCCGTGGTGTTGGGCGTGCCGTCGGCATTGGTGGCCGTGGTGGTGGAGTCATCCAGGTTCTTGTACACCTGGGGCAGGTTCTCCTCGGCCGCGCGCACCGGGAAGGCGATGGACAGGATGTCGCCCACTTCCATCACCGAGGAGGTGTAGTCGGGACGGTCCACCGGGCGCAGGCTCGTGTCGTAGGTGCTCAGTTGAGAGCCCGTATTCAGTTCGTTCTCGGGAACGAAACGGCTCTCGCTGGGATCGTAGATGGGCCCGTTGTTCTCGCTATCCTTATACTGGTCGTCCACGACCAGCTCGATCTTGAACAGGCCGAAGGTGGTCTCGTTGGAGACGTTGGCGCCGCGCGGGTCGATGTCGTTGTAGGCCTTGCCCCAGGTGTAGACGCCACTTCCGCCGTTCACGCAGGGGTTATTGATGCCGCCGTTGGTGCAGATGCCCAGCTCGCGGGAGACGTAGTTCATCGATCCGCCGTAGTCGGGCGTCTTCTTCTCGGTGCCGACGAGCGTGACCTTCACCTTCAGGCCGCGGGTGCGCTGAGCCGTCACCGCATCGCCGTAGCGGTTGGTCCAGTTGATGTACTTCAGGGTGCCGTTCTCGTCGCGCGTGTTCAGCACGCCCTCCAGGTAGGCCGTATCGATCTTGGAGCCGATCTTATCCGCCACCTCGCCGGTGCCGAGCGCGGAGTTGTAGCCGGCGGCCTGGCGCAGGTAGTCCAGCGGGATGCGCTCGAAGAACACCGGGTTGTACAGCTCGCCCTCGCCGGTGTTGCCCTCGTTGGTGCCATCGATGACGAGGTTGTTCTTGATCTCGCGGGTCTCGTCGTCATCGGAGACCTCGGGGGTGGAGCCGGTCGTGTTCGAGAGCGTCAGGTTGGAGATCTTGCCACAGTCCTGGCCCCGGTTGACCGAGCCGTCCTTGCGGTAGTTGAACGAGAGGGTGTAGGTGCCCGGATCGAGGGTCAGCACATAGTGACCACCCGTAGGACCGCCCATGAGGCGATCAACCGTGTTCACGCGGGTGCCGTCGTCGCGGTTGCAGTACCAATACAGCCAGTCGTAGCCCGACTCGGACTCGACCCACCAATCCCAAGACACATCGGTGCGGTTGTAAAGCGTGAACGTGACGTTCATCGTGGAGGTGGTGCCGTGGCGTCCCTGGTTGCCCGACGTGTAGGTCTTCGAGGCCTCGTCGTAAATCCAGTTGGAACTGAAGCTGTTGGGAACCGGGGCCATCTTGGTGTTGTAGATGGTGTCGCGGTACCAGAAGGTCTCGCCGGCCACGTACCCGGTCTTCTGGGGCGCGCTCTCGTTGTAGGCGCCCGTGGCCTCTCCCTCGGTCTGGAAGACCTGGTTCTGGAACTGGGCGTTGGGGTTCTTGCGATAGACGCGGATGGCGCCGGTCTTGTTCCACTCGTTCTGGAGCGTCTGCCAGGTGCCGTGCTGCACGTTCTGGGAGACGGCGTCGCCGAACTGGTCGCCCTGGATGACGTCATCCTTATAGAGCGGGCCGTTGAAGTCCAGCGTCGTGGACTCGTTGTGGTAGTGGTTGTAGGCCACGTCCACCGAGCAGGTGCCGTCGAAGTAGTTGGCGATGTCCTTGTAGGCCTCGCCCATGGTGCGGGTGTCGGTGAAGCGCACGACGCCATCGAGCACCACGTCGTCCAGATGGAAGGCGGAAAGCCCATTGGCGGTGGCGGGCACGTCGAAGTAGGTCCAGCGCATGGCCGTGGCCTCGCGGAACAGGTTGATGTCGTACACGCCACGGTTCTCGACCACGGTGTCGCCCTGGGCAAGACCGCTGAACTTGTTGGCGGTGCCGAGCACCATGTGGGTGCGACCCTCCATGAAGGTGGTCAGCGCCTTCGTGTCCTGATCCTCGGCGAACCAGGCGCCCAGCACGCGGCGGGACACGGTGGGCATGGCCTCATCGTCGTCCGGATCCGGCGCGATGGTCGTGTCCTCATAGGCCACGTCAACCCCCTCGGGGTAGGCGTCGATGGCGCGCTGCAGGCGCGTGGCGTCATCGGAGCCCTCCTCGTTGGCGTAGGGCAGCGGCACGTAGTACTCCACGCGCACGTTCTTGCGGCCCTTGGCGGCCGCAGGGCCCTTCGCCTGGGTGGCCGTCTCGCCCTCGCCCACGGTCTTCATGAGCGTCGGGTCGCCGTCGGTGGTCTTAACGCCGCTCGTGGTGTTGGCCGGCATATCGGCCGGGTAGTCGATGTTGTGGCCGTACACCTCGAAGATGCGGTTGCCCACAGGCGCCTGGGCGGCGGTGTTGAACTTGTCGGTGAAGTTCACCGTCACGCGGATGTCGTTCGTGTGGAACGTGGTGTTGTACAGACCGGCCACCGTGAGGCGCAGCGGGTTGCCGTCCTGGTTGGCCGTGGTGTTGCGCGTGGTGGAGCGTTTCACGTAGCTGGCATTGATGGTGACGTCGTTCTTGTGGTTGTCGCCCACGCGCGTCACGCGGCGGGAGTTGTCGGTCTTGGTCTCGCCGGAGGCCGCCCAGTTGTAGCGATCGTTCAGGATGGAGGTCACCTGGCCGAAGCGGTCGCGGTTGGCGCCCGTGGCCGTCATGAGGTTGACGGCATGGCCAGCAGCGTCGGTCGTCGCTGTGAAGGACTTGTCGCTCACCACGGCGTGGACGCCGGATCCCTTGCCGTCGCCGGAGTCGCTGTGGTTGTAGAAGCGCACCTTCGATTCGATGGAGCCGCCGTACTGCAGACGGTTGTCCAGGTTGGCGATCGTCTTCACCGGATGGCTGTAGTCCACCGTGTCGAGCGCCTCGTCGTCCATGGACTTGTAGACGCGGTCGCCGTTGGAGTCGGACTGCTCCACCTTGTACTGGGCATAGCCGTGGCGCGGGGCGGCCGTCACGGTGTAGACCGCCTGCACCTGATCGGCCGAGTAGCTCGGACGGTCGGCGTCGTTCGTGAAGGCGTCGTTGTTCTTCTCGTTGTAGGCCTCGGCATCCGCTTCCAGCTCGTCGGTCATCTGGGTGATGACGCGGATGTAGACGCCCTCGCCGCGCAGGGCCTGCTGGGTCTTAGAGCCCACGGAGAACACGAGCGCGCGGTTGCTGGCATTGTACTCGCCGGCGGCCGCATCGACGAGCGCCGTCTCGGCGCCCTCGGCCGCGGTGACCGTGGCTGCCGTATCGTGGGCGATCTTGGTGAGATCGGTGGAGGCCGGCGCCATGAGCATGGTGACGTTGTCCAGCGTGGTGACGGTGCCGCCCTCGCCGGTGACCGTCTTCGGGTCGCCGAGGAGCGTGGCCGTCACGCGGGCGGCCTTCGCATCGGCGTCGTAGAACCTCACGTCGTCCGTCTTCGGCGGCTCGCTCGTGTTCACGCGCGGCGCGTCGGCCGGATGCGCCTCGGTGACGCCGATGCGCTCGTTGGCGCCCACGGTGTTCAGCTGCACCTTGTTCGCGGAAAGCCCGGTTTCGGTGGGGATGCGGTCGGTGACCACCTCCCAGCCGACGATGCGCTGGCCGCGGCCCACGGTGAAGCGGGCGTCCATGTGCTGCAAGGGCAGCACCGACTGCAAATTAGCGCCCAGATACAGCGTGTACTCCAGGTAGTCGCCGGCGTACAGCGCGCCGTCGGGCACGTCGTTGGCGGTGTTGGTGGGCTCGTAGCTGAAGATGTTGGTCATCGAGCGGTCGTCGGCGTCGTAGGCGAAGACGGTGTCCTTGCTCACGGCCGTGGCACCGTTGGTGCCGTAACCGATAGCCGCGTCAATCTTGCGGCCGCGGACGTAGGAGACGTCCATGGTGCCCAGCTTGTGGGACACGCGGTAGGCGGCCTCGTCGTCCACAAGCGCGGCCAGGCCCTCGGTGTTGGGGTCTTTCGCCTTCAGATCGACCGTCAGCTTATGGCGGGAATCGGTGCCCGCGTAAGCGCTCGCCTGCTTGCCGAAGGTGGGCGTGGAGTCGTAGTCGAAGTTGCCGGCGTTGGTCTTGGCGGCATCGTCGACGCCCTCACCGGTGAGCACGTTGTCGTGGGTGAGCGTGTTGGTGGCGGCGCGAGCCGAGGTGAACAGCTCCACGGGACGATCGACATAGATGCCATCGTACTTGAAGGCGTAGTTCACCATGGTGTTCGACTGCGCAGAGGTCGCCTGGGTGGTGCCCACGTTGTACTGGCTCTGACGGGTGAGCCACTGGCCGGCGTCGAGCGACGTGTTCGCGAAACGGCGGTTGGCGTTGGGCGCCTCGAAGGTGATCTCCAGCTCGGTGAACAGGGCCTTGGCGTAGGTCTGGTCCATCTTCGCGTCGCCCGAGAAGCCAGCGATGGTGTTGGTCGCGGACACGCCGTTATAAGTGCTATAAGATATAATGTTTTTGCCATCGGCATTCCCCGCGGAAGCCGCATCGGCGCCTTCGCCAGACTCGTCGTCGGCGCTCGACGCCACATAGGCGCGGAAGAAGCTCTCGAAGTCGATGACGTAGTCGCCGTCGGCATCGTAAGTCGGGTTGCCGTTCTCGTCGTAGACGATGCGAGCGGTGCCGGAGGGGCCGGAAGCGGCCTCGCCCTCGTCGATCTTCCACGGGCCGCTCACGCGGCCAGCGGCCTTAAGCTCGTCGAAGGTGACGTTGACTTCCTGCTCGGCGCCGTCGGCATCCATGTACTTGAAGCGGAAGTTCGTGGCGTTGAACCAACCGCCGTCGCACTCGACGCAGGAGCAGTCCTTATTCTCCTGGCCGCCGCAAGCGGTGGCCTCGATGTAGGCGTTGTCGTCCTTAGTGTACACGTCGCCCGTAATGGTGAGGTAGATCTGGCGTGCGTCGGTGACCGACGAGCACTCGCGGGTGTCGGTGACCTTGTCGCCCTCGGTCTTCAGCTCGCCGGTGATCGTTTGGACGCTGCCGGGCTTGGTGACGATCTTGTTGTCGCCATCGAGCGCGCGGGGACCGGTGTACTTGATGTACTCGTCGCCGATCTTCACAAAGGGCGTGTACTGGTAGCTGATGCACGTGCCGTTCGCGTGGTCGTCGCAGTACACGTGGTCGGTCTTGGCATTCTCGCCGTTGCGCACCAGATAGGCCGGCACGTAGACGTTCTGCAGGCGGAAGGCCTTCTTGTTCGTCGCGAGGTTCTCGTCGAAGGTGCTCTTCAGGCTGATGCGCGTCAGGTGCGCGGCGCGGTTGTTGTTGACGTCGTTGCCCACCGTGCCGTCGAACTGGTTCTGGAAGCGCACCTCGAAGGTGGCCTTGGTGGGCGTCAGGTTGTCGCTCGTATCGTCGATCTGCTGCTTGCCGTCGACCCAGGAAAGGGTGCGCTTATCGCCGTAGTCGTAGATGCGCTTGGTGTCGGTGTTCCAACGGATGACATTGGCCGTGGTGGTATTTCCCCAGTAATCCGTGTAGCGCGTGACATCGTAGGTGCCGTTGTTGGCCCAAGCGCCCTGGGGCGTGATGTTCTCGTAGCCCGCGTTGTAGCCGTAGGACGTGGTGCGCGTGACCACCTGATCCTGGGCGCGATCCTTGATGACCCCATGGGCCGAGGAGTTGTTCTCGTAGTAGTTCTCGGCGTTGTCCGTCAGCGTGCCGTTGTTCTCGGTCTGGATGCCGGCGGCATAGCCGTAGCGCACCTTGTAGCCCACCATCCAGGCGGTGTCGTAGGCGCTGTTGCGCGGCACCCAGCGGTAGCCGTTGCCCGGGTAGCCGAACTGACGCTCGTAGCTGTTCACGATGGACCAGTTGTTGTAGGAGTACAGCTGCTTCTCCGCGCTGGTAAGGAAGGTCGTGGGCGCGTAGTAGCGGTTGTAGTCCACATGGGCCGTGGAGATGGCGTTGTCGATGTAGTTCTGGAAACGGGTCTCCTGAGCCGTGGTGCCGGCGGCGTAGAGCTTGTTGTTCTGGCCCTTGTAGATGTAGGGGCGTCCCAGCACCTCGTAGTCGGAGGTCGTCTGCCCGCTGCCGCGGTCGCCGTCGTAGGCGCGCGCCGTCTCGGCGGTGGCGTCGGCATCGCCGCCGTAGGGGCCGAGATCCAGCGTGTAGCTCGTCACGAACTCGCCGTCGGGCAGGTTGATGGTGAGCGGCTGGTGGTCGGTGAAGTCGCCGGTCTTGGTGATCTTGGAGGCGACCACCTTGCCCGCGGCGTCCTTCGGCTTCTTCTCGTAGCTGTACTCCGGCGCGCTCGACCAGTTGATGGCGTCCATGAAATCGGGCGTGTAGTCGCTCGGGCGCTTGAAGTAGATGAGCGCGTCGCCGTCCTTGTTCAGACCCTTGGTGAACAGGTAGGTGAGACCGGGGGACGCCGGCTCGTCCACTTCCTCGTGCTTGCCGGCGTTGGCCCCGGTGATGGGATTCAGATCCTCATCGATCATGGTCTCGGTGCCGTCGGCGTTCACGAGGTACATATTGTACTCGCGGATGCGGATGGTGCGGTTCACCGTATGGGTGACCTTGGCCCCATCGGAGGTGGTGAACTCGTAGGTGCTCCCCGCCCGCTTGCGCCAGCCGTTGTCGGTGGAGGCCAAAGACTCGGCCTGGGTCTTCGGCGGCGTGTAGGAGCCGTCGGTCACCTTGTCCCACGCCGTGGTGCGCAGGGTGATGAACACCTTGTCGAAGTTGTCGGCGCGCTCGGCGCGGGCGTAGTTGGTCACCGGGTTCAGGTGTGCCCACACGTTCGACGCCGTCATGGAGGCGATGGAGCTGTCGGCCGTGGCCGTGCCGTTCTTGGAGGTGCGGAAGAACTTCAGGCCCATGCCGAGGTAGCCGTAGTACTCCAGATCCTGATCGGGGTAGATCGTCGGCAGCGAGTCGTTGATGCGGATGTTGTCGGCCGCCGAGATATTGGTGCCCCAGGGCTTGTAGTCGTGGTCGCCGTAGTTGGTGTCGTTGCCGCCCGGCTCCCAGCGGTACAGCGACATGAAGTAGCCCTCGTCGTCCGCGAAGATGCGCTGGTCGGAATGGTTGTCCGACACGTTGGTGTTACCGGCCCAGCCGATGGAGCCCGCATCGCGGTTCACGGACTTCTGCACGAAGTTGCGGCTCTCGTAGGCGATCATGCGCGAGGACGTGCGCAGATGGCGCATCTTGCCCTCGTCGAACTGGTAGAAGTGGTAGTGGTGGTGGTAGCAGCCGTGGTAGGAGCACCAGCCGTCGTGGCAGCACTGGCCGGAGCGGTGGAAGTTCTTGTAGGACCAGGAGCCGCGACCGTACTCGTCGTAGTAGAAGTTCAGCGACTCGGCGCCCGTGGCCCCCATGTTGCTGAAGGTGGTGGCGATGTCGCGGTAGATGTTGCGCGCGTTGCCCCGCCAGCTCGAGTTGTTGGCGCGGGAGGTCAGCGTCTCGCTCGTGGCACCGTCGTGCTCGTTTCCGTTGTACACGGCGCGCTGGTTCGGCGAGTCGTAGCGCTGGGCCGCGGCGTGCACGTACTTCTCACCGGAGTACTCGCCGCCGATGGTCATGTTCATCGTGGTGGTGGAGGTCACCGTGTTGGCCGCCGTGGCGGACGTGGCCTGATCGGTGCGGATGAAGCGGCCCGTCACCTCGAAGGACATGTTCTTCGACCACTCGGCCGAGCTTGCGCCGAGGCTGTCGGCGAACCACTGGCCGTAGTCGGGCACCTTCGGGTAGCCGGCCGAGTCCAGCGTGCCCTGGTTGATGGTCACGTCGTAGACGATCTGGGTCACGCGGAAGGTGGGCACGCCGTCGGCGTAGTCGTTGAAGGTGTCGCGATAGGCATAGACGTCCTCTTTGCCGAAGCTCGGCACGTGCTTGGCGTAGGCCGCCTTCGGGTTCGCGGCCAGATCGACCGGGTTGCCGCTCGCGTCCACCACCTTCATGAGGTTCAGGCGGAAGAAGTAGTTGCCCTGGTTGTCCAGCTGCACGGAGGTGGGCACGCCGCCGTTGTTGCTCTTGTTGAGCGAGTCGTAGTACTGCGCGCGGATGGTGTTGCCGTCGATGACCATCTGCTGGCCGTCGCTGAACTTGACGGTCACCTTGTCCAGGTAGGACAGGGCCTGCTGCTTGATCTTGACGTAGTAGGCGTCGAAGCCCTCACCGGAGATATCCTGCACCATCTCCAGATGGGCGCCGGTGTTGTAGGTGTAGGAGCCCACGGTGTTGAAGCGCGGGTTGCCGTTGGCCCAGTCGTAGCAGAAGTGGTTGCCGTAGTAGTTGGAGCCGCTGTGGTAGTGGTACTGGTCGTCGATGTTGCCCGCCACGTCGCGGTAGGTGCCGTCGTCGACGAAGCCGGAGCCGTACACCCAGCGGGAGTTCTTGTCGTAGTAGGACCAGTTGCTGTAGCAGCCCTGGCAGCGGGTGGGATAGAAGTTCGAGTTGCCCTGCTCCATGAAGAAGGTGGTCTCGGGCGCCACCGAGCTTACGCCCGCGCGGGCCGGGTTCGGGTCGTAGCCCGAATGCCAGTTCGGGTGGTAGGTGATGTTGCCCAGGTTCGTCTGGGGCGTCGTGTCCACCTGGCGGAAGTCCACGAGGAAGGAGCCCTGGGACTTGTAGCCGATGGCCAAGTCACCCGAGGTCTCGTCCACCGACGAGCCCCAGCACCCGGAGTGCCCGTAGTGGTGGCCGTCGTTGGAGCCGGTAGAGTAGTTCGTGAAGCGGGTCGTCTGGGCGTCGCCCGTCAGGTACTTCGCGTTGTCGATCTTCTTGGGCTGGCCGTACCAGGTGGGATAGGTGCCGTTGATGAGCTTCGCGTCGCTCACGCCGCTCGCCGGGTCGAGCACCGACCAGCTGGGGCCGAGCTTCTGGCGGGTGATGGACACCGGCGTCGAGGAATCCCCCGACGTCTCCGGGCCCGAGGACACGGTGAGGCGCACGCGCTTGATGTCCACGGGCACGTCGTCGCCCGTGACAATCTCCTCCACCTTCTCGCCGTTGACCTCGGTCTCCCGCACGAGGCCCACGCAGATCACGTGGTTGTAGGTCACCGACTCGCTCGGCTGCATGTCGACGCCCTCGTCCACCGTGTAGCCGGCGGCGGTGAGCAGCGCGCGCACCTCGTCGACTTCCTTGTTCACGCAGCTGTCGAACAGCTGGGCGCGCTGGTACTGCTCGGTGGGGCCGTCGGAGACGTAGATCTTCACCGGCACGAACGTCGCGGGCTCGGCGACCGTCTCGTCTCCGTCCTCGGCGCCCTCGCCCTCGTCAGGCTCGGTGACCGTCGGGGGCACGGCCGGGCCGTCCCACTCGCCCTTGCGCTCGACGCGGATGACAAGACCGGCCTCGATGTCGTTGTTGCGCTCGTGGATGATGTCGACCTCTTCGTCCTCCAGGCCGAAACCGGCGGCGGCGAGCTTCAGCTTGGCCGCGTCCAGAGTCATCATGCGGTAGTCCTGGGCCAGCTCGGCGGCCTCGATCTTGGAGGGATGCAGGCCGTCGGAGACGGTGAGCTGCACCGTGGCGGGATGCTCCACGGCGTCCTTCGGCTTCACCGACCACAAAAGATCGGGATCGGTGGGAACCTCGACGCGCTCCTCGCCCTCCGCGTACACGTAGCTCGGGTCGTACTGCGGACGGGCGTAGACGCCCTCTACCGCCGGCTCCGTCCAGGCGTCCTTCACGATCGCCAGATCGATGATGCTGCCCGCGGGCACCGCATCGTCGTAAGCGTGAATCGACTCGGCGACCTCGAAGCCGTCGGTGGCGAGCTTGGCGCGCGCCTCGGCCTCGGTCAGATAGGTCGTGGTCGTGGTCTCGCCCTCGGTGGAGGTGACGGGGCGGTAGTCCTTGAACAGGTCGGCGCCCTTGGAAACGGTGACCTTCACCGTGCCGTAGCCGTCGGTGGCATTGCCGCCCTCATCGGTGCCCGGCTTGGGCTTGCCGTCTTCCAGCACCGGCTCGGTCAAGCGCTCGATGGCGATGACCTTGTCCTTCTCCACCGTCTCGCTAAAGACGTACTCCGTTTCGGCGATGTGGTAGAACAGCTCGCGCAGCGCGGGCTCGAGGCCCAGGAAGTCGGAGCCCACCAGCTCGGCCACCTGGTCCACGACCACTTCCTGGCCGCTGGACACCGTCACGCGCACCTGGGCGCGCACGCCGTCGGCCGCCTCCTTGACGACCTCGCAGCTGATGACGAAGCCCTTCGGAACGCCGGCCACCAACTTGTAGAGCTGCTTGCCGGAGGAGAGGGCCGCGTCCTTGTCGGCCACCTCTTCGTAGATCGTCTTGCCGTTGGCGTCCACCTCCGGCTCGCCGGCCTCGTTGGTCTTCTCAAGGTACAGCGTGATCTTGCTCGTGTCGTCGGAGCTGTCGATGGGCACGTAGGTGTCGTTGGAAGCGGCGAAGCGGATGTCGATGTCGTAGTCGGCATCGCGCAGGCGCCACTTGGCCGTGGCCTTCTCGTCGGCCGTGGCGGAGGAGAACACCGCGCCGCCGACGTAGTAGCGCGCCTCGGTGGTCGCCTCCTCGCCCTCGGCCTGGCGCTCGTACACATAGGCGGTCACGTAGCCCTCGTGGGCCGGAACGACCGCGCCGTTCTCGTCTTTCGTCTCGGGGATGTCGGTGTAAACGTAGAGCTGCGTGGGAGCGTCCACTCCCCCGCCGGTGCCGTTCTGCACGAGCAGCTCGCTGCCGGCGGCCACTTCCACGTAGCCGTCGCTCTCGAGCGCCTCGTCGAAGCGGTAGAAGGTGACACCGGCGCAATCGAGGGGCGTCGCATCCGCGTCCATGGTCTCGGTGCGGTAGCCGAAGCCCTCCCCGACGGCGACGATGGTCACCTTGGCCGTCTTGCCGTCGGCGGACTTGATGTACACCTCGGGCGCGGCGGGCGCCTCCTCGCCCTCGACGGGCTCGGGCGCGACGTAGTTGCCCAAGTCCCCCTCGGCGATGGTCACGTAGCCGTCGCTCACGAGGCTCTCGTCGAAGCGGTAGAACGTGGTGCCCTCGGTCAGCGGGTCCTCGTCGATCTCGAAACGGGTGCCCACGACCTGCTCGGCCAGTGGCTTGTTGGCGTTGTCGTCGTTCTTGTCCTCCACGGCCTCACCGGAATCCACGTCGGCGTAGGCGGAGCGCGCCACGGCGTCGTAGTACATCTTCGACACGAAGATGAGCGAGCGGTCGATGCGGCTCGTGATGTAGTTGTCCGCCGTGGCATTCAGCGGCTTGTCGTTGTTGCCGGCGTTGGTGCCCGTGAACGTGGGCAGGTCGAGCGGCAGCTCGCGGAAGCAGTCTAAATGATTATATGTCTGTACGTTTATAGTGCGCTGGGTTTCGAAGTTGCTGTCGGTGTAGCCGCGCATCTGGACGGACTGCTTGTCGATGGAGCCGGCGGAGCCGTCCACGCTCTTGGCCATGTCCTCGGCCATGTCCTTCCAGGAGTACAGCTGGAACAGCGTGGGCACCTCGATGCCCAAGTCGTGCAGCTGCTGCTCGGTCATGTAGAAGTTGCCGGCATGCACGCCGCCCTGCAGCGGGATGCGCACGCGGCCGTCATCGGTCACGGTGAAGCCGTGGGCCTGAAGCTCGGCCTTGGAAACGGCGGCGAAGTCCGCCGTGGTGCGGCCGCGGGCCTGCAGCACCTTGCCGTTGGTCTGCACGCCGGTGGTGTACTCCAGCTCGAAGCCGGCGAGGCGCTTGACCGTCGTGGTGACGGCGTCGTCACCCTCGCCCGTCGTGACGGGCACATCGACGTAGTACGGCCACAGCACGACCTTCTTCGTCGCCCACTTGGGGTCGGACGAGAGCTTGCGCAGATCGCTTGTCTGCTTCGGGTCGTAGCCGAAGATGCGGATCTTGCCGATCTTCTCGTCGGGGAAGCAGCGCAGGTAGTTGTTGGAGATGGAGTAGTCGATGGGATGGAAGCCCGTGTACTCGCCCACGTACCCGTTGCCGGAGCCCTCGCCTGTGACGGCGGCCTTGGTGGCGCGCACGCTTTCGAACTGGATGGGGAACGTGATGTTCACATCGGTGTCGTCCAGCTTCGAGACGGCGGCCTCGTTCTTCAGGTTCACCCAGTAGTTGAACGTCTTGGCGTAGGGCACCGTCACCTCGGTGCGGTTGCCGTCGGAGGCGTAGCTCGTGGAATCGGAGACCGTGGCCCCGGTGTAGTTGTTCACGTCGCCGTAGCGCACGTAGGAGTGGGCCTCCAGGTACGGGCGCGCCACGGAAAGGGCGGCGCACTTGCGCACCGTGTCGTAGCGGAACTTCTTCGAGGACTGCTGGACCTCATCCGCCGTGCTGTCGTTGATGGCGGAGTTGTCCTGCCAGTCGGCCGTGCGGGTGCCGCGGGTGTCCAGCTTGCCCTTCTGCTTCAGGAACAGGCGGGCGTGCAGGGTCTGGTTGTGCGGGTAGTACCAGTTGTAGACGGCAGTGCTGCTGGACCAGTAGGAGAAGGTGCGGTAACCGTTCACGCAGGGGGTGAGGGTCTTGTCCGTGCCGTTGACGAACAGCCCAGACGTCGACCAGCTGTTGCCGAAGGAGGCGGTGTTGCCCACGCCGTTGTACCAGTCGGCCTTGCCCGTGGCGGTGACCGTGAGCTCGCCGGCAGCGTCGGCGGCATCGGCCTTGCTGTTGTTCGCGCTCGTCACCGGCACGAGGGAGTCGCCGCGCCAACCGGTGTAGTTGTTGGCGTCGCCGTCGGTATCCCACGCGTAGTCGCCCGCGCGCCACGAGGGCTCGAGCGAGTCGTACTCGAAGTCGACCTGGTACAGGTAGCAGTCGTCGATGGTGTACTTCGTCGTGTTCTTATAAATGGTGCCGGTGAAGTTCGCCGTCGTGTAGGCCGTGTTGGTGCCGGCGATGGTGGGCACCGTGGTCTCGGCGTTGTAGCCGCTGGCCGGCGAGTTGGCCGGCGTCGTGCCGTTCTGCGTTTTCACCAGGCCCACGAAGGACACGGTCTGGGGGGCGCCGGAGCCCGAGGGGATCTTGTTCAGGGTCACGTCTCCCGCCGCGTTCCACAGATCGTGGAAGTTCAGGGTCGTCTTCGCGCCAGCGGCGCCCCAGATGGAGGAGTCGGCCGGCACCTTGATGATGCACTTCTCGCCATTGGGCTGGTAGAAGGTGAAGTTCACCGAGGACAGGGCGCCCATGGTCTTCAGCGCCGTGCCCACTTCCAACGTCTTCGTCTTGAAGCCGCGCACCACGCCGCGGTAGCCGTAGAAGTTGTTGGTGTCCAGATCGGCGGAGTTCCCATTGTTGGCCTCGGGATAGCCGGGCTCCAGCATGCTCTTCGCCTTCATGGAAACGCTCTCGATGCGCATGGAGAGCGTCGCCTTATCGGAGCGGGCGCGGCTGGCGTTGCGCAGGGTGAAGACGTAGCCGGTGTTGTCGGCCTTGTTGGCCACGGTCACGGTGGCGGAGTTGCCCGAACCCAGCGTGCCGTTGGTGGACGAGTTGGTGTAGCCGCCGGTCACGTACTCCGGCGTGGAGGACGAAACCGCGCCGCCCGGACGGGAGTCGCCGCCCTTGAACGCCGTGGCCTCGGAGGCGCCGGCGTACTGGTCGATGTAGAGCGTCTTGGTGGAGGAGCGGTCGATGTTGCCGTAGAAGCTCGACAGCGGGAAGTAGTACATCGTCGAGGACATACGGTGGTTGTAGTTATTGTTGATCTCCGCGCCCGTGGCGGTGGACGGCGTGCCGTGGGTGCGCACGTCGCCGTAGATGCGGGCCACAAGCGAGGTGTTCGTGCCGCGCTTGGCGGTATCCAGGCCGTCGTCGGGATAGGTCTCGTACAGCTCGGCGGACATGGTGGCGTACACGAGGCGGATGTTGCTCACGGCCTTGTAGTCGAAGTTGCCGCTGGCGTCCTGGCGCAGCTCCACGCTGCCGCCGTCGGTCTTGAGCTTCTCCAGACCCGCCTGGGTGAGATCGAGCGAGAGCGTCGCCTCGTCCACGGAGTAGTCGGCGCGGCTCGTGAAGTCGATGTCGCCGTCGGCGTTGCGCACGAGCTTGTCGATGGTGGCGGAATCGAGCGTCACCGTGGCCACCGGGTGCTTGCGGGCGGTTTCCACGCCGCTCGCGTTCACGGTCACCACATCGCCCGTCGTGCCGTCCACGGAGGTGGTGGAGGTCACCTGGCCGGCGGTGTTCTTGGTGTAGGTCTCCTGGGTGTGCGGCACCGCCGTCTCGCAGTCGTAGATCCACAGCGTCGCGATGTTGCCGGCGCGGTTGTACCAGGAGGTGTCCGTCTCGGAGGTGTCGGCCGGCAGCTTCGCGCGGCGGTTGTCGCCGTTCTTGTAGCGGAAGTAGCCGTCGATCTGCAGCGTATCGGCGATGAAGCCGCGGGCCTCGCTGATGAGGCCGTTGGCATCGTACTTGCTCACGCCGTTGCCGTCCACGGAGGTCTTCATGTAGGAGACGCCGTTGATGGCCAGATCCAGGTAGCTGTTCTCGGCGGTGGACTTGCTCTTGTTGGTGAGGATGTACTCGTACCAGGCGTCCTCGCGCGGGTTGTCGTCGCTGAACACCGAGGTGCCGTGCACCTGGCCGCTCGTCAGCGGCTTGCCCTCGTTGAACTGGGCGAAGCTGCCCTCGCCCCAACGGTAGGGCACGTTGGTGATCGTCTGGGGCAGCGTCTCGTGGATGACCTTGTTCGCGCTCTTCGGGCGATGCGTCGCCGCATCCACCTCGTAGTTGTCCTCGTTCGTCTTGCCGCCGGTCCAGTTGAAGTAGGTCTGCAGCTCCGGCTCGGCGGTGAGCGGCATCATCTTCGCGAAGTCGCCGTCGATGGTGCGCGTCGCGGTGTTGCGGTTCCACGACTCGGTCTTGTACTCGGTGGAGAACTCGGCGTTCAGGGCCATGGTGGTGGAACGGGTGGGCACGCCGAAGACCTCGACCATGGCGCAGTTGCTCTGGGTCGGGTCGGTCTGGGTCACCTGGGAGGCAAAGTGCGGCAGGTGCAGCACGAGGCGCACGACGTACAGATCGTCGGCGCAGCCCACGTCAGTCTTGGAATCGTGGCCGACGCCGTCCTTATGCTGGCAGCTGTCGGAGTGCACGTACCAGGCGGCCTCGGGGATGGAGACGACCCACTTGCCATTCTCGTCGGTGGTCACGTAGTCGGCCAGGTTGATGGCGTGGTACTTGGCGTTGCGCGCGGCGTCGGTGTACACCTGCTCACCGGTCTCCTCGTCGGCCGGGGTCGTGTCGAGAGCGCCGCCCATCTCGTGGATCGGCTTCGCGGGCACATCGGCCACGGTGATGGTCTCGTTGGCGTAGGTGCCGTTGCCCTGGACGCGGCGCACGGTCTCGGTGCGCGAGAAGGTGGTGTCGTCGGCGCCGATGGCGTACACGTCCAGCGTGTAGCCTTCCAGGGCCGCCTTCACCTCGTCCTCGGTCAGCACACTGGCATCTTGGGCCGTCGGATGAATGTAGTTGCCCTTCTGCTCGAAGCCGAAGCGGTCCTCGTCCAGGCCGTAGCCGCCGGCCTTCTTCGCCACGGCGTCGGAGAGGACGGCGTTCATGGCGTTAGCGTTCAGGTAGACGGTGTTCACCTCGAAGCCGCGCCACTGGCCGTCGACCAGCTCGCCGTAGATGGCGGCCTTGTTGCTCATGGCGCCCGTGGAGGCGTTGGCGAGCTTGCCGCCGTCGTAGTTGTAGGTGCCGTCCACATAGGTGCCCGTGGAGCCCTTGTCGCCATCGTACATGGTACCGTAGTAGCCGCCGATGGTGATGCGGGCCGAATCCATGGAGTAGCTCGCGTTGTTCGTGAGCGGGAAGCGCCAGCCGGAGTTCATGGTGCCCATGAGGGTCTCCATGGTGCCGTGGTTGTTGGAATTATGGTCCAACACGGCGCCCGTGGAGGCGTTCTTGTTGAAGCTGTAGTTCTTTTCGTCCACCTGCTGGCCCGGCTCATCGGCGTACAGGAAGGTGACGGCGCCGATCTTCGGCTGCACGGGATCGACCTGCGACACGAGCATGGCAGCGTCGGTGCGGTCCATGCCGTTGGAGCGGGCCTGAGCCGTTCCGTTCAGGTACTTGTAGGCAAGCGCGTTGTTCCCGTTCTTATCGGCGGTCTTGGCCTGCAGGATGGAGCCGCCGTTGATGTAGCCGGTCCAGTCGCCGTAGGTGTCGGAGGTATGGTCCCACGTGCCGGCATGGACGGCGTTCGCCAGATGGTTGTTGCCGTCGGTCAGGTTCGTGTCGTAGCAGGTGTTGAACGTGGAGGCCAGCGTGATGTTGCGCTGGGAGACATCCGTGCGTCCGAGCACGTCGATGACCGCGTTGTTCGCTTCCTTGACCGACTTGTTGAAGTGGTACATATCCATGCGGAAGGTGAGGAAGTAGCCATCGCCCCATGCCGTAGAGGGAATTTGCAGGTTGCCCTCGGCGGTGTAGGTGGCGCCAGCGGCGATGAGCTGCTCTAAGGTGAACACGTAGATTACCTTGGGCTGACCGTCTTCCATCTCGGTTGTGACCGTGGCGCCCGTCTTTGAATCGATGACGGTGCCCTCCTTGAAAGCGGAGGAATCGGAGGAAGAGCCCGTGTCACTCCCCTCGCCGCCTTCTTCTCCCGAATCGGACTCGTTGGTGCCTGAGTCAGACTCGTCGGTGCCTGAGTCAGACTCGTCGGTGCCGGATCCCTCGCCACTTCCAGCAGCAGACTCGCCGGAGCCGTCGCCCTCGTCCGGGGTCACCGGCGTCGGTACGGGCACGACCGTATTGCCCTTCTTGGTGGAGGGGTAAGTGGTGATGCGGATGGTCTTGATGGCATTGCCCTTCACCTTGGCGACATCGAGCCCGTTGCCGGTCATGGCATCTTTATGCCAGGTGGCGTTGTCCCACGTGTCCGGATCCCAGGTGACCGCATCGATGAGGCCTGCCGAGAGGCTGATGTATTTCGCGTCGAAGCCGCGGAAATTGTTCTCGTAGTCGCCGGCCTCATTCGCCGGCACTGCATCGGCAGGCATCGCCCCCACCTGGATGTAGCTGTCGAACATCTCGTAGTCGCGGTCGTAGACGTTGGCGTCTTTGTTCCACACGCTGTTGGCGTAGTTGTTGGAGGTCACCGTCGTGGGGTTGGCGTAGTTGGTGTAGGTGAAGCGCCACCCCGCGCCGTAGTAGCGCAGCCACGCCGTGGTGGTGTCGGCAAGCGAAGCGACCGTGCCGAGCGGCGAAGCGGCGTCCACGAAGTAGGACTTCGCCGCCACCTTCTGGCTGGAGGCCGGCATATGGGCGAACAGATCGCCGTAGTCGGTGGTGCGCGTCATCTCAGAGTAGATGTTCGTGTCGTAGGTAGCTTTGCCGTCGTAGCCGCCATTCGTTGAGCCGTGGTACCCGTTGTGCGTGCCGTTGTCGCTGCCCTTGAACAGGTTGTTCCAGTTCTTATTCCCATACGTGGTCTTGAACTCGGTGGACAGACGCACCTGATCGTAGTACCAATCCCAGTACTGGGTGACGGAGCCGCCATCGCCCTGCTCCCAACCGTGGTTCACGCACCACGTATCGGTGAGCTCGCGCTTTTTGTTGGCATCGGGCGAGTCGATAGTGTAGCCGAAGAAGTCGACATAGGCCTCATTGCCGGTAATCGCCTTGTAGTCCTTCAACGTCGAATCTTTCGACTGCTCGCGAGTCAGGTCGTTTTGGTACCAGTCGTATTCGATGATGACGCCGGCGAGGTCTCCCCCGGCCCACAGCGTCGAATCGAGCAGCACGTCGTCCGCATCAAGCTCGACGCCCGCATTCTTCTTTTCCTCGTAGACGATGTTGCCGTCGGCATCGCGCTTCGGGATGAAATCGCCGTTTTCGTCGGTCTTGTTGGTTCCATCCTCGTTCTTCTCATAGACAACCGCCAGATGCTTGCCTTCGAACCAGGCTTTCACCTGATCTCCTGTGTAAGTTGTCGAATAGAGCTTCGAGGCACTCATCGAATTGAGCGTGCTGCCGACGAGCGTCAAGGCGCGGGCATTGGCCACATACCAGTTGAAGGTGATGGATTTGATCCCATTCACGTTCTTCGTCACCGTACCGTTCGCATCGGTCTCGTCGTGCAGACCCGCCTCATACATTTCCCGAGACAGGGAGAGACGCGTGGTACGGAATCCCGCGTTCTCCAAAAGCATGGGCGCGCCCTCTTGGGCGATGGGCGTGATATTTCCCAAAGCGATCCTGGCGCCATGGGTCATGGCATAGCGCGACTTGTTGGAGAACAGGGCGCGGTAGCCCACGGCCTCGTCGCGCCAGTAGGCGCGCGGCTCGGTGCCGAAGGTGTACGAACTCGTCACGTAGTGGTTGCCGTTGGAGTACCCATAGTGGCCCGAAGATGAGTCGGCCCGCGGCGTCTCGTACTTCTTAAGGTCGCCGAAGGCCTTATTGGCGGTGTCGGCGTCCTTATAGGAGTACATGGCCGTCACCGGGCGCACCGGCGGAAGCGCGATGTTCAAACGGCTCGATGTCGTATAGGTGTACGGAGCCAAGCCGCTCATGGATTCCATCTTGGCCAGAGCAGGCGTTTGATAGGAACCGCCCGGGCTTACCCACAAGCCGTTCACATAGGTGCCGCCTGTCGGCCGCCAATAGGTGTACCAGCCGGGATGGTTGGCATCGCCCAGCTGGGAGCTGAACGTGTTGTAGGCGCCAATGGTGTAGGCATCGATGCGCGTGCCCCCGTTGGTATAGTAGTTGTAGCGGTACCAGTCGGCCGAATACTTGTAATTCTGCGTAAGCGTGTTGGTCCGATACTGGTAATCGGTCATGTCATCGCGCAACGTGAGCGTCGAATAGTCGGTATAACCGCTGTAACTACCGGCGGCACTGGTGTTGTTCTTGTTGTTGTAGTTCCACCACGGGGTAAGCCAGTCGGTGCGCAGGGTGGAATACATGTTCCAACCAACCCAGCGGTAGGTGCCCTCACCCCAGAACTCTACATAAGCGCGGTCGTAATTGTCCAAGTTCTTCTTTGAGGAATCCGTCTCGTCAACGTCCTCGAACGCCGTACGGCTCTTGAAGTCGCGCAGGTGCATCTCTACGTTGCGGAAGTAGTGGCCGCCCCAGAATTCGCGATTGATGATAACGTCCCCATCGGGCTGGCGGTACGCGAGCACCGTGCCGTCGGCATCGGTTACCTTGGCCGTCATCGTCTTCAGCTCTTCAGCATCGGTCACCATCTCGGCTTTTGCCACGCCGGCCACGTTCGCGAAGATAGGCTCGGTTGCAGGGGTCGTACCATCGGCCTCGAAAACAGGCGTGCCGTCGGCATTCTTCTTCTCACGCTGAAGTTCGGCCGTCGTCTTCGCCGTAGCCAGCTTGATGAGATCAGCGCCGTCGAGCGTAATGGATTCGTCCACGCCGGCAAGCGTGTTGCCGTCGGCGTCAACCTTGTAAGGCACGTAGCTTAACGTGACGTCCTTCACGCGCACGATGCCGTAGGTGTCCACGTCGAGCAGCTGCTTGGTGAACGCCACCTTCTTAGTGGTGAAGTTTACGTATCCGCGCTCCTTCTTGCCCGCCAGCACCTCTTCGTCATCCTTGTTGTCGGTGTAGGCAATCTTCTTGGTGGCGAAGTAGCCCTTGTTCATGGTGAAGTGGCCGTCTTTGCTGTGCAAGTTGTTGCGCGTCGTGTCGGTATCGGCCACGTCCTTGGTATTGTTGTTCGAAAGCGTAAAGCGGAAACCGCTTCCCTCGTCCTCGTAGTAACCCGTAGTCGTGCCGCTCTTCTTAAGCACTCCGGACAAGGAGGCCTCTTGAGCGGTGCCGTCGGTGTAGTCGTCGTAGCCGTACTCGCTCGTCACATCGTCGGAGCGCATGAACGTCTCAGCCTTGATGGTCTCGTTCACCTCAAAGGGACGACCCATGATCCAGGCCGTCGCTGATCCGTTGTGGAAGGCGTTGGCGCCCTTCCAGTATTTCTCCCAGCTGGCCACGCAGCGCTTGAACTGCGGCATATAGGCATTCCAGTGGCTTGTGATGTAGGAGTAGTTCGACGGGTTGTTGGCGCACCAGTTGCGCACCGACCAGCCGGGGTCGGTCATGAACTGCACCCAGTCGCCCACACGCGTGTAGCCCTCGCCGTAGGCCGAAGGGGTGCGGGAGTTGTACGCCCACACATTGGGCCAGGAGCCCCAGCCGTAGCCGGCGATGTTGGTGCCGTAGGGGCGCGACGGCTCGTCGCGGTCGTAGTGCCAGCCGGCGTAGTCGTAGGTGCAGCCGAACCAGGCGGAAAGCGGCATGTCGCGCACGTTGTCGGCGTAGCCCCACAGATCCACATAGGCGGCGTTGTCCTCGGTGGCGCCGTCGGCGGCGTAGCCGGTGTTGGGATTCACCTTGTTGA
The DNA here is from genome assembly GCF_000478885.1 of Adlercreutzia equolifaciens DSM 19450. Lineage (NCBI taxonomy): Bacteria > Bacillati > Actinomycetota > Coriobacteriia > Eggerthellales > Eggerthellaceae > Adlercreutzia > Adlercreutzia equolifaciens. Next base: position 1,642,767 of record NC_022567.1, read on the forward strand.
ACTTCACCACGACGTTGGTGATGTAGCCCTCGCCCCACTCGTCCCAGGGGATGATGAGGTTGCCCTCGTCGTCGTAGGCGTGGGTCTTCTTCGCGTCGTCCATGTCGTCGCCCGCGGCGCCGTCGCTGTCGACAAGGCCCTTGAGGTAGCTGAATGGAAGCGTCGCGCGAATGAGATGCGGCGTGGCTCCCGTGGTGTTCACCGCCGTCACGGGACTTACGGCGCTATCGACACCACTCCAGAGCGGCAAGTTCGATGCCACGGTAGGATCGACCTTCGGGAAGTAGGTGATTTCCACACTGGCGATATCGCTTCCGTTGAGCAACGCCTTGGAGATGGCAATGGCCTTGGTCTGGAAACCGCGAATGATGTTGTGGTAGAGCTCTTTGTCATCGGTGCCGGGCACCACCTGGTAGGACACACTCGTGCCCTGGGGCGTGTAGGCGCCGTACTTCACACCGGCGTTCGCCGCATCCACCCAGTACTTGCCATCGGTCGTACCGATGCGCAACTCGCTCTCGAACATGGTGCGTGCGCCGTTGGACACATTGAAGCGGTAGGCCGCGCCTTCCTCGCCCCACCAGGCCTTGGTCTGGCCGGCCGTCGTGGCCGTCGAGGTGGAAGCGGAAAGCGCGTCGAGCGACGGCGTGTTCACGACCGTCTCCAAATCCTTCTCAGGCTGGAAGTAGGTGGACGCGCGCACGTTGATCTTCGGCTGGCCGCCGATGGCATACAGGTTCGCCTGGTCCTGAGCGTAGGTGCGCTCGCCGTCGGAGTTGGTGCCGGAGGAGGCACCGTTACCGATACCGTAGCGAGTCGACCAAGCAGTGTTCGGGTACAGGGCCTTCAGCTCGGAGTCGGCATCGATAGACACGTAGTAGTTGCCCACATAGGCATAGCGGCCGAGGAACTGGCGGTCGATGCGACTCGTGGAGGTACCAGGGTTACCGCCGCCCCAGCAGCCCCAGCCGTGGGTCTGGCCCACGTGCACGACGTTGTAGGAGTCACCGTACTTGTAGTAGTCGTCGGACTCGGCGTAATAGGGGTCGGTAGCGTTGTTCACGTTCGGCGAGTCGATGCCGTAGCCGAACAAGTCCACATAGGCCTTGTCCTGCACGGTGAGGTGCGAATCAACCCTCTTGAACTTCACCTCGAACCAGTAGGCGTCGCCGCCGAACCAACCGTCGCCGGCCGGGATGTTGATGTTCTCGCCATCCCAGCTGTCATCAGCGGCCTTGCCCATCCATTTATCTTGGATCTCCTCCCATGTCCACGTGGTGGTGACCGACTTGCCGCTCGGGTCGGCAATGGTGCCGGCGTTCACAATGCGGTGCGGGTTGGAGTTCGGGTTCGTATGGTTCCACGCGGTCATCTGGCCGCCGGAGGTGTACTTGGTGTAGGCCGGCACCGACTTGATGGTCACCGACTCGATCTCCGAGTTCTCGATGAGGCCAGCAGAAAGTGTGAGGTAGCTCGTGTGGTAGCCGAGGTTCTTATCCAGGGCCTCGCCGGGCTTCTCCCCCTTCTTGTGGCCGTCACCGTCGTAGGTCCAGGCGGCGTCGTCCCAACGCGGGGTCAAATTGCCGATGGTGAGCTTGGCGCCATGGCGCATGGCGTGGTCCGAATCGTTGGTGACCACGGCACGGTAGCCGGAGTTCTCCTCGTTGCGGTAGGCGATCGGCTTGTCGTCGCGCACCTCGGAGGAGGTGATCGGGTACTGCTTGTAGTAGTTCCCGTTGAAGATGTTGCGCTCGCGATAGGTGCCCGTGTTGTAGAGCGTCGTCTTGTTCATGTGCATCGTGTTGATGCCGCCGTAGGTGTGGGCATTGCCGGCGACGACGTCGGCGTTCTCCTCACCGGGAGAGTCAACGTCGGCCTCGTAACCGTAGGCGCCCATGTTCATGGTCGGGCGGATGGGGGCGAGCGTGGAGGCGATGCGGCCGGCGCTCGTCCAGGAGCGCGTCCACTCCTCGATGGCCTGCTTAGTCTTGAAGGTGGTGTTCACCTGGAAGTTACCGATGCTGGTGGTCTTGCCGCGCAGCTCGATGTAGGCGTTGGTGTCCTCGTTCACCCAGTTGTTGAAGGAGCCGTAATCAAGATCGACTTTCACCAGGTAGCCCTTGTCCCACAGACCCCAGTCGAGCACGTAGTTGCCCTGGCCGTCAACGGTGACGACCGGCCTGCCGTCATCATCGGTCTTGCCGTCGAAGGTGGGCAGCGGCACCGAGGAAGCAGATGAGAACTTACCTTCGGTATAACCCTTATACCCGCTCATGCCCTCGGTCGTCAGCGTGATGCGCTGCTGGTAGGCGTGCTCCACCAACTCGTGCAAATCGATGTACTTGAGCGTGGCCTTATCGGTGTCGGCGAGATCGTAGTACCACAGGCGCGCGTCGATCATCTTGCCGGCATAGTGGGCCTGCGTCTCATTCGATGCCATCTCCTTGCCGCGGAACAACTCGCTTGACAAGGTGATCTGATGGGTCTCGAAGTCGACCAGTTTCTTCACGGTATCCTTCGAGGCATCCGACCCCGTGGCGTCGAGCGCATCAACCGGAATGGCGTCCACGGAGAAGTAGGCGCCCAAATTGATGGCGTACTTCGTGTTGTTGGCCAGATTGATGCGGTATCCGGTGTCGTCGTAGTCGTAGTAGGCCTTGCGGGCGGGCACGTTGTTCGAGCCGGTGGCCCACACCGGCGCGTCGGTACCGGTCTGCGACTTGATGCGCATACCGGTGCGGTAGCCCAGAAGCGGGCTGGAGTAGCCGGCGCCGCTCGCCAGGTAATCGAGGTTGCTGTCCTTCTCGGTGTCGCCGCGCATGTCGGAGAAGGCCTTCACGATGGGGGTGCCGTCGGCCGGGTACGGGGCGCCGTTGAGCACGCCCAGGGAGTCGACGGCGCTGTTCCACTTCGGGTTCGCGTAGTTCGTGGAGAACACGCCGCCGAGCCACATGGTGTCCTTGTTGGTGACGGTGCCGAAGATGTCCAGGTAGCCGCCGTCGTCCAGCGTGAGCCCGCTGCCGAAGTCGGTGAAGGTCTGCTCCACGCCGCGCAGGTAGTAGGTGTTCTTCCACACATGGCAGTTGGCCAGCGTCACCACGATGCGCCCGTAGGGCTCCACCGTGATGCCGTAGCTGGCCGGAACGGCCGCATATTTGGCGAGCATCTGGCTGAGCAGCGGGCCGCCGTTGGGGTCGTAGGACGAGGAGGCCATGAAGGCGTCCTGCTCCTCCTGGGTGTAGAGGTTCTCGTTCGCGAACCGGGAGAGCGCCGTGCGGAAGGCGAGGCCGGGGATGACCACGGCGGTGCCGCCCGGAGCAGCGGCGTTCTCCACCTGCACGTTGGAGCTGTTGGTGGTCGTGAACACGTTCAGGCGCAGATCGGACGGGATGCCGCCCTTACGCACCTTGCCCGTCGTCGCCACGGCCTTGCCATCGGGGCCTTCGCCCGGGCAGTCCTTCGTGTGGTTGTGGTTGGCCGTACAAGAATCGGTCACGTACACCGTGGCGTCGCTTTCCATCCACAGCGCCGGCGAGATCGCGATGGCCGAGGCCTCGAAGTCGGTCTGCGTGCCGCTCTTGTAGTCGATCTTGGTGGTCTGCTTCACCGCACCGGCGCAGGAGGCGGTGTGGATGTGGTTCTTGGTGCACAGGCACGCATCGGAGTGCTTGTGGCCCTCGGTGGCGTTGTTGCACTCCGGCACCCAGATCTCCGTGGACTCCTCGGTGGAGTCCACGGCCTTGCCGGTTCCCTGGGAGTCTTTCAGCACCACGCCGGCCTTGATGACCGCATCCCCGATATCGAAGGAGGAGTCGTTGGCCACGGTGATGCGCCAGCCGCTGCCCGGGTCGCCGATGTAGCCCTCGAAGAGCTTGTTGGTGCCGGCGTCGTCCTTCTCCACCACCGGCTGCATCGAGGATTCGACGGGCTTGGTCGTGGTGTTATCCACCAGCTCGAAGTAGACGAACTGGTTGCCGTCCTTGGTGCCCTCGTAGGTGCCGTCGCTGTAGAGGACGCGCTTCTGGGCGTCGCGCTTCAAGGTGAGGACGTTGCTCACCGTCTTCGTGCGCTCTTCCTTCACCGTCTTCGAGTAGACGAACCATCCGTCGTCGGTGACGTAGCCGACAGAGCCCTCCCAGTTGGTGTACTCGTCGAAGGTGTCGCTGCCCACGGTGACCTTGTTGCCGGTGGCGGTGAAGCTGGTGTGCTTGGTGCCGGTCTTCGTGACCGAGCCGCCACTTTCCAGGGCCTCGCTGTACTCGTAGGTGAAGAGGCCGTCGGCGATGTAGCCCTCGTGGCCCTCGCGGTCGATATAAAGGTCGTGGCCAGCGCCGTCAGTACGCTGCTGATGGGTCACCGACAGCGTCGATCCGTCGGCGAGTACGAAGTCGTTGCCGTTCACGTAGCCCTCGTTGCCCGAGCCGTCCACATAGATCATGTGGCCGTCGTTATCGAAGACATAGGAGGTGTTACCCTCGCCGTCGGTGGTCGTCTTGGCGGAGAGCAGCACGCCGTTCACATAGGGGTCGGTCGCCGCCTCGAAGAGGAAGTCCTCCTGAATCTCCTTGGTGACATCCACCTCGTAGGTGAACGTGGTGCCGGACAAGGTGCCGCGATGGCCCTCGGTATCCAGGTAGGCCGGGGTGGCCGTGACACCTTCCACCTCGCGCACGTCGAAGGCCTTGGTCTGCTGCTCGTCGTTGGCGTCCATATAAAGGAAGTTCGTGCCGTCGAACACGCCCTCGACGGCCTCGCTGTCGCGGTACAGCGGGAAGATGGTGGCGGCGTTGAAGGCCTTGCGGCGCTCGACGCTATCCGTCATGCCGTACTTGAAGGTGCCGTTCTCGATGATGCCGCGATTGCCGGCAGCGTCGGTGTAGTAGATGTTGCCGTTGTTGTCGCGGGCGTATTCCAGGTTCGCCACAAAGGCGTTCGGGTCGCCGGGCACCTGGCTCTCGCGCATGCCGGTGGTGGTCACCTGCAGCTTGTAGGGCGCCTTGCGGGAGGTGAACGACGCCGTGGCGCGGGCCGACACGTTGCGGCCGGCAAGGGCCGCCGCGAAGTTCTCGTAGGCGGTGCCGAAGGTGCCGGACATCTCCATGGTGTCCAGCTCCTCGGGGGTGCCCTGCACTTCCACGTACATCTTGGAACCGGCGGGAATCGTCTCCTTGCCGCCCACTTCCTCGAAGGAGATGGTCATGGAGACGAAGTAGCCGGCGTCCAGCCAGTCCTTCGGCGTGATGACGATGCCGTCCTTCTTCCAGGTGCTCTTGTCCTCCTGGTTCGGGATGACGTTGCCCTTGGCATCAAGGTACAGGCCCGTGGCCGGGTCCTTCTGCCACACGCGCTGGCCGCCCACAATGTAGGCCTGATGGCTCTCAAGCAGGTTCTTGAGCGCATCTCCCGTAAACTTCGCCTGCTCGGTCTTCAGAGCCGTGGGCGTCCCGGGCGTGCCCATGCGGTAGTTGATGGTGATGCCATCGATGATGGAGTTGTCGATGAGATCCTGGCTGATGCCGATGCGCTGGGTGGAGAAGCCCTCGGCGTTCTCCGCGCCGTAGGCGTTGCCCACGGTGAAGGTGGCCGGCTCCATGACGGAGATGGCGCTGTTGTCCAGCTGGAAGCGCCAGCCGGCGCCCGAGCGGTTCAGGATGGGCTGGCGGTTCGGGTCGGTGGCGGCGTTGCCGATGGCGGTCGTGGCATCGAACAGGTTCACCGCCATGGCCACGGCCGTGGCGCTCACCTTCGGGTTGGGGCTCGCAGCCGAGTTGAAGGCGGCCTCGGAGCGCTCGGAGCTCTCCAGCGACGAGGCGTAGTTGTTGGCGGCGTAGTTCCACATGCGCTTGCCGTAATCCACCTGGGCGGCATTCTTGTAGTCGGCCAGAGGAATGGTCATGGTGCCGTTGACACGCACGGTGACCGGCAGGGTCTTGTTCTCGTCAATCGGCGTGTTCATCACCATGCGAATGTTGCCGGTGAAGTTGTAGATCGTCTGATCCTCGTGCAGCTGGGGCTGGGAGATGCCGGGCAGCGAGCTGCCGTGACGCGCCTCGATGAGCGATGCCAGGCTCGTGTCCTTCGTGGTGCCGCCCAAGCGGTAGATGTGCTTGTAGGAGGTAACGGTGCCGTCGGCCGCCTTCACCTCGTCGGAGCGCACGTACTGGGGCGCGCCGAGGTTGATCCAGTAGTAGGTATCCTCGTCGTCGCCCTTGGCCGGCGTCATGATCTGGAACTGCGCGACGGAACTGGTGGCGCTGTACTCAGGGAAGCGGTCCTTGTTGGGATCCAGGTCGTCGTGGAAGTCGGAGTTGATCTTCATCGAGCCGTCAGGGTTCTGGGTCGGCTTCTCGCCCGGATCGGTGTCGAACCACTCGTCGAGGGCCGCATTCTTGTTGCCCTCGGGCAAAGGATCCTTGTCCTCGATGACGAACTCCAAGTTGTACAGGCGGAAGTAGTTCGGCAGCGTGTCCACAATGATGGGGCCCGCCGTCGTGGAGGAGGAGTCCTCGCCGTACAGGGGCATGTTGCCCACGGTCTTCATGTTGCCGATCTCGTAGGTGACCATCTGGCCCAAGTAGCTGAAGCTGGTGTTCTGGGTCTGCACCGGGGTCGTGCGCTTGATGACGTTCGTGGTGGGACGCCCGTTGGCGCCGATCTGGTACTGGTACTGCTCGAGGGCCATCTTCTCGCCGGTCATGGACGCCTGGGGAAGCCCGAAGGGATAGGAGAACTTCGAGACGGAGTCCGACCACGAGTAGTCGCGGCCCACGCCCAGCTTGCCGAAGAAGATGGTGGTCAGCGGATCGAGGTCGACGTAGTAGCCGTTGCCCTTGAAGCCTACCGTCTCATTAATATTAGTAGTGTAGGGCACCGCGATGATGAAGCTGTACTCGCCGTTGCCGTCGCCTTCGATCTTCTTGTTCGGGTACAAGTGGCCGCCGTCTTCGCCGGCGACGGTGAAGTTCACGCGGCCGGACTGATTGTTGGTCTGGTACGGGATGGACTCCGCATGAATGATCGGCGCGCCCGTATCCTCGTCGTAAGTGGACTTGATTTTGTAGTTGTCATCGTTGGAGGTGTCGTAGCGGATGGTACGGGTGTCGAGCACCTTGCCCGACTCCGAACCGGAGCCGCTTCCCGTGGAGCCGCTCTCGGAGCCGCCTTCCGTAGAGCCGCCCTCGGTCGTCGAGCCCGTTGCATCCTTGTAGGTCTCATCGTAGATCACGGGACGGTTGTCGGCGCGCTCCATAATGGAGTCGATGTTGCTGAAGTCGCGCATATCGAGCGCCTCGTAGTCTTTGGGCAGCCAGTTGGTCGTGTCGTAAATGAGCACGCCGCCCTGGTTCGGAACGCCCACGTAGGAGATCTGAGCCGCAGCGCTGCCCGTGGAGCCCGAGGTATCCGTGCCATCGACCCACTGGGCGTAGAGGACGTCGTCGCCATCGGTGAGCTGGAACTCGTCCCCTGGTTTGAACGTCTTGCCGACGCCGTTGGGCTGGGTGCTCCACCCGGCAAACTTCTTGCCCTTCTGCACGAAACCGCATTCGGAGACCGTGACCTTGCCGCCCTTGGCGCCCACGGTCTGGCCCATGGTGCCCGAGCCGCCGTTGGCGTCGTAGGTGAGGTAGTCGGCCAGGGGATACGTCGTATGATCGTTTTTAGGATACAGAGGGTTGGTGTAGATGGAGGCACCATCGGTCATGAACTGCATGAGGTCCTGCTTGGTGATGCCCTGGGCGTTGTTCTCCTCGGTGTTGTGCACCGTGAAGAAGTACTCCAGGTAGTCGATCTCGGCGGAGCCGGAGGAGGTGTTCTTGGTGGTCACCTTGTACACCATATAATTGTAGCGATCGAACAGAACGTTGTTGTCCTTGTAGCGCGGGTTGTCCTTGGTGCCGAAGTTGATGTCGGCCAAAGGCTCGTAGGACGTCTCCCAGGTGAGGTTCGTCTTCAGCAGGGTGATCTTGCGGACGGAGTTGTTGTAGGACTGCCCCTCGGGAGCCGTCAGCGTAGCACCCATGCCGCCGAGCGGGTAGTAGTAGAAGTTCATACCGGCCTGGGCATTGGTGAACACGTGGGCCGTGCCGCCGTAGGTGATGGAGCCGCCGGCGTTCTCGGGGATGTTGCCGAGCATGGCCACCGTGCAGTTCGGCGCGAAGGCATTCTGGCCGGACACCTGCATATCCATCGTGTAGCCGGTGGGGTTGCCCTTCTTCTGAGCACCGTGCCACTCGAAGACGAGCTGGCCGGTGAGGCCCGCGCGCAAATCGAGACCTTCGAGGTTCTCCTTGGCCTCAGGGCCGGCCTCCTCGATCAGACGCTTGAGGATTGCCGGCCGATCATTCTCGCGGCCGGGGGTTAGATACTCGTCCAGGCAGATTTCCTTCTCGCCGTTGGTGTTGGGAACCTTCAGGTAAATGGACCAATTGTTCAGCACCGCCTGGGTATTGTTGCCGAAGTTGATGGCGAACAGCGGATAGTCATCGGGCTTGGCCGGGGTGCCCGCCTTGTCGCCGTCGGTCACGAAGGTGCCACCGGAGAAGGTGCCGTCGCCGTTCTTCTTGCCGCGCCAATCGGTGTAGCTGTAGGTAGAATCCATGCCGCCGGCGTCGTTCTTATATAAGTAGGGGACGTTCAGCGTCAGGCGCGTGCCCATCTCGTAGAAGCCCTGGGCGTCCTTCTGCTCGTTGTAGTCCTTCAGCTTGGCGGCGTTGCGAATATCTTCCGGTTTATCCTCCCCGCAGTTCGGATCGACAAGATCGCCCTTCTTGTGCTCGGCGCTGTCCTCGGTATAGGTCGTAGGGGTCATGTGATCCGTGCCCTCAGCGTAGGCCACGGCCTCAGCGGCACTGGTGAAGCGGTTATGATCGTCCGCCGTTCCCGAGGGAGTGTAGATCGGCGTCACGCCGTCCTCTTCGTAGTCGATGAGGCCGTCGTCGTTGGCATCCATGGTGCCGTAGTAGTCGGACGGATAGCGGCTCCAACCGCCCATATAGCCCGTGGAGCCGTTGAAGATGATCTGCATGGAGACCGTCGGGGTGTCCTTGTCGTTCACCAAGTAAGTGTTGCCGCCAAGGGAGGTGGACACGCCGCCGGCGACGAGGTTCGGGTTGAAGTAGGTCTCGGTCAGCGCGCCGCCCAAGGGAGCGGAGGGCGCCAGCGTCGTCGTGGCCGAGGCGCTGAAGGGAGCGATGGAAGCAGAGAACAGAGACATCGACACCTGCACCGGATCGAAGGTGCCGAAGTCCTCGGTATTGGCGAGGTCGTCCATGGTCTCGATGCCGAGCATGTCGAGCGTCGTCTCGTTGTAGCTTCCGATCTCATCATAAATAGGAGTGAAATCGGCCGGCTGCTCCTCTTCCGCCGGCTCTTCCTCGGCGGGCTCTTCCTCGGCGGGCGCCTCGGTCGGCTCTTCCCCATCAGTGCCCTCGTCGGGCTCGTCGGTTGCCGGCTCGTCGGCGGGCTGCTGCTCGTCGGTCGGCTCGTCGGCGGGCTCGGGCTCCGGCTCCGGCTCGGGGGCGGCCGGCTTCGGGAAGGCGATCGACTGCGTGCCCAAGTCGCTCACGAAGGTGAGCTTCTCGTCGGCGAGGGTGTCGTTCACCGACTCGGCACCTTCCACCTTCTCCTCCTGGACGGCCTTGGCCGTCTCGTAGGACCACAGCATGAAGGAAGGCTCCTCGGCGTTGTAGGCCGCGCCGTCCTCGGTCTCGGTGAGATCGGCGGCGGCGTAGGGCACGGCGACGTACAGCACGCGGGTTCCGTCCACGGCGCCCGTCACGGCATCCAGGGCGAGCGCGTCGCCCTCCTCGGCCGCAAACGTGATGTCGGCCACGCCGTCTTCGGCCACCGACACCTCGGCCAGGCTGCGGCCGAGCGCCTCGATGGTCGCCGGGTCGGCCGGGTTCACGCTGGCAAGCTCCTCGTCGGTCAGATCCGTCACGTCGAAGGCCACGACGGCGTCGGCGGAAAGCTTGCCCTTGCCCTCGGCCGTGTCGGGCAGGTCGCTCACGCGCAGGGTGTAGCTGTCCTCGGTCATGGCGCCGAGGGCCGACTTCAGCGTGAGGAGGTAAGAGGCGAAGCCGCGCTCGGCATCCATCACCGGCTCGCCGGCCGCCGCGAGGGAGGCGTCGAGGGACACCTGGGGCGCGGCGTTGACGAGCACGGCGGTGGCGGCAGCCGCGTCGGCGTAGTTCATGCGGAGGTAGTCGCCCTTGGGGGTACCGTCCTCATTGGCGGCGGGCGTGTAGGAGCACAGGGCGAAGCCGGCGTTCACCGACACCTTCTCGGTGGCGGGCACGGCCTCGGTGAGCCACATAAAGCCGCGGGGCAGCTCGGTGCCGGCGGGCATCTGGCCGCGCGTCTCGCTGACCGTGATGCCGTGCTCGTCCTGCACGCCCTCGTAGCGCAGCACGATGGTGCCGGAAAGACCGGCGGCGAGCTCCTCGGCGGTGCGCTTCTGGTACTGCTCGCCGTGCTTGGTGAACACGGTCCAGCCGGCCGGCAGCGACGAAACCGCGAACAGCGCGCGCATGTCGTCGGCAGCGGCGCCGCGGGCCTTCCACTCCTCTTCCGAGAGCGTGGTGCCGTAGGTTCCGTCGGATTTCTTGTACAGGAAGGGAGCCTCGAACGTGAGAACGACGGCGTCGTTGTCCTCGGCGCCGCCCAGGTATCCGCCGTCGAAGGAGACGTTCGTGTTGCCGAGAGAGGGGGCAACGGCGAGGTTCGTGCCGCCTACGTGGTAGGCGTCGTCCGAGGCGCGCAGGGCGTTCGCAACCGCGAGAGAGAACGAGAAGCGGTTGGCGAAGGCGGCCTTGAGGTCGTCCTCGGAGGTGGTGGCCGGCGTCAGGATGCCGTCCTTTTCCTGCTTCAGGGTAGCGTCGGCGAGCGCCGGCATGACCTTCTCGGCATCGAGGAGATCCTTAGGCAGATATGCCTGCATATCTGCCTCGCTGACGGTATCGTCAGCGGCCGTGTCGTCGGCGTCCTCCCCACCAGAGGCATCGTCGCCCTCGGCGGCATCGCCCTCGCCTTCGGCGTCGTTGGACGCCTGGTCGATGTTCTCGTCGTCCACCTCGTCGAGCAGCTCGTCGCCGGAGCCCGTCGACGCCATGGGTACGGCGTCGTCGCCGATGATCATGCGGCGGGCCTCCTCGATGGAGTAGCTGTTCCAGCAGGTCAGCACCAGCAGCACCGACAGCACCACAGCGATGGCCTTGCCCATGGGGTTCAGCTGGCGCGGGGCGTTGTGGCTGATGACGCCGGCAGAGGCGCCCTCGTCGTTGGCTGCAGGCGCAACTCCCGGGGGAACCTGCGGAGCGTCGAAGGCGCTGGTTGTGGGCGCCTCGGCGTTCTGGTTGCGATATTCGCTGCGTTCGTTCATGTTGCTCACGTTCTCTCTCTCGCCTCGCTTCGCGGCCCTGATTCCGCGCTGCTCGGCCTCGTTCGAGCCTCCCGAGACGTCCCTGATTCCGTCCCGCTCGACTTCACTCACCGCCGTTTTGCCTGATCAAAAGGCGGTTTTCCTTCCTTTTCCTTTTGACGTTTCCGCTCTTTGGGCGCAGTGGTGCCAAAGAGTGTTTTCGTTCATGGATTATTATCTACAAATTGGCAACATTGTAAAGGCATGTCAATAACAAAAATGACCGTTGTACTGGTATTACTCTTTTGACTGTTTGTCATTTATCGCTAATTTTCACGGCGTCGATTACACAATCGCCGTTACTTGAGCGTCATCTTCATCGTTGGCTTTTCGTGAAAAATTCACAGCAAATAACACATATAATGTTTTTGTCTCTATATTCTTTTATCTCATACTCATGATGCTGTATAACAAATTCCCCTGTTTTCCCTGGTCAGAGCGCTTATCGTTGTTATGATTTCATAAACTTATAGTGGCTATATTTTTATATGATTATTGGTTTAGCGACATACATAGTCCTACTGTCTATATATGACAACAACATTATATGTTGAAATGAAATAGCAACCCATCTGTTATGCAACAGAGGAAATTTTTTCAAAAAATTTTTTACAACAAGATTCCCGGCACAAAAACCCCGACCAACGGGCTCAGGGTTTAACGCTCTACCTCAAGCACTCATCAAGACACTCAAGCAGAAAACAAGTCTTGAAGTATATGTTGTATTACGCTACTGTGTTTGTGTCAACGGATGTAAGTCCCGGGTGCTGGCGGTGCCTCTGGAAGTATTGGATCGACCAATGCGAAAGGAGGTGGAGCCTATGGAGATAGCCAACGAGATCCTCGGATTGCTGACGTCAGTCGTCGTGCTGGCAACGGCAGTGGTTAAGCTCTATATCCAGAGCGCCGAGCAGAAACGTCTTAGTGAGAAAAAGAGGGGCCGACTGAGGAAGCAGCCGACCCTTCCACTCACAACGGCACTGCCCGTTAAGCAAGCCCGGGCTTTCCGTTGGCGTCATCATAGCATGGCGAAACGCCGCTTTCAACCTACTTCATGAGTTTCTTGATGAGCTCCTCGTACGCGGCCACAGCGGCCTGCAGCTCTGATTTGTGGCTCTCCCAATACTCGTCCAGCGCCTGGCGCATCACCTCGGCGCGGGTGACCTTCATCACCGAGGCCAGAAGATCGGCGTGCTCGCGCTGCTCGGCAGTCATGGGCACGAGCACCTGGGCGGTCATGCGCGCACCGGAACCTTCGACGGCCTCTTCCACCGGTGCAGCCTCCACGTTTTTCTTGCGAGGCTTGCGCGTCCGGGAGGCCTTAGGCCTCAACGGGGGCCCGTCGACCGACGCCTCAGCGCTTTCCACCGCCAGATTACTCTGAGTCGAGAAAGAGGCCTCCCCTACCGTCTCAGGCTGTGCCTCCGCTGCTCTCGCAGCCTCCGCCGCTTTCGCCGTCTTCGCTCTCGTGGCCTTCGCACTCGTCTCTTTCGCAGGCGAAAGAATCTCTTCCTCGGGCGCAGATTCAACCTCTTCCTGTGCTGCGCCGATGAAGGCCGCAGCGGCGCGGGCGGCGTCCATTTGGGCGCGCAAATCCTTCTTAGCCATTGACATCCTCCAAAAGCTCCTCAATGAAGAAGCGGTAGTCGTAGGCGACCTTGGCCGAAGGCGCGTAGGCAAAAAGCGACTGCTTCACCGCCTGGGCCTCTTTGATGACCGTCGCCTCGCGAATCCAAGCGCGGAAGACCTTAGTGTCCAATTCGGAAGCCATGGCCTCGGCGTCCTCGCGAATGATTTTCGAGATGGAGGTGCGCGGGTTGTAGCGCGTGAGCAGAATGCCGGCGATCTTCAGGTCGGGGTTGGTGTACTCGCGGATCGCCTGAATGGTGGCGGCCAAATCGGTGACGCCGTCGAGCGAGTAGGCGTCGGCCTGGGCCGGAATGACGACCCATGAGGCCGCCGTGAGCGCGTTCACCGTTAGGGTGCCCAGCGCCGGCGGAGTGTCGAGAATCGCGTAGTCGTAGTTCTCGGCCACCGCCTCCAAGGCCTTGCGCAGCCGGTAGTCCTTCCCCACCGAGGGCATGAGGTCGTCTGCCTTGCCGTTCAGGCGGCTGGCGGGCACCACGTCGTACCCGTCGATGGACTGGGCGGCATCGGCGACCGTGGCATCGCCGGTGAGCACGTCGAGCGACGAGAGAACCCCCGCCGTCTGCGCCTTCAGCGTCGTGGAGAGGTTCATCTGAGGATCGAGATCGACGTACAGAACGCGCGCGCCGTCTTCGACCAGTTTCGCGCCGATGGCCAGATTGGTCGTCGTCTTCGCAACGCCGCCCTTCTGGGAGGCCGCCGCCAATGTGATCATAATCGTCCCTTTCCGCCGCACGAGGGCATAGCTGACCTAGCCCGCTTCTTAGCAAAACGCACTATAACATATAATGTTATGTTGTCTATAGGGTTCTAGGATTCTAAGGGATTCCAAACACCGTCTTCAGTGACGATGGCGGTGATGAGTTCATAAGGCGTCACGTCGAAGGCGGGGTTGCGCACGGCAACGCCGAGGATGGGCTCAGCGAGCACCTCGGCGTGATCGCGCTCCTCGATGGGAATATCGGCTCCCGACTTCGTTGTGCAATCGATAGTACTTTTCGGCGCGGCCACATAAAACGGAATTCGAAAATAGCGCGCCATGATAGCGAGTCCCAGCGTGCCCACTTTGTTGGCCGCATCCCCGTTCGCGGCAATGCGATCGGCACCGACGATAACGGCATCTACCTGGCCTTCAGCCATAAGTGAAGCAGCCATGTCGTCGCACTGCAGCGTCACAGGCACCCCTGCGCGGGCCAACTCCCACACCGTGAGGCGCGCGCCCTGGTTCACGGGCCGCGTCTCGTCGGCGAACACACGGTTGATGATCCCTTCTTGTGCAGCCGCATAAACGACGCCGAGAGCCGTGCCATAAAACGCCGTCGCCAAACTGCCGGCATTGCAGTGCGTGAGGATGTTGAGACCCTGCTGCCGCGCGGAAGCACCAGAGCGCAAAGGAGCATCGCCGCCACGGTCATGGGGGGCCCCCGGAGCGCCACGTTCCATATCCAGCTTGTCGGCAAGCTCGCGCAGCAACGCGGCCCCATGGGCCCCGATGCGGCGGTTCACCGCCTCGTCTTCGGCAATAAGGGTCTCGACAAGCTCGTAGAGCGCCTCGGCCGTCTCCGCCGCCGTCTTGCCGGCAGCGCGGGCCGCACGCGCCGCCTCCTGGGCCCTGCGCACTCCCCAGGACAGGTTGACCGCCGTCGGCCGCGCCTCGGCGATCACGCGTGCGGCCTCTTCCAAACGATGATCAAACGTAGCCCGATCGATTTCTCCGGCAGAACCGATGCTCTCTTCGCAGTCGCGTTGCGCAGCAAGGCGCGCATCCCCCTCGGCCACCGCATACTCATAGGCCGCCAGCATCACCGCCGCCGCTCCCGCCACACCGATAGCCGGTGCACCGCGCACGGCCAGCGTCTTCACGGCGTCCACCACCTCGCGCCAATCCGACGTGCGCACCAGGATCAGCTCGCCTGGCAGGAGCCGCTGATCCACGAACCCCACCGCGGGCACTCCCCCGCTCTTCTCAACCCAAATCGTTCGCGGCAGGTTTTCCAAATTCAGATTCATAGTGCCTCCTTCATATCAAAAGGGCCGCTCCGTCGTGCGGAACGGCCCTTAGGGCTAGGCTCTTTCAGCGGGCGCTTAGCGCTGCTTGATGGCGGCCTGAGCGGCAGCCAGACGGGCCACCGGCACGCGATAGGGCGAGCAGCTCACGTAGTCCAGACCGATGCGGTTGAACGTGTGGATGCTCTCCGGGTCGCCGCCGTGCTCGCCGCACACGCCGCAGACGAGGTCGGGGTTGCCCTCGTGACCCAGCGCCACGCCCATTTCCACGAGCTTCGCCACACCGGGGTCAATCGTGGCGAACGGGTTGTAGGGCAGCAGGTGCTCGGCCAAGTACTGCGGCACGAACTCGCCCTCCACGTCGTCGCGGCTGAAGCCGAAGGTGGTCTGGGTGAGGTCGTTGGTGCCGAAGGAGAAGAAGTCGGCCTCGGTGGCGATCTCGTTGGCGGTGACGGCCGCGCGCGGCAGCTCGATCATGGTGCCGACGGGGATGTCCAGCTCGACGCCCTCGTCAGCGGACACGTCGGCGATGACGGCCTCGGCCACGCCGCGCAGCTTCGCGAGCTCGGGCAGCACGGACACGAGCGGGATCATGATCTCGGGTTTCGGCGAGAAGCCTTCCTTCTGCAGCTTCGCGCAGGCCGTGGCAATGGCGCGCACCTGCATCTCGGGAAGGATCGGGTACACGATGCCCAGACGGCAGCCGCGCATGCCGAGCATCGGGTTCTGCTCCGCGAAGCCGTCGATCTTCTCCAGCAAGTCGCGCTTCTCGGCGATGGCGTCGGCAGCGGCGCCGGTCGCTTCCATCTTCGCGATTTCCACGGCCAGCTCGCGCGGGCTCTCCAAGAACTCGTGCAGCGGCGGGTCGAGCAGGCGAACGATCACCGGCAGGCCGTCCATGGCCTTGAACATGCCGTAGAAGTCGCCCACCTGGGCCTCGAACAAGTCGGCGACGGCCTTCTCGCGGATGAGCTCGTCGTCGTTCAGGATGAACGTCTGGATGATCTGCTTGCGATCGCCCAGGAACATGTGCTCGGTGCGGCACAGGCCGATGCCCTCGGCGCCGAAGTCGCGGGAGAGCTGGGCGTCCTCGGGGTTGTCGGCGTTGGCGCGCACGCCCAGGGTGCGGACCTCGTCGGCCCACTCGAGGATGGTGTCCAAGTCGCCGGTGAGCTCGGGCATGACCAGCTCCACCGCGCCGAGAACCACAATGCCCGTGGTGCCATCGATGGAGATCATGTCGCCCTCGCGGATGACCAGGTCGGTGCCGGCGATGGCGGCCTCCTTCTTGGCGGCGTCGATCTTCAGCGCCTCCACACCGCACACGCACGGCGCGCCCATGCCGCGGGCGATAACGGCCGCGTGGCTCGTCTTGCCGCCATGGGAGGTGAGGATGCCCTCGGCGGCGATCATGCCGGCCAGGTCATCGGGGTTGGTCTCCCAGCGCACCAGCACGCACTTGCGGCCGGCCTCGGCGGCGGCCACGGCATCGGCGGCGGAGAAGACGGCCTCGCCCACCGCGGCGCCCGGGCTCGCGTTCAGGCCGCGGGCCACCACGTCGTAGGTGGCGTTCTTGTCGAACTGCGGGTGCAGCAGCTGGTCGAGCTGGTCGGGGGCCACGCGCATGATGGCCTCCTCCTTGGTGATGAGGCCTTCCTTCTCCATCTCGATGGCGATGCGCAGGGCGGCCGCTGCGGTGCGCTTGCCGGCGCGGGTCTGCAGCATCCACAGCTTGCCCTGCTCGATGGTGAACTCGATGTCGCACATGTCGCGGAAGTGGTTCTCCAACACGTCGAAGATCTCCTCGAGCTGGGCGCCGGCCTCTTCCAAGCCCTCGACGGTCTTCAGATCGGCGATGGGGCTCGTGTTGCGGATGCCGGCCACGACGTCCTCGCCCTGGGCGTTCACCAGGTAGTCGCCGTAGAACTCGCGCTCGCCGTTGGCGGGGTTGCGGGTGAAGGCCACGCCCGTGGCGGATGTGTCGCCCTTGTTGCCGAACACCATGGACTGCACGTTGACGGCGGTGCCCAGATCGTCGGCGATCTTCTCCTTCTGGCGATAGAGGACCGCGCGCGGGTTGTTCCAAGAACCGAAGACGGCCTCGATGGCCAGCTGCAGCTGCACCATGGGATCCTGGGGGAAGGCCACTTCCCCGTCGACCACGAGCGACGGATAGGCCCCGCCGTCGACGTTCTCGGCGAAGATGGCCTTGAACTCGTCGACGAGCTCCTGCAGGTCCTCGGCGGTCAGATCGGTGTCGGAGGCGACGCCGCGGTCGTTCTTCATGGCGACGATGGCGTTCTCGAACAGATCGCCGTCGAGGCCCATCACGACGTTGGAGAACATCTGGATGAAGCGGCGGTAGGAGTCCCAAGCGAAGCGCGGGTTGTCGGTCTGCTTGATGAGGCCGTTGATGGACTCGTCGTTAAGGCCGAGGTTCAGCACGGTGTCCATCATGCCGGGCATGGAGAAGGGGGCGCCGGAGCGAACGGACACGAGCAGCGGATCCTCGGCGTCACCGAGGCGCTTGCCCATGCGCTCCTCCAGGTCGGCGCGGTACTCGGCGATGGTGTCGAGCGCGCCTTCCGGCCACACGTTGCCGGCGTTGGCGTACTCCATGCAGGTTTGGCACGTGATGGTGAATCCGGGAGGCACCGGCAGCCCGATGTTGGCCATCTCGGCGAGGTTCGCGCCCTTGCCGCCGAGCACCCATTTCATCTCGGTGTTGCCCTCGGTCACATTGTTCCCGTTGGCGTCCTTGCCGAAGGCGTAGACGCGCTTCACTGCTTCTGTCACCTTACTTCTCCTTAAAGCTTAAGCGACGCCCCTTATGCGCGCCGCGATTGCCTTTCCCGCGCTTTTGCGCGCGCCCCGCCGGCCCCCTCGCCGCCGCCCCTTTCGGGTGCGATGAGCGCGAGGAGCGACGTGCGCGCGAATGGACGCGGTTGCCTTTCCCGCCATGCCAGCCGAGCCGGACAAGGCGCCCCGCTCCGTTTCGAGCTTAGCCGCAGGCACATCGCGGGCATCTCGAACATCGCGGGCATCCCCGAACGTCGCGGGCATCCCCGAATCGCGGGCATCCCTGTTGCCTGAGCACCGAAACGAAACAAGTTGGCTTCAATTATAAGGGATAATCTCGCCTATTTCGCGATTCCCCTCCCCCATCAGGCCGCAGTACCCCAAAATCTCACAAGCGGTCGTTTGCAACCCCAACTCTCCCCGCTCATCTGCCGATGGTGCATCATTCGCCCGAGACGATAGCGCTCAAGAAACGCAGCAGGAAAAACACTCTGGAGAACGAGCACAGCGGCACACGACAGTCTGGACAGTCTAGGAAATAGACACAGTGGCATACAGCCGCATTTCGATGCAAGCCCTCCACGGCCAGAAAATCGGCGTTAACTGCATCACGGACCAAAAAAGTGGCACTGACTGCATTTTGGCAAGCCATCTTCGTGGGTTTTGGCCAAAAAGCATTCCTCAGCTGCAAAAGCGACGCGCAAATCGCATCTCCGTCCTCTACCACAAGCCCGTGACCTGGCCTTTTTGATAACCCTTCTTTTCCCAGCTGAAGACAGTGGTCAATTTTCCCGTCTTAACTGCCAGTTCGCAATGCTTTTTTGTCCAGAAAGTGCCCGAGCAACGCTAGCGATCAGAACCCGTGGCTGGGCACCCCCGCTAAAACACCTCTGCGTGCAGCGCGCTTGACCGACAGCAAGACCGCTGCGCCGCAACCCACCCCTCGTCGAGATAATCATCCATGGACCATCTCAGCTGATAGAGTCGTTTTTGCCTTAATGCAAAGTTCTTGCAGCGCAAGCGTAATCGCGTGCCTCGTCTTGCGTGCGCCTCCTGGGCGACGTGGCGCATAGCCGAAGCGCTGGCCAACTGCGAAGTTGTAACGGTGATTACCTTCAGGCCGTCACTTTCCAGCGCCATGCGCTTTGTCGCGTCAAGCGTCGCCTGGCGCGCCGTAAGATGCTCGGCATTCGAATCGAATTCAATGTCGAGCTTGCAGTCCGGCAAATACAGGTCTGGAACCAAGCTCTTCCGTCCAGCAAGCGCTTTTGCCCGCTTTGAAGGCTTAATGCGCTTGTTCATCACCGACCCGCTCAATCCGAAACCGCCCAACCGCGCTGGGAGTCCGAGCACAAGCCGCATGAACACTTCAGGCGGCGATGCTGCCTCAGCGCAGACAAACCGCAGAGCCTCCCGCACGCGTGTAAGGCCATCGTGACCTGGGCAACGCTCGAGATAGGCGCCGATGCGTCGAGGGCTTGTCAACGGGGTCCGCCCCATAAGCCCCGACGGCACCGAGGGATCGAGGCCGAAAGTCGCGCATAGAAAGCATCCCGCTTGAATCAACGGGAGAAGATCGAGGCTCTGGGCCAGCTGAAGAAAGCATAATTCGGGACACGGAACAATAACGCCATGATCGATGCGCAAAAAGGACCCCGATCGATAGGGATACGACGAACCATGCAGATGCACATCATCGAGGGAGCAGCGCTCCCACTTAGGAACCAAGCAATGCACGGGGCGCGTAAGGTAAGGCATTCGCTCACGCACATAGTCCAGGGTAGCCTGCGTAGGGTAGCAGGATTTATCAAGGACGCTGGGGGGCGCCACCGCAGAAGGCGCATCGCCCGCAACGAGATAGTAGGCGAATGCCGACTCGCCGTAGAGAGCAACGCGCATGAACCTCCCCTTCCCATCGTTTGAACAACCGCCTCTCGCTTCGTTTCGCCTCCGCAGCGCGCAGCTTGAGCGATTCGACGCAACGGGCGAGAGGAAAGTGTTCCGCGTACTCTATGCCAGAAGCAGGCAATTGACTAGGGGTGCATTTTGCCGTCATCCCCGGCGCCAGTCGGGACTCCATCGGGAATGAAACGAGACATTGCGCTGAAGTTTTCAAAGCACGAGGTCACATGAGGGGAGTTATCAACAACCACGCAAGCCGATCGTCGTGCCGTTCCCAAAACGCAAAATACTTCAGGAACAAATTTCTCGTTGCTCTTCTTCGGCGAGCACCCACTGCACAAGATCCGCACATTCACGGCATTCCACGCAATTGCTCTGAAAGATATCTGGATCCGCAGCGGGGTGCGCTCGACGAAGCTTGCGGCGCGGCGCGAGCAGCAAGGCGCGCAGGGCTCGACGAGACACAAGAGGAGCGCGCCCGGCAATATATGCAGCAGAGCGCGACCGACAAATCAGGATCCTCTGGTGCGCCTCATGAATTCTTTTGGCCAAAAATGCCACGCTAGCTGGCAGCTATCGCCCTTATTTTGCCCACTACCTTGTTTTTCGAAAAGAGCTCTATAGCAGATTGGAGTTTTCCCTGTTCAGGAGCGCGCAGTTAGTACTCCGATTGAGCCCAGCGTGAAGCTGATGCAGCCAGCGGCTCCTTTTTGGCCAGAACCTGCCCCCAAGCCTCCGCAAAAGCAGTTTCCGCCACTTTTTTGACCAGCATTGGGAACAAAGTCGAGCAGCCGGCCGGGGGCGGAACCGCTGCAGCTAGTCGATGATGTCGGTGTTGGAGGGATGGCTGCGCTCGTAGTAGCGGAGGATCTCCTGGGCGGTTTCCTCCACGGCGCGGCCCTCGGTGTGCACGACGATGCAGCCGAGTCGGCGCATGAGGGCGCGGCTGGCTTCCAGGTCGCGGTAGATGTACTCGGGATCGGCGTAGTTCTTCGCGAGCATGACGAACTGGCCGCCGCCGGCCTTCCCCGCCGCCTTCTTGATGCGCTTGCGGCGGATGTCCAGCAGCACCTCCGGCGTGATCATGAGCCCGAACAGGCGCGTGCGATCGACGTCGAAGATCTGCGAGGGCGGCTCGGTGGTGGGGTCCAGCGGCACATTGGCGACGCGCAACCCCTGCTGAGCCAGATAGATGGAAAGCGGCGTTTTGGAAGAGCGCGAGACCCCCAAAAGCACGATGTCGGCCTTCGTGAGGTCCTCGGAGTTCTGGCCGTCGTCGTGGGCGATGGTGAACTCCAAGGCACCGATGCGCTTGAAGTAGTTGTGATCCACCACGCGCAGCATGCCGGGCTTGCCCACCGGCTCCATGCCGCTCATCTCGGAGACGGCGGCGACAGCGGCCGTGAGCACGTCCACGGCCACGATATGGGGATGCTCTGCCAAAAAGCCCTGCAACGGCTCGCGAATGTCGGCGTTGACCAGCGTGTACATGACGAGCATGCGGTCGTCGCCGAGCACCTCCTCGTGGTGCCGCGCATGTTCCAGCAGGTATCCGCGCACCTCCTCGAAGCTCTTCACCTTCGAGAAGATCTCGAGGTGCGGGCTCGTGACGCCGAACTGGGCCGCGGCGGCGCGCGCCACCACCTGGGCCGTCTCGCCGATAGAATCGGAGATGATGTGGATGGTGGGCACGCGAGCCGCGCGCTCAGCCGGCGTTTTATTGTGCATTATTTTTTCGCCATCTGGGAGAAGTCGGCCACGTGGGCGAAGACGTTGGCGAAGCGGTTCAAGAGCTTCAGGCGGTTCGCGCGAACCTCCGGATCCTCGTCCATGACCATGGTGGTGTCGAAGAACTCGTCCACCGGCGCGCGCAGGGCCGCCAGGGCCACGAGGGCGTCGGCGTAGCGGTCGTCGGCGAGAGCGGCGGCCACGTTGCCCTCGGCGGTGGCCACGGCCTCGGCGAGCGCCGTTTCCACATCCGTGAGCTCAGCTTTCTTGTAGCCGGTGCCCAGACCGATCTCGCGCAGGTTGTTCGCGCGGGCAAAAGCGGTGGCCAAGTCGTCGAAGACCTGCGGGTTCTCGGTGCGGGCGGCCTCCAGAGCCCGAGCGCGGCGGGCAAGCACGATCGGCTCCTCGATGCCGCAAGCGAGCACGGCGTCGATGGTGTCGGCCTTCACGCCGGCGTCGCGCAGGGCCACCTTCTCGCGGGTGATAAAGAAGTCGATGATCTCGCGGCGCACCTCGGCGTTGTCGAACTGAAGCCCGGCCTCGCGGTAGATGATGAGCGAGCCGTCGATGGTCTCCACCAGGCTGATCGGCAGGCCCGTCTCCTCCAGGATGGCCAGCACGCCCAGGGCGGCGCGGCGCAGGGCGAAGGGATCGGAGGAGCCGGTGGGCGCCTGGCCCACGGCGAACAGGCCGCAGATGGTGTCGATCTTGTCGGAGAGCGCCACCACCTGGCCGATGATGTCGGTGGGGATGGCGTCGCCGGAGAAGCGCGGGCGATAGTGCTCGGCGATGGCGCGGGCCACGCGAGGCGCCTCGCCGGCGGCGGTGGCGTAGTAGCTGCCCATGATGCCCTGGACGCTCGTGAACTCGATGACGGCGCTCGTCACCAGGTCGGCCTTGGCCAGGTAGGCCGATCGCGCGATGTCGCGCATCTCGGCGGCCTCGATGCCGGCGGCCGACGTGATGCGGGCCGACAGCTTCACCACGCGGGCGGTCTTGTCGCGCATGGTGCCCAGCGCCTCCTGGAAGACCACTTCATCGAGGCGATCGACGTAGGCATCCAGCGGCAGCTTCAAGTCCTCGTCGTAGAAGAACTTCGCGTCGTAGAGGCGGGCGGCCACCACACGCTCGTTGCCGTCGACGATGGTGTCCTCGTGGGCCGGGTCGCCGTTGGAGACGATGATGAACTTGTTGGTGAGCTTGCCCGCCTCGTCGTACAGCGGGAAGTAGCGCTGGTGCATGAGCATGGCGTCGACGATGATCTCCTCGGGAACCTTCAGGAACTCCTCGTCGAAGGTGCCCACCATGGGGGTGGGGTACTCGGAGAGGTTGATGACCTCGGTGAGCGTCTTGGCCGGCAGATCGGCGGTGAAGCCGGTGGCCGCCTCGATGGCCGCCACGCCCTTGCGGATGACCGCCTCGCGGGCCTCTTGGGTGGGCACGACGAAGGCGCCCTCCACCACGGACACGAGGTCGTCGGCCGAGGCCACGGTGTGCGGGCCGGGGGCCAGGAAGCGATGGCCGCGCGTCTCGCGATCGGCAACGAGTCCCGCGTACTCCACGGGAATCACCGTGTTACCCAGAAGCGCCACCAGCCAGCGCACCGGGCGCGAGAACATCTCGGTCGTGATGCCCCAGCGGCAGGACTTCGGCCAGGAGATGCCGTCGATGACGCCGCGCAGCACCTCGGGCAGCAGGGCCGCCACATCCTGGGAGGGAACCTGCCGCACGGCGTAGACGTACTCGGTGCCGTTCTCGTCGCGGCGCTCGAGCGCGTCCACGTCGAGCCCCTTGCCGCGGGCGAAGCCGATGGCGGCCTTGGTGGGGTTGCCCGCCTCGTCGAAGGCGATCTTGGCGGCGGGCCCGCGGAAGACCTCTTCCAAAGCCTCGGTTCGGGCGGCCACGTCGGCCACGATGGCGATGAGGCGGCGCGGGCTCGTGTAGATGGCCACCTCCCCGTGGGGGATGCGCACGGCATCCAGGGCCGCAGGCACGAGCTCGGCCAGCTGCTCGGTAGCGCGCTTCAAATCGAAGGCGGGAATCTCCTCGGTGCCGATCTCGAAGGCGAGGGTTGCGGTATCGGACATCTTCTAGGCCTCCTTCTCGGACGGATCGGACGACTCGGACGGGGCGGAGACGGCGTCCTCGGCGATGGTCACGAACTCAAAGGCGCGCTCGGAGCGATCGCCCGCAGCGGCCGCGGCGCCGGGGCACCCGCCACCGGATGCGGGCTCGGGGCACGCCGGCACGACGTTGGCGGCTTCCTCGACAGCCGGCTTCGCGAGCGGGTCGGGCACGTCGGCGAGCAGGGCGTCCAAATCGGAGGTGTCCACGTCCATTCCCACGACGTTCTTCATGTAGGACGCGCAGCAAGCCTTGGCGAGCGTGCGCACGCGCAGGATGTAGGCCATGCGCTCGGTGGCGGAGATGACGCCGCGGGCATCGAGCAGGTTGAAGGCGTGGCAGCACTTCAGCACCGAGTCGTAGGCCGGCAGCGGGAGCGACGCCTTCAGGGTGCGCAGGCACTCCACCTCGCGATCGGCGAACTCCTGGAAGAGGAACTCGGTGTCAGCCACTTCGAAGTTGAACGCGGAGTACTCGCGCTCGTTCTCCAGGTACACGTCGCCGTAGGTGAACACCACGCCGTCGTCGCCGCGGGCCCACACGATGTCGTACATGTTGTCGACGCCCTGGACGAACATGGTGAGGCGCTCCAGGCCGTAGGCGATCTCCACGGGCACCGGGTCGCACTCGAAGCCGCCCACCTGCTGGAAGTAGGTGAACTGGGTCACTTCCATGCCGTCGATCCAGATCTCCCAGCCCAGGCCCCAGGCGCCCAGCGTCGGGCTCTCCCAGTCGTCTTCCACGAAGCGCACGTCGTGGGCCGAGATATCGATGCCGATGGCCTCAAGAGAGCCCAGATACAGATCCTGGATGTTGTCGGGCGAGGGCTTGATGAGCACCTGGAACTGGTAGTAGAACTGCCCGCGGTTGGGGTTCTCGCCGTAGCGGCCGTCGGTGGGACGGCGGCAGCCCTGCACGTAGCAGGTGCGCCAGGTGTCGGGCCCCAGCGAGCGCAGCGTGGTGGCCGGGGCGTTCGTGCCGGCGCCCACCTCGTTGTCGTAGGGCTGCAGCACCACGCAACCGGTGCTCGCCCAGTAGCGCTGCAGGTTCATGATGACGTCTTGGAAGGTGGGGGGCGTCGCCTTCCCGACCTTCTCGGCAGTGTCTGGTGCCATGGGTCTCCTTTGCTCGAATTACAGCGGGCCGACGTCGGTCAGCGGCCAGTAGATGAATATCGCCTTTCCCGTGACGCTCGACTCCTTGATGGCGCCGAAGTAACGGGAATCCTGGGAATTGGTGCGGTTGTCCCCCATGACCCACAGGCCGCCTTCGGGCACCGTGTAGGGGTAGTCGATGGTAAGCCCGTAGTAGGGCGTCAGCGGGTAGGACGGCTCGCCGCGGGTGTAGGGCTCGTCCTGCAGCACGCCATCTACATAGACGCGGCCGTCGCGCAGATCGACGGTCTGGCCGCCCACGGCGATGACGCGCTTGATGAGGATGCGGCCGCCCTGCTCCGGATCGGGGTCTTGGAAGGTGACGATGTCGCCGGGCGCCGGGTCGCTACCGTAGTAGGTGATCTTCTCGGAGAAGACCATGTCGCCGGGCATGATGGTCTCCTCCATGGAGCCGGAGGGGATTTCGTAGGCTTGGAAGACGAAGGTGCGCAGCCCCCAGGAGAGCAGCACCACGAGAACCACGAGCACGAGCACGGAGAGCACCGTGCGCAGAAAGCTCGAGGCGCGCGAAGGACGGGGCTGGGGCTGCGGCTGGTAGGCGTAAGGATCGGTCCCATAGCCGTTGTCGTACATCTTCGGGATGCCCCTTCCACGTCTGCGCTCACAATTGTCGGAAACGCTATGATACCCCTTCGGCCGCGCCCGTCGGCGCTGGTTCCAACAACTTCAAAAATTTCTGGTCAGCGGGGGTAAGGCGCCCCGCGGCCTCGGCAGCGGCGATGAGGTCGGGGCGGGCGGAGGCCGTGCGGGCGAGGGACTGCTCGCGGCGCCAACGCGCGATGGCGGCGTGGTTGCCGCTCGTGAGCACCTCGGGCACCGCCATGCCGCGAAAGTCGGCGGGGCGTGTGTACTGGGGATATTCCAGAAGGCCGCTGGTGAAGGACTCGTCCACGGGGCCTTCGGCCGCCCCCAGCACGCCGGGCAGCTTGCGCACCGCGGCATCGATGACCACCATGGAGGCCAGCTCGCCGGAGGTGAGCACGTAGTCCCCCAGCGAGATGACGTGGTCGGCCAGGGCGTAGACACGCTCGTCGATGCCCTCGTAGTGGCCGCAGATGAACAGCAGGTGGTCGGCGGCGGCGAGCTTATCGGCGTAGGCGTCGTCGAAGGGGCGGCCCTGGGGGGCGAGGAAGACGATTTGGGGGCGGTGTTGTTGCGACTCCCCCTGGGGCGGGGCTGCGGGGTACCCTGATTCGCTCAGACAGTCCTCGCTCTGCGAAACAGCCCACTGGGCTGTTTCGTTCGCTGCGGAACTCGCTCGGTCAGGGCACCCCGTATCCCCGCCGGGCTCCCCCTTGGCCGCGGCAAGTTTTGCCTCCACGACGTCTTTTCCCAGAATGGCTTCTACCGCCTCGAAGATGGGGTCGCACTTCATGACGAGGCCGGCGCCGCCGCCGTAGGGGTCGTCGTCGGTGGTGCGGTGGCGGTCGTGGGTCCAGTCGCGCAGGTCGTGGGCGCGAAATTCCAAGATGCCCTTCTCCTGGGCGCGCTTCATCATGGACTCGCCCATGACCGAGTCGTACATATGCGGGAACGTGGAGAGGGTTTCGATGAGCATAGGATCCCCCTGTCGATGGGTGGCGC
This sequence comes from Adlercreutzia equolifaciens DSM 19450, assembly GCF_000478885.1. NCBI lineage: Bacteria > Bacillati > Actinomycetota > Coriobacteriia > Eggerthellales > Eggerthellaceae > Adlercreutzia > Adlercreutzia equolifaciens. Next base: position 1,669,152 of record NC_022567.1, read on the forward strand.
GGACGGGCGGAAAAGACGACGCGCGGGGCGTCCTACAGATCGAGCAGGCCGGCGGGCAGGGACACGTCGATGCGGCGGCCGTCCTCGTCCACTTCGACGATGAACTCGTCCACCAGCGGGATGAGCGCCTCTCCCCCCTCGGCGCGGCGCACCGTGAGCAAAGGCTGGGTCGCGCGCTCGGCGACTTCCACGACCTCGCCCACGTATCCCGCGCACTCGTCGTGCACCGACCAGCCCTCCCAGGCGGGCAGCGCCTCGGCCTCTTCCAACACCGAGGCGTCGATGTCCTCCTCGCGAGCCAGAAGCTCGCAGCCGGCAAGAAGCTCGGCACTGCTCAGATCGGACACCTCGTCGAAGAAAACGAGCGCCTCGTTCTCGGCCCGTTCCGTCACCTCACTCACGGTGAGCGTGCGGGGCGCGTCCAGCTGAGGCGGCACGACGGCCAGCGTGAGACCGGGGTGCAGCGCAAAGGGAAGGCCCGACGCACCGCGTGCGACGAGCCCTCCGTTCAAATTCTTCGGTTTCGCCAGATAGGCGATGGACATCCAGCCGCGCATTTAGTCGATGAGCTCCACATCGACCAGCTTGCCCGACTTCGACGCGGCGGCGCGGGCCAAGGTGCGGATGGACTTGATGACCCGGCCCTGACGGCCGATGACCTTGCCGGCATCGTCGGCGGCCACGCGGATCTCCACCATGATGTTGCCGTCCTCGGTCTCGGCGGCCGTGATGTCCAGGGCATCGGGCTCGTCGATGAGCGGACGGACGATGGCGTCGGTAAGGCCGGCGAGATCTTCCGTGAGATCGGCCATGGTGCTAGGCGTTCTCGCGGGCGATCGTCAGCAGCTTCGCGACGCGATCGGTGGGCTGGGCGCCGTCGGCGATCCAGCGGTCGACCTTCTCCATGTCGAACTGGATCAGGTGCGGATGGGTGCAGGGGTTGTAGCGGCCCACTTCCTCGATGAAGCGGCCGTCGCGCGGAGAGCGGGAATCGGCGACGACGATGCGGTAGTACGGGCGCTTCTTGGCGCCGTGGCGAGCGAGGCGAATCTTGACTGCCATGAAATGGAACTCCTTCTTGTACTTTCATTCTCTATACGCAAGCACTGCTCGCACAGTGCGGCGAAAACAGCAATTGCTTATATTACGGCTTGAGCGCGGGAAAGGCAAGCGCCCATCCACGAACTATCCACGGACGGCGCCCGGAACGGCTGGCAACTCCACCACGCGGGTGACGAGGCGGGCGGCCAGGGCCGGGGAATGGGAGACGAAGATGAGGCCCATAGCGCGCGCCTCGGCCTCGGCGACGAGCGCCTGCCAGATCTGCGCCTGGGTCACGGCGTCCAGCATGGTGGAGACCTCGTCGGCGATGAGGTAGCTCGGGTGCGCGCCGAGGGCCCGGGCGATGCAGAAGCGCTGCAGCTCGCCGCCGGACAGCTCATGGGGATAGCGCGAAAGCCATGCGTCGCGGATGCCCAAAAGCTCCCGCAGACGGCCCAGCTCCTCCTCGCTTGCGCCGCATTCGTCGAGACTCGCCGCCATGCGCATGCGCGGATCCAACGTCAGCTCCGGATGCTGCCCGATGAGCTGCACCGGGCACGGGCCACGCTTCGGCAGCGGGGAGCCATCGACGAGCACCTCGCCCGTCCGGGGCGCCAGATAGCCCGCCAGCACGCGGCAGAGCGTCGTCTTGCCGGTGCCGGAAGGCGCGGCCAGCTGCACGCGCTCGCCGGGGGCAACGGCGAGGGAGACGTCATCGAGAACGGGACGACCGTCGAAGGCGACGGAGAGGTGCCGGCCTTCTAGCATAGCGGACCTCCTTCGGTGGGCACGACAAATCCGTGCTCGGGCAGGGCGTGCCAGAGTTGGCGGGTGAAGGGGTGGCCCAGGGTGTCGGGCGAGGCGAAGGCGGCGACCGAGGTCTCCTCCACCACGGTGCCGTCGCGGAAGACGGCGACGCGATCGGCCACGGTGAGCGCCAGCTCGATGTCGTGGGTGATGAGCATGACGCCGCCGCCGGCGTCGGCAAAGGCGCGGAAATCCGCGAGCGCCGCCTGGGCCAGCGACAGATCGAGGCCGGGCGTGGGCTCGTCGGCGATGATGAGCTTCGGCGCGTCCATGAGCGCGCAGCACAGAAGCACGCGCCGGGCCATGCCGCCGGAGAGCTCGTGGGGGTACAGGCGCGCGACCTCCTCGGCAAGGCCGTAGCGGGCGAACAACTCGGCGCGCCGGGCGCGGCGGCGGGCGGCATCGGCGCGACGGGCCGCACCGCGTCCCCGCGGCATGCCTTCCACTTGGCGCCCCACCCGCATGAGCGGATCGAGGCTTGCCACCGATTGGGGCACAAGGGCAATGCCGCGCCCGCGCTCGGCGGCCAGGGCCGCCGCGTCCATGGGACGGCCGTCGAACCAGATGCGCCCGCGCACGAGCGCGTTGGGCTCGAACAGGCCCAGCACCGCGTCGGCCAGAAGCGTCTTGCCCGAGCCCGAGGCGCCCACCACGGCGACGATCTCCCCCTCGTGCACGGAAAGGCTCAGGGAGCGGATGACCTCCACCTCCCGCTGGAGCGCGTCCAGATAGCGCCCCAGCCGTCCCCGATCTGCGCGCGAATCCCCTTGCGCCCTCGTCGCCGCCGCTTCCTCATCGTACATGAGAAACGACACGGAGAGGTCCTCCACCGTCAGCAGGTGATGGCCGTGCCCGTGGCGCGACGTGGCCGCGTGGGAGTGGTGATGATGCACCGGCTGAGCGCCGTGATCGACGGCCTCGTGGGCGATGGCAGGCTTCTCTTCCATACTCCCCTCCTATTCCTGGGCGTGGGCCGGATCGACGAGCTTGCGCAGGCTCGTTCCCACCACATCGAACAACATGACGCAGACGACAAGCGCCAGCCCCGGGAACACCGCGAGCCACCACAGCCCCGCCGACAGGTAGCCCATGGCCTCGGAGAGGATGATGCCGATGGCCGGCATCTCCGGCGGCAGCCCGAAGCCAAGAAAGGTGATGGCCGCCTCGTGAAGGATGGCGTGGGGAAACAGCAGCACGAGCCCCACGACGAACTGCGGCAGCACATAGGGCACCATGTGCCGTGCGGCGATGGCGAGCCGGCCCGCACCGAGACGGGCGGCGGCCGCGACGAAATCGGAGGATGCGCACTGGAGTATTTCCGCGCGCAGGATGCGGGCGAGGCTCGGCCAGTGCGTGAGGGCCACGCCGATGGTGACGCCCCAGAACCCCTTGCCCAAAGCGTAGGAGATGAGGATGAGCAGCACGATGTGGGGAATGCCCATCATGAGGTCGATGAGCCAGCTGACCGCATGGTCGGCCCAACGGGGGCCCAGCGCCGCCGCGGCCGCCAGCGCGAGCGCGATGAACGAGGAGGCCACAGCCGCCATGAGGCCCACGAGCACGCTGGTGGAAAGGCCGGCCAACGTGCGCAGGAGCATGTCGCGGCCCATCCAGTCGGTGCCGAACGGGTGCGAAAGCGAAGGGGGCAGGCTCTTGGCGGCGAAATCGGTCGCCTGGGCGGCCGGTCCCGCAACAAGGCCGGCCACCACAACGGCAGCCAGCAGCAGCGCCCCGCCCAGGGCGAGTGCGAAGGCACGGCGGCGATTGGGCAGCCGAAGGCGGCGCGGCGCCGAGAGCACGGGGGGTTGGTTGGCAAAAACCGCATCAGTCATCAGCGACCTCCTTCTGCCGACGCACCGGGCGCATACGGGGATCCACCAGGCCGTAGATAAGGTTCGCGGCCAAGTTCCCCGTGAACACGAGCGCCGCCGACACAAGGGCGATGCCGGCGAGCAGGGCCACGTCTCCCCCGAGGCCGGCCGTGACGGCGGCCTGGCCGAGGCCGGGATAGCTGAACACCTCTTCCACGAGCACCGAGCCGCCGAAGATCTCGGCGATCTGGGAGAACTGGAGCGTGATGGCCGGGAGCGCCAGATTGCGCAGGCCGTGGCGGATGAGCGCCTCGCGCCGCGTGAGGCCGCGGGCCCGGGCGAAGCGGACGTAGTCGCTGTTCAGCACATCGATGGCCTTGGCCCGGGTGTGCAGCGCCACGTTGGCCACCCCCACCACCGATAGCGTGATGGCCGGCAGCGCCATGTGATGCAGCGCATCGGCGAAGGTGACATCGGCGGCCGCCACTCCCACGGGCACCGAGAAGCCGAGGGGGAACCACCCGAGCCACACGGAGAACACCATGAGCAAAAGCAGCCCCACCCAAAACGTCGGCGAGGCGGCCAGAACGAAGCAGTAGCCGCGCACGAAGCGATCGAGCAGCCGCCCCTCGCGCAGGGCCGCCGCCACGCCCAGGACGAAACCGAGCACGCCGGAGGCGACCCAGGCGACCCCCATGAGGGCAAGCGAGTTGGCCGCTCGCGAGGCGATGACCTCGGCCACGGGCGCGTTGTAGCGCAGGGACATTCCCAAATCGCCATGCAGAAGGTCGCCGGCCCAAGCGAGGAAGCGCTCGAACATGGGCGTGTCGGCTCCCCAGTAGGCCGCCAGCGCCGCCCGCTTCTCCTCGCTCATGGACATGAGCGCCGCCTGCCCCACGTTGGCCTGCAGAGGATCCACCGGCGAGAGGCTGACCAGCGTGAACGTCACCACCGCCACCGCCACCATCAAAAGCAGGAACCGCCCAAGCTGCGACACGACGTACCTAGCCAAGGCACAACCCCATTACTCTCGCAGCAGCGAGCTTTGGGCGGTGCTCACCAAGCGAGTTCCGCAGATGGCATCGAAGGCGCAGCGAGTACGGGAAAAGGCAATCATGTCGCCTTCGATACCAGCGAGGACTGTCTGGGCGACTGAGCACTGCCCAAAGCTCGCGTCCGACGATGTTCAACATAGTTTTAGCTCCAAGACCACTGGTCGATATTGTTCACCAAAGACCACCCGTGCCCGTGGGGGTGCGGCTTCTGCTCGGCCACAATAAGCCCCTCGCGCTCGAAGTACAAGTGATCCACATTGGCGAGCCACACCCAGGTGGCCGCCCCCTCCGGCGCCACGCCGGTTTCCGTGGTCGCGTCCCATTGGGCTGCCTGGTAGAAGGGATAGGACTCCTCTACGGTACGAGCCGCCTGGGCCGCTTCCAAGTTCGCGTCCACCGTGTCGTTCACGTACTGGGCGTAGTTGCCCCAACCGGCGGAGTAAGTGAGCTCGAACAGCTCCACCGGCGAGTTGGAGCCCCAGCCCCACAGCACCGGGTCGGCGTACTGCCGCAGGTAGATGTCGTCCCAGCTGGCCCCCTTCGGCTCGACAGCGATGCCGAGGGCCGCCGCCTGGTCGGCGAAGTCGTAGGCCAAAGCCTGGCGCGTGGAATCGCCGGCGGCGTAGTACAGGTCGAAAGCGCAGGGCAGCCCGTCCCGGGCGCGCATCCCGTCGTCGCCTCGTGCCCAGCCGGCCGCATCCAGCAGGCGCTCGGCCGCCGCGACGTCGGTTTCCACGCGCATGGCCTCGCTCGACCAGGGCATGCCGTCGCCCACCGAGTAGGCCGCCCGGCCGAAGCCGGCCAGCACGTGCTCGATCATGCGCACGCGATCGATGCCGTAGTTGAGCGCCCGCCGCACGGCGATATCGCTCGTGACGTCGTTGCCGCCAGCGTAGACCATGTCGCCTTCCACGGTCACATCGGTGCCAGCGGGGTTGCAGGGCAGCGAGATGCCGCGGGAGTCCACCGAAGCGCAGTTGAGCAGCGTGTAACCCGCGGGAACCGCCCCGGCCAGCGCCGCCGAGGTGTAGGCCACGTCCGCCGTGCCCGACTGGGCGGCGGCCAGCGACGCGTCCTCTTCCATGAACAGCACCACAACGCGATCCATGAGCGGCTTCTCGCCGTAGTAGTCGGGGTTGGCGCGCAGGATCACCTGCTGACCGCGATCCCACTGCTCCAGCATATAGCGGCCGCTGCCGATGGGATGCTCACCGTAATCGGGCCCGTAGGCATGGGCCGGCACGATGCCCACCACGGCGAGCGTGTACAGAAGCGCATTGTTCGGGCGCTTCATGGCGATCTCGCAGGTTGTGGCGTCAACGGCCCGCGCCTCGTCCACCATGGACAGATCCGCTTCGGCCGCTTCGCCGTTCACGATTCCGTTGATGGTGAAGGCCACGTCCTCGGCCGTGAGCGGCACGCCGTCGGTGAACATCACGTCCTCGCGAATATGGAACGTCCAGGTGAGGCCGTCCTCGGAGCAGCCGTAATCGGTGGCGAGATCGTTCACGAAGGCGAGGTTGTTGTCCGTGGCGATGAGCGTCGATTGGATGAGCGGCTCGTGCACGTGCTCGCCGGCCCCCCACCCCACGAGCGGATCGAAGCCGGCGGCCGGTTCCGAGGAGGGCGTCATGGTGATTACCACCTGGCTTACGCCGTCGGGACCGACACCGGCACCCGCCGCGCCGGCAGCCGCAGGTTCGTTCGCGCCCGAGTCTGCCGCTCCCCGTGCACACCCCGCTAAAAGCGCGACGCTCCCCGCCGCTCCGGCAAGTCCCGCTGCACGCACGAAGTTCCTTCTCGTCAGGGCCATGGCTTCTCCTCCTGTTGGTGTTACGTCTCTTCAATGCGTAACAATACCATAGGCGAGCCACCAGTGTTACGGAATTTCGATTCGTAAGACGAATGGCCGATGCAAAAGGTAAATAGCCGCCATCCCGCTAATGCAGGACGCTGTCGCGGGGCGGGGTTCCGCGCGCAGTTCAATGGAGTGCGCGCATCACCTTCCAAACCGCGGCGATACGGTGCACTCCATTGCTGTTTGAGCACGGAGCCCCGCCCCGCGACAGCGTCCGGAGGGGCGTCTCGGCCGTCAACAGCGGAGAAACTACTGTCCCATCATGTCCTGGATCTTCTTGAGGTCGCTCATGGACATGCCGCCCATGCCGGGAATTCCCAGGCCGCGGCGGCGCTTGCCCTTCTTCCCCTTCTTGCCCTTGCGCGAGGCCTGCTGCTCCATACCGGCGGTGGCCTGCTTCACCATCTTCTTCGTCTCATTGAACTTCTTCATCATCTGGTTCACGTCGGTGACGGTGACGCCAGCGCCCTTGGCAATGCGGGCGCGGCGGCTGCCATTCAGAAGCTCCGGTTTGGCGCGCTCGGCCTTGGTCATGGAGTTGATGATGACCTCCATGGCGTCGAGTGCCCCTTCATCAACCTGACCGGAGCCGAGTGCCTTGTCGCCGCCGGGCAGCGCGCTGATGAGCTTGGAAACGCCGCCCATCTTGCGCACCTGCTTGTTCATCATGAGGAAGTCGTCCAAGGTGAGCTGGCCGCGCATCATGCGCTCGGCCTCCAGCTCCTCCTCTTCGGCCTGCTGCACGCGCACGGCGTTCTCGATGAGCGAGACGACGTCGCCCATGCCGAGGATGCGCTTGGCCATGCGGTCGGGGTGGAAGACCTCCAGGGAATCGGGCTTCTCGCCCGAGGAGATGAACTTGATGGGTTTGCCGGTAACCTCGCGGATGGAAAGGGCGCCGCCGCCGCGGGCGTCGCCGTCCATCTTCGACATGATGACGCCGTCGAAGTCGACCGACTCGGCGAAGGCCTCCACAACGTTCACGACGTCCTGGCCGGTCATGGCATCCACCACCATGAGGATCTGATCGGGGTGCGTGGCGTCCTTGATGGCCTGGGCCTCCTCCATCATGTCGGCGTCCACGTGCAGACGGCCCGCCGTGTCGATGATGACCACGTCGCGCAGGTTGTCGATGGCGTCCTGGATGCCCTCGCGCGCGATGGCCACCGGATCGCGCCCGTCGCCGCGGTAGACCCGCACGCCGATCTCGTCGCCCAAGGTCTGCAGCTGGTCGGCCGCCGCGGGACGGTACACGTCGCCGGCGATGAGCAGCGGCGAGTGATTCTCCTGCTTCAGCCGGTAGGCGAGCTTGGCCGCCGCCGTGGTCTTGCCGGAGCCCTGCAGGCCCACGAGCATGATGACATTGGGGATGCGGCTTGAGAGCACGAGCCGGGAATCGGTGCGGCCGAGTAGCTCGGTCAGCTCGTCGAGCACGATCTTCACGACGTTCTGGGCCGGAGTGAGCGAGTCCAGCACGTCGGCGGACAGGCAGCGCTCCTTGGTGCGGGCGACGAAGTTCTTCACCACTTTGAAGTTGACGTCGGCCTCCAAGAGCGCCAGGCGGATCTCGCGCATGGCGGCGTTGATGTCGTCCTCAGTCAGGCGGCCCTTGCTGCGCAGGCCGGAGAAGATGCCCTGAAGGCGTTCGGAGAGGTTCTCGAGCATGGGGATTCCTTATCTATTCAAACAGGCGCTTCCAGAAGCTTTTCTTTTCGGGCTCGGGAGCCGGCTCGGACTCGGGCTCAGGCTCGCCCTCGGCGTTTTCATCGGCGGCGGCCATGGCGAGCTCGGCCAGCTCGTCGTCGGTGAAGGGGGCATCGTCGAAGACGCCTTCCTCGGCCGCCTCCGCAACGGCCTCGGCGTTGCGGTCGAGCTCCGTCAGCTCGGCGGCCTCAAGACCGGCGGAGGTATCCTCCTCGGTTTCCAGGACGAGGGTGTCGTGGGTGCGGCGGCCCAAAGCGGCTTCCAGCAGATCGGCATTGTCGGGCTCGGCTGCCGCCTCCTCCGCGGCATCGGCGAAGGCCTCTTCCGCATCGCCCTGCGCGTCCACCACGGGCGCTTCGCCATCCTCAATCTCCGCGAGGGCCTCCACGGTCGCGTCCTCGACCGTCTCCCCGGCAGACCCCTCGACCGTCTCCTCGGCCTCGGCCGCGCACGCCGGCGCGCCCTCCAGCACGTCCCGACGGCGCTCGCCGGCCGTGACGGCCGCCTCCTTGGCGTTCTCGCCGCGCAGGCCGTCCTCGTCCGCATCGAAGCGCTCGTCGAAAGTGCCGACGAGCGCCGAGGCGAACTCGCGGGCGTCGAAGTCGCGCAAGTCGTCGATGCCCTCGCCCACGCCGATCTTCACGATGGGCAGCCCCAGCTCGTGGCTCACGGCCAGCGCGATGCCGCCTTTGGCCGTGCCATCGAGCTTCGTGACGATAAGGGCGTCCAAATCGAGCGCGCGGTTGAACTCGCGGGCCTGCTGCAGGCCGTTCTGGCCCGTGGTGGCGTCGATGACGAGCACCGTGTACACCGGCAGCTTCGAGCGCTTGCGCACCACGTTCACTACTTTCTCCAACTCGCGCATCAGATCGGCGGAGGTGTGCAGGCGCCCGGCCGTGTCGATGAGCACGAGCTCGGCACCGGTCGCTTCGGCGCGCTCCAGCGTGTCGTAGCACACGCTCGCCGGATCGGCCCCGCGCTCTCGGGTGACCATCTCCACCCCGGCGCGGCGCGCCCACACCTCAAGCTGCTCGATGGCGGCGGCGCGGAAGGTGTCGGCCGAGCCCAGGATGACCGCGCGACCCGCATCGGTTTCCGCCTTGGCGAGCTTGCCCACGGTGGTGGTCTTGCCCGTGCCGTTGATGCCCACGAACAGCACCACGGCCTCATCGCCACCGAAGATGTCGGCCCCGGGCTCGGTGAAGGCACCGGCGATCTCGTCGTTCAAGAGGTCGAGCACCGCATAGGCGTCGGGCAGCGCCTTACGGGTGGCTTGGTCGCGCAGGTTCTCCACGATGTCGCTGGCCGCCGCCCCGCCCACATCCGACAGGATGAGCGTCTCTTCCAAGCCCTCCCAGAACTCCTCGTCCAAATCGGGTCCACGGTCCAAAAGGACGTTCATCGACTCCTTGAACTTGTCGCGCGAGCGGGAAAGCCCCTCGCTGATGCGATCGAAAAAGCCCATCGGGCACTCCTTCAAAAATCAAAATGACGTTTTCCCCAGTTTACCCCATCGGGGGCCGGGCGAGGCGCACGGCGGCCAGGCGACAAATCACAACCACGAGCTGACGATGGGCACCCAGCCCATGATGAGGATGATGACCACGAGCACCGGCACGCCGAAGCGCATCCACGGGCGCAGCCACCGGGGGAACTTGAGCCCTTCGCCCTCGTTGGCCTCGGCAAGGAAGTTCTTCCAGCCCCAGCCGCGCCGGGACACGCAGAACAGCACGTAGACCAGCGAACCCAAAGGCATGATGTTGCTGGACACAAGGAAGTCCTCCACCGTCTGGATGTCGCCCACTCCCGGCATGACCACATCCGAAAGCACGTTGAACCCGAGCGCACAGGGCAGCGACAGCAGCGGGATGGCAATGAGGTTCACCGTGACGGCCCGCTTGCGCGACCATCCCCATTGGTCCATCGAGAACCTCAGAATGCCCTCGAACACGGCGATGACCGTGGAAAGCGCCGCGAATGACATGAACACGAAGAACAGCGTGCCCCACACCTGTCCTCCCCACATCTGCTCGAACACGCTCGGCAGCGTGATGAACACAAGCCCGGGGCCCGAGTCCGGCGCCACGCCGAAGGCGAAGCAGGCCGGGAAGATGATGAGCCCCGTGGCCAGGGCAACGCCGGTGTCGAGCACGCCGATCGTGGCCGCCTCGCCCATGAGCGAGCGGTGCTTGTCGATGTAGCTGCCGAAAATGGTCATGGAGCCCATGCCGATGGACAGGGTGAAGAAGGCCTGGCCCATGGCCGCGTAGGCCGCCTCGAAGAACATATCCGGGCTGCCGAAGATCTTCGAGAAGTCCGGCAGCAGGTAGAAGGCCACGCCGTCGGCCGCCCCCGGAAGGGTGAGCGCGCGCACCACGAGCACCCCCAAGATGGCGAGCAGGGCGAGCATCATGGCCTTGGTGATGCGCTCCACGCCCTTTTGAACCCCCAGCGAGCAGATGAGGATGGAGACGACGCACACCACTACCATCCAGAAGACGCATTCCACCGGCGAGGCCAGCATGGCATCGAAGACGGCCGAGGTGGCCTGCGAGTCGGCCCCCACGAACTGCCCGGAGGCGAACTTCGGCACGTAGGCGAGCATCCAGCCGGCCACCGTGGTGTAGAACATCATGAGCAGATAACACCCGGCGATGCCCACCCACTTGTACTTGTGCCAGTGAGTGCCCGCCGGCTCCAGCACGTTGAAGGCGCGGGCGATGGAGCGCTGGGAACCGCGGCCCACAGCGAACTCCATGACCATGATGGGCAGGCCCAAGATCACCAGAAAGACCAGGTACATGACGAGGAAGGCCGCGCCTCCGTACTCGCCGGTGATGTAGGGGAAGCGCCAGACGTTGCCGAGGCCTATGGCGCAGCCGGCGGAGATGAGGATGAACCCCAGACGGCTGCCGAATCGCTCACGTTCCAATAACGTCTCCTTTAAACGAGTCGCGCCCCGACGAGCGCAACCGCTGATTTTTCACGAGAGATCATGCTAACAGAACAGAGAAGCCCGCTGCTCGGGGATTTCCAAGCAGCGGGCTTTCCCTTTTCCATCCAAGCGCCCCGAACACTGTGGCCCGGAGCGTCCGGCGCGTTACTTGTCCTCGGCGGCCTTCTTGGCGTCGTCAGCCTTGTCCTTGGCGGCATCGGCGGCATCGGCAGCCTTCTCCTTGGCGGTATCGGCCGCATCCTTGGCCTTTTCGGCGGCGTCGGCGGCGGCGTCCTTGGCCTTGGCGGCGGCATCGGCAGCGGCATCCTTCAGATCGCCGGCCTTCTCGGCGGCAGCATCCTTCAAGTCGGCGGCCTTCTCGGCAGCGGCGTCCTTCAGGTCGCCCGCCTTATCGGCCAAATCGTGGGCGCCGTCCTGGAACGCCTCCTTGATGTCCTCGCCGGCTTCCTTCATCTTATCGATGAAACTCATGGTGAATCTCCCTTCATCGGGTCTTGCGCGTGTATCCACCATACCGTGCCGCAGCCGTCGCCGCCTCGCGATGAGCCCATCCGACGATGACCCCTTGACGACCCGTTAATCTGCGGTCATCTGCGGCAGGCGCCCTACTCTCTCCCCCCCTTATTTGCAGATCGCTGAAAAAAGATGGCGTCCGCAAAGAACGGACGCCATCTGGGAGAGGTCAGTTAAGACGTGCTCCCTCTTGCTTATGCATTCACCTTCTTCGGCAGATACCACACCGACGGGTTCGTGCCCTCCTCGGGCAATAGCTGGAAGCCCTCGGCTGCCTCGGCCTGGGAGCGAAGATCGTCAAGTTCTCCGAATACGCGAGCGCCAGCGGGACAAGCGGCAACACAAGCCTGAACGCGCCCGTCGCCCGCATCGATGCGATCAGCGCAGAACGTGCACTTGTCAACGGTGCCCTTGGGCATCGTGGGATACATAACCTCCTCGTACTCGTTGAGCGTTTCACCAAAATACCCGTTCTCGTCCTCGCGGTAATAACGAGCTCCGTAAGGACAAGCGCTCATGCACGACTTGCAGCCGATGCACTCGTCCTTGTTGATCGCGACAATGCCGTCCTCGCGCTTGAACGAGGCCCCCGTTGGGCACACCTCAACACACGGAGCGTTCTCGCAATGCATGCACAGCATGGGATAGGCCGTCATGCGAACGTCGGGATAGTTGCCGACGTACTCGATCTCCACATGGGCGCGCGTTACCTTGGGCGGTGTCCCATGGGCCTCTTTGCACGCAACGGCGCAGGCATGGCAGCCAATGCACTTCTTAAGATCGATGAGCATTCCATACGTCATAGCTTATCCCTCCTTAGGAAATCTTCTCGACTTTGACGCGAACCGTCTGATCGAGCGCCGAGCAAATGTAGTCAAAACGCTTGGGATCATGGCCTGGCGCGAGGTGGGCGATAGGCGTTCCCTTGCCCTTGCTGCTCGGAATAAACTCCGAATGGGAGCCCCATGATCCGCAGATGACGGCCATGCATTCGGGATGGATCTTCTCCGAAGTCATGAGGATGCCCTCAACGGAGGAATCGTGCTGGCTGACGAGACGAATCTTATCGCCATCGGCAAGCCCCTTTTCCGAAGCCACGGCAGCGTTCATTTCCACAGCGTAAGCGTAAGGGTTGGACTCGTTAACCTCGTCGATATAGGGATTGCCGAGGCCCCACGAGTCGACATTGATGGAATCGGTGTAGTAAATGGGGAACAAGGTGAAATCGGGATCGGTCACCTCCCATTCCGTGCAAGGCTTCCAATCCGGGAACGGCTGATAGTCATCAGTTTCCCAATAGATACCGAGCTCCTCAACGGTCTTTTCAATCTTCTCCTTCGCTTCAAACATGAAATCCCAGTACAACGGAACTTTACCGGGCGCATTGTTAGCCCAAATGTACACCTCATCAACGTCGCGCGGATGCGTGTAGACGCCATGCTCTTTAAACCACTCGAAGTCATGCTCCTCGTCGACGAGACTCTTGGTAACGGAATTCGCGAACGCCTCGAGGTCGAAAGGCTGATCCATGGGAACAGAGTATTCATCCTTAACCCGGTACACCATGTTCATAAGCCCAACGTAATTCGCGGTCATGCCCCTGCGATCGGCAAGATCGCCCATTATCTCGAAAATGGACTTCACGCCGTCCTTCGGCTCGACAACCGGCTGCATGATCGGATATGCCCACGGCACATCCAAGCCGCAGATCACCCGGTGGTTGAAGAACATGTGAGGCAAAGGATCGATTCGCTCGAGATAGTTCGCCTCAGGAAGGAACACATCATACAAGTAGGAGGATTCGTTGAGGAACAGGTCGACGCCCACGATGAAATCGAGATTCTTCAGCATTTCGATCTGCTCGTCATGGTTGCCCCACCATTTGATGGGATTGCAGCCGTAAACAAGCGCGGCCTTGATAGGCTGAGTGCCGTACAAATCGGGATCGCACTGGGCCAGGTTGAAGAAATGCGCGTCCTCTCCGAGCGGCTGGAGGGCGAGCATACTCATATCGGTCGGCTTGTACTCCTCGATCGGCTTGCGCACGCGCTCGTAGTACGAGCCGGGATAGGCCATGAGCAGCGAAACGTCGTTCATGAAGCCGTCTTCCTCCCAAATTGAGGGACGGAATTGAACAACGTTCTCAGGGTCATCGGTAATGCCGTTGCAGGCGGGATCGAATCCGATAAGGCCTCCCACCGAGTTCGCGGCACCCACGATAACATTCAGCATGATGACAGCCCAGCAGGCATGGTAAGCATGCTTGTGCCGCGTCAGACCGGAGAACAGATCGACGCAAACGGGGCGGTAGGGCATAGTCACCCCGCCGACCTCGATGGTCTCGCCGATATGGGCAGCCTCGCCAAACTCTTTGGCGATCTGACGAATAGTAGCGGCGGGAACCGTAGTGATCTCTTCTTGATATTCAGGTGTATAGCGCGAAATATGGGCCTTGTAAAGGGTAAACGCCGTTGTGCAAGCAGCGCCATCAACCTCAAACGTGCCTTCCAGCACTGGCTGCACGCACTCGTCGTAGGGCTTGGCAGTATTGTCGGACGCATCCATGTAGAGCGCCTTGTTCGACTCGGGATGACGCAAGATGCGCTGCGTCTCATCGCTGACGAGAGCCGGGCCGTTCGTGCGGTTCGTTAGATACTCGGCATCGAAGATCCCCAGCTCGTTCACGAGGACGTTCGCCATTGCCAGCGCAGCAGCGGCGTCGGTGCTGGGACGTATCGGCACCCAAAGGTCAGCGGCTTCGGCGCCCGCCGACATATGAGGATCGAAGTTGACGAGACGCATCCCCTCCGCGCGACGCTTGGAGAAAAGCTCGGCCGTCATATTGAAGCCGTGACGCGTGGCAACGCCAGCATTGGTGCCGAACTGAATGAGGTAGTTGCAATACTCGTAATCGGGCTTCGCGTTGCCCGCCCCCGTATAGATGTAGCTTACCTGGTGAACACCGGTGCCGCACAAATCGGCAATGGCATTAGCCGGCTCATAGGCGCCGTAGAGCGCACCGAGCGCCATGCCCTTGACCAAGCTGCCCGTTTGGCTAGCGACCATGGACATGCTCCCAAGAGCTCCGGGATATTCCGCAACTGCCTTCGAGAACGCCTCATCGACAAGATCGTACGCTTCGTCCCAGCTGATCTCGACCCAGCCCGGATCGATGTCGATCCCCTTTTCGGGATTCGTGCGCTTCATGGGTTTGGTGATACGGTTCGGATCGTACTGCTGCATGATGCCTGCGGCGCCTTTTCCACAAATGTGGCCATAGCCGATAGGGCTATCCGGATTGCCCGTCAACTCCACGATCACGCCATCGATAACATGCGCCTTGATCGAGCAGTTGTTGAAGCACATGTTGCAAGTGGTGGGAATCCATTCGCCCGCGTTCGGATCGTAAGCCGTCTTCTCCGGCGAAGTGCTCGCCAGATCAGTCCCCTCCTTCTCTGCCGTGCCCGACGCACATCCCGCCAGTCCCGCAGTGAGAGCCGCAGCGCCGGCTCCTGCCACGAACCCTCGGCGACTGACGTTCAAGCCGTTCTCGCTCATGGTGTACCTCCCTCAAAATATAAGGGATTCCCCTGCCCTCTGCAGAGGACATTCCCCTGGCACCCTCAAATGCCTATTGTCAGGGTACACTACTCAACTATGACAATCAATAACTTAGACTATCCTATTTAGGAAATAATGCATTTCTTTTCGAGACGATGCGCCTTCTCGCAGTTGAATGCGAGAAACTGCGGTGTTTGCACACGCCGTAAATCAAACATCGCACAGGACGCATCCAGTCCGTAACTCTGACACCGACGAAATTAGATCGGAACTGAACAACCGTGAGTTATTTCAAGAAACCATCGATGTTGTTGAAAGCCTCGCCGAAGGCACTTGGGGCGATAACAAGGCCGCCCTTTTCTTTCACCGACTCGTAAATAAGGTTCATCGTACGCAACTGAAGCGCCTTGTCATTACGCTCGTAAACAGCCGCCGCCTCTACAAACATCTCAGAGATGTCCTTTTCCACCTCGGCGAGAAGCAAACGCGAGTTACGCTCTCGCTCAGCCTGGGCCTCTTTAGATAAAGCATCCTGTAATTCTGACGGAACAGCGATATCGCGAATCTCCACCGAAACAACCGTGATGCCCCACGCACGCGTTTTCTCCTCGAGAATCTCTTTCACTTCGTTGTCCAATTGCTCGCGGCGCGTCGCCACCTCGGCGAGATTGATGCGACCCACCGCATCGCGCAGGGCGGTTTGAGCAGCCCACCATACCGCTGATGAATAATCTTCCACCTCCACGCAGGCGTCTTTGGGATCCCAAACCATCCAGAACAGCACCGCATCGATGCCCAGCGGCACAAGGTCGGCCGTCACAGCCTCCTCGGCCGAAAACGGTGTGGTGATAATGCGCTGGTCAACTCGCGCAGCCACTGATTCGACAATAGGAACAACCACATATAATCCTGGTCCATCGATGCGATTGAACTTCCCTAGGCGCAGAACCACGACACGCTCCCACTGCGGAGCGATGCGAACGGTACTCGAGGCCACCAGGCCCACTGCTACGCCGCCCAAAAGGGCCACGGGCAGCGATGCGTTCCACACAAGGAACGCGAACAGACCGCCGGAAGTCAAGAAGAGCGCTATAGCGAACAGGTAAACGCTGTTACGCGACGTCTTTTTCGCCGTCGGCGCCGCCATAGACCCCGTCAATGCCTTAACGCGCGCAGGAACCTGCTCGGCCTCTCGCGCCTGCTTCGCCTTACTTCTCACCCTTCTCCCCCTTGAACTGGTGCTAGGCTACTCCACCGAGCAGAATGAGCTGCTCGGACACAAGATCATGGATATCCTCCGCCGACATCCCTGCCGTGAGCGCCTGCTGGACAAAATCAACGGCGAGCGCTTCCACGTCGCCATCAACAACCGAAAGATGAGCGTTCTTGAGGTCGGAGACGTATGTTCCGCGGCCACGTTGGGTGTAGATGTAGCCATCGCGCTCAAGATCCTGGTACACCTTGTTCACAGTATTGTAATTGACTCCCAGCTGCACTGATAGCTCTCGAACCGATGGCAGTCTCTCACCTCGCTCGAACTTGCCTGACGATATCAAGTACACCAACCGCTTGCGAATTTGAATCCAGATAGGGACGACGCTCTTCTCGTTAATGCGAAAGTCGCTAATAGGATCGGCTTCCGCCTGTGCTGATATATTCGATGCTGTCTCCGCCATGCTCATGGTATCGTCCTTCTCTAAGTGATAGCGTCATAGTATCACAGAGGACGACGACAGCAAAGCACCCTCTCGGCCTCTATGGCGCCGAAGGAGAAAGCCCCGCTAGTTCCAAAAGCCCAGTGCGCTCATGAACACAAGATTGAATCTTTCGGTAGCCATGAGAAGCGCCACTCGAAGGCACAAACCTCCCACCAACGCACAAGCACTCCCTAGCACCACAGCCACCGGCGCGGGCAGACGGCGACAGACAGCATCAACGGAGAAAGGCGCAACAAGCCCCATCATCACTACCCCAGCCCAAAACAGCGGTGCTATGTTCCCGCTCATCAGCGACTGAGCCGAGGTGCCCGCTGGCCCATCCGAGGCAAAGCAGCTGGCAAGAAAACCCGCTAAAACAAGTGCTTCGACGACGACGAAGACCATATCGAGCGGCAGCAGCGCATTGGTAGCCAGCTCCATGCCAGGCGAAGCCAAGCGGAAAAACGCCGTCACTATGAGCGCCGCGAGCCCGCACGCCAACGCTGAAGCCACGAAAAGCACGGGAACCCATCCTGTGTGAAGAAAGGGGAGCGAAGGATACATGGCGAGAAAGATGCCAGAATACACCACCACGAACAATGCCATTCCCATGGCCACCAAACTGCAGGCAAACTCGCACACACGCAGAACAACCTTCCCTGGAGCAAGCTCGTATTCATAGCCATCCCCTTCGCCGTCAGCAAGTGACCCCAGGACCAATGCGAGCGTGGCCATCACGCAAAATACCAGAATAGCCCACGCACCCATGGAAAGAAGACTGGAGGTCGAAGCAAGAAAGAGGTGAAACACCCGATCGGGCACACCCAAGTCGAGAAAAAGAAAAAGCGCGCTCACCGCCACAAGCACCGGACCGAGGATCAAACCGGCATCGGTAACAGCGCTCACACGCTCAAACCATCCTCCCGCTGCACGAGGACGAAAGCGCAGAACCATATCGACGACGGCACCGATAAGAAACGCGCCGGCCCCCGTGCCAGCGAGAAACAGATACAGCGCGATGTAAATGCTTACCATACTCGATTTCCCTTCCCCCTCGCAGCTCCCTCAACAACCCCATCCCTCAGCGTCTTCCGGCCAGCACGAACTCCAGGGAGGCGGTGGTCGCGTCGGCGCTCTTCAGCGTGACGGCGACGCGCTGACCCAGCCGGTAGACCTTCCCCGACTCGTCGCCCACAAGCGTGTAGCGCACCGGGTCGAAGACGAAGTACTCGTCGCCCAAGGCCCGCACGGGAAGGATGCCCTCGGCCGTGCAATCGAGGCGCACGTAGAGCCCCCAGGCCGCCACGCCGGAGATCACGGCCGAGAAGGACTGGCCCACGAACGCGGCCAGGTACTCGACCATCTTCAGCTCCTGGGACTCGCGAGCCGCCGCCTCGGCCACCCGCTCCATGGCCGAGGAGTGCTCGGCGATCCAGGGAAGCGCCGCCACCTCCTGGTCGAATTTCTCCGGACGGCGCTCGAGCGCGGCGCGCAGCATACGGTGCACCACCAAATCGGGGTAGCGGCGGATGGGGCTCGTGAAATGGCAGTACGCCTCGCTGGCAAGCCCGTAATGACCCTGGTTCTCGGGCCGGTAGTCGGCCCTTTTCATGGCCCGCAGCAGAAGCGAGCTGACGAGCTCCCCCTCGCTGCGGAGCGCGCTTGCCGCCAAAATCTCTTGGATGACCTTCGGATCCCCCGCCACCAGACGCGCCTCCATGGGCTTTTCGAACCAATCGAACTCCTGGAACACGGGTATGAGCGAGCCCAAGGCATCGGAGGCCGGAGGTTCGTGGACGCGGTACAGGCAGGGAAAGCCGCGCCGCTCCAGGTAGCCGGCCACCGTCTCGTTGGCCAGGATCATGGCCTCCTCCACCAGGCGCGTGGCTTCGGTCTTGCGGCGCAGCGCGATGTCGGTCGGCCGTCCCTCCGCATCGAGGACCACCTTGGCCTCGGTCGTGGCGAAGTCGATGCCGCCGGCCCGGGCGCGGGCCGCCTCCCGGGCGCGGGCGAGCCGCGAGCATTCCACGAGCCGCCAGGCAATATCGCCTCCGGCGGCGATGGCGGCCTTGTAGTCGATGAGGATGTCGTCGGCCTCGCCGTAGGAAAGGCGCGCGTCCGAGCGGATGAGAGCCGGGTACAGCGAGAAGCGCACGAGCTCTCCCTCATCGTTCAGGAACAGGTCGGCCGTCATGGAGCGCCGCTCGGCGCCGGGCGCGAGCGAGCACAGCTCGTCGGAAAGGGCCGGGGGCAGCATGGGGATGACGCGGTCGGCCAGATACACGCTCGTGGCACGCCGACGCGCGTCCAAATCGACCGAGGAGCCCCAGGGCACGTAGTGGCTCACGTCGGCGATGTGCACGCCGAGCCGCCACAGCCCCTCTTCCTCCAAATAATCCAAGGACAGCGCATCGTCGAAATCTTTGGCGTCGGCCGGATCGATGGTGAAGGTGAAGCGGTCGCGCAAGTCGCGGTAGCCGGCGGCCAGGGCCCCTCCCGCGTCCAAGGTCGCCGCGGACGCGTCGGCCAGGGCCCCTTCCGAGAACACCGTCTCCAGCTTGTGGCGGCCGACGATGAGGTCGATGCCGGCCCCCGGCGCGTCGGAGGTATCGGCGAGCACCTCTTCCACAAAGCCCGTGGCGGCGCTGCGGCGCGTCGGGAACTGGGCGATGCGCACCCGCACGAGCGCCCCGTCGGGCACCTCGGGCGACTCGGCGCGCATGGTGAACACGTCGTAGGGAATGCGCGGATCGGCGGGAACCACCACTCCGAAGGGCTCGGCCACCTCGTAGCGCCCCACCAGCGTGTCGTGGGCCCGATCGACGACCGAAAGTACCCGGGCGGCGGGACGACCCGTCATATCCCCGTCGTCATCCGCGACTCGCCGCCCCTTCGATGCCCCGGCCCGCAGAGGCGCGATTTCCACCAGATCGCCGTCGAACGCGCCGGCGAGGCCCGAGGCGGGGATGAAGTACTCCCCCTCGGCCGTCTGCACGAAACCGAAGCCGCCGGCGCTCACGGTGAGAACGCCCCGGGGATTCGCCTTGGGGCGGCGGCGCGTGTGCTTCCTGTTGCGGCTCACCCTATCTCCCTTCCCTTATGAGACGCGAAGGCGTCCGTGCGCGTTGCGCGGCCGATCCTAGGCCGCCGGAATGAGCGAGCGGGCGATGTCGATGCCGGTGGCCAGCTGGGAGTCCGCTCCATCCTCCCCCTCGCCGTTTACCACCCCCACCTGGGGCGCGATGCCCACGTTGTCGATGGGCTCGCCTTGGGGCGTGAGGTAGTAGGCGGCGGTGTAGCGCACGGCCCCGCCGAAGTCCAGCTCGCGCACCACCTGCACCGAGCCCTTGCCCATGCTCGTCTCCCCCACCACGTCGGCCCGCTCGTTGTCCTGCAGCGACGCGGCGAGCACCTCGGCGGCGGCGGCCGTGTAGCGGTTCACCACCACGACAAGCGGCACGTCCTTGTACGGCGCGTCGCCCGCGGCCGATTTGGTGGTGGCCGGCCCGTCGTTGCCCTGAATCTGCACGAGGACGCCGGAGTTCACGAACAGGCTCGCGATATCGACGGCCTGGGTGAGGTATCCGCCGGCGTTGTCCCGCAGATCGAGCACGATGGCCCCGGCCCCCTGCTCGACGAGCGATTTCGTCGCCTGATCCACCAATTCCGCGGCATTGCTCGAGATCTGGCGCACCTTCACGACGCCCACGCCGTCGGAAAGCGCGGTGGTGAGGTTCGCCTCCTCGTAGACCTTGCAGGTGAGCGTCGTGGTGAACTGCTCGCCGGTCTGGGCGTCCAGGCTCGCCGGGCGCATCCAGGTCACCGACACCGTCGCGCCCTCGTCTTTGGCCAGCGCGTTCACCACCTCGGTCATCGACCAGGCCGATACGTCCTCGCTGTCGATGGAGGTGAGGAAGTCGCCCTGTTGCACGCCTTTAGCCTCGGCCTCGGAGCCCTCGAAGACATCCGACACGTAGGCGCGCCCGTTGTAGTCGGCGAACACCACCCCGATGCCGGCGTAGCTGCGCTCGGTGGTCTCCTTGATGTAGGTGTTGTACAGATCGGGGTTGTAGTAGGTGGCATAGGGGTCGCCTGTGGACTTCATCAAGTCGTCGAGCATGGAATAGGTGGCCGATGTAAGGTCGATCTCGTCCATGGAGTACGTGGAGAGGATGTCCTCCACATCGCCCACCCGGGCCGAGACGGACTCGAAGGTGTTGTTGGCCGCCGCGGCCGCAAGCGCCTCCCGCTCGCCATCGGAAACCGGGATGCCCCAGCTCGCCACCAGTTCGGTCTGGCTGCGCAGGGCGAAGCCCCCGACGAAGGAGACGGCGACGAGGATGACCGCGAGGAACACGCGGAGCAGCCCGTGGCTCGTCGCCTGATCAACCCGCCGCTCGCTGCGGGCCCGGGGGTTGGGGGTGAGATGCCGCCCGTTGCGTTCTTTGGCCATGGCCGCTCCTTGCACGTGACTCCGTCAATCTGAAAAGCGCGACCCCCTCGGCTCATCAGTGCCGCGGGGGTCGCGCCGACGTTCCAAACCTTTAAGACAAGATTCTACACCTTCAGGTACCGCCTCATGGCGAAAGCGGAGCCGAGAAGGCCGATTACGAGACCGGCTACCACCAGCACGATGTAGATCATGATGTAGGTGTTGCCCGAGACGTCCAGCGAGAGGAAGGACAGGGCGCTTTGCAGCTTCGGGATGCCGTACATGCGCAGCACCTGCAGGACGCCCACGGCCAGAAGCGAGCCGATAAGGGCGTGCAGGGCGCCCTCCATGAGGAAGGGCCCGCGGATGAACCCGTTGGACGCGCCCACCAGGCGCATGATGGCGATCTCCTTGCGCCGGGCCATGATGGCCAGGCGGATGGTGTTGTTGATGAACACGAGCGCGATGAACACGAGCAGCAGCACCAGGGCCACGCCCAAATAGCGCACGTACTTGGTCACCGAGAACAGGCGGTCCACCGTCTTCTGGCCGTACTTCAGCGAATCGGCCGGGTTGTCGGGCTCGTCGCAGATGGAGCGGAACGTCTCGTCGGCCTCGATGGCGGCGGCGATCTCGTCGACCTTCTGCGGGTCGGCGAGGCTCACGTCGATGGAGGCGGGCAGCGGGTTCGTTCCGTCCAGCTGCTCGATGATCTCGGGGTTGGTGGTCATGGAGTTGCTGAAGTTCTCCAGCGCCTGCTCCTTGGTGGTGAAGCCGACGCTTTCCACGCCGTCCATGCCCTGGATCATCGCGGTGACGGCGTCGATGGACTCCTGCGGCGCATCGTCGGCCACGTAGGCGGTGATGGAGACCTCGTCCTCGATGGAGGACACAAGGCGCTCCACAATGGTGCCGCCCACGAGGAACACGCCGATGATGAGCAGCGACAGGAAGATGGTGATGATGGAGCCGAGCGTCGTGGAGAGGTTGCGCGCGAAGCCCTGGAGCGACTCCTTGAAGAAGTAGAAGAGACTAGACATCGAAGCCGTACACCCCCCGGTCCTGGTCGCGGGTGAGATGCCCGCGGTCGAGCGCGATGACGCGACGGCGCATGTTGTCGACCATCTCGCGGTCGTGAGTGGCCACGAGCACCGTGGTGCCCGTGCGGTTGATGCGCTCGAGCAGATCCATAATGCCGCGGGAGGTCTGCGGATCCAGATTTCCCGTGGGCTCGTCGCAGATGAGCAGAGGCGGCCGGTTCACGATGGCGCGCGCAATGGAGACGCGCTGCTGCTGGCCGCCGGAAAGCTGATCGGGATAGCTGTTCAGCTTGTCGGAGAGGCCCACGAGGCGCAGCACCTCGGGCACTTGCGTCTTGATGACGTGCCGGCTCTTGCCGATAACCTCCAGGGCGAAGGCGACGTTCTCGAAGACCGTCTTGTTCGGCAGGAGCTTGAAGTCCTGGAACACGCAGCCGATGTTGCGCCGCAGGTAGGGCACGCGCCAGTTGCGCATGGTGGTCAGATCCTCGTCAGCCACGTAGATCTTGCCCGAGGTGGGCTTGATCTCGCGGGTGAGCAGGCGGATGAAGGTGGATTTGCCAGATCCGGAGTGGCCCACGAGGAAGATGAACTCGCCGGCGAAGATCTGCAGGGTCACATCGCTTAAGGCGGGCTTCTTCGGCTGGGCCGGGTAGGTCTTGGTCACATGGTCGAAGGTGATGACCGGCGCGCCCATGGGGGCGGCCATCTCGTCCACTTCGAGCATGGGCAAAGCCTGGGACAGCTGGGAGGTCATCGACGCCTTCTGGGCGTGGCCGGGCTGGGGCGCCGCCGCGCGGGCGCGCGGGTTGTTGCCCTGGGCCGGCGCGCCGGCGTGACGGCCGGCATGACCAGGAATTCCCTGGTTCCGTTCGTTCGTCACAGCTTGCTCCGTTCAGGTTGTTCGTTACTGAGACTGAAGTATTTTAGCAAAGGCCCGCGCGCTCACGAACCTTTTTCACAGCTTCAACAATGGCCGTAGCGTCAATGTTGAAATAGTCGAGCAGTTCCTCGAACTCGCCGGACTTGCCGAAACGGTCGCGCACGGCCACGCATTCCACGCACACGGGGTCGGCGCCGGCCAGAAGCTCGCAGACCGCCGAGCCCAAGCCTCCGATGACGGAATGCTCCTCGGCCGTCACGACGCAACGGGTCTTCGCCACCGATTCGAGAATGGTCGCCCCATCGAGCGGCTTCACCGAGAACGCGTCGATGACCTCGGCGGAGATGCCGTCGGCGGCCAGCGCGTCGGCGGCGGCGAGCGCCTCGCGGATTTCCACGCCGTTGGCCACGATGGTGACATCGCTCCCCTCGCGCAGCACGTAGGCGCGCCCGATTTCCAGCTCCACCTCGTCGTCGTAGACGCAGGGCACGGCGGCGCGGCCCATGCGCACGTAGACGGGGCCCGGCGTGGCGGCAGCGAGGCGCAGGGCGGCGCGGGCGGCGGCGTAGTCGGCGGGCACGAGCACGCGCATGCCGGGAAGGCCGCGCATGAGGGAGACGTCCTCGAGCATCTGGTGCGAGCCGCCGTCGGGGCCCACGGAGATGCCCGCATGGGTGGGGGCGATCTTCACGTTCAGGTTCGAGTAGCACACGGTGTTGCGGATCTGGTCGTAGGCGCGCCCGGTGCCGAACACGGCGAAGGAGCCCGTGAACGCGATGTTGCCGGCCAGCGAGAGGCCCGCGGCCACGTCGATCATGTTCTGCTCGGCGATGCCGCAGTTGAACAGGCGCCCGGCGTATCCCGCGTCGGCGAGCTTCTTGGTGGTGGTCGAGCCGGTCAGGTCGGCGTCCACGGCCACGACGGGCACGCCCTCGGCGGCGAGCTCCGCGAGCGTGGCGCCGTACGCGGCACGCGTGGCCTTCTTCTGGGCAGCGGTCTCGGTGTTTGCGAGTTTCACCATGACGGGCCTCCTATTCCGCGTCGGCGGACAGCTCCGCCAGAGCCTTCTCAAGTTCCTCGGGCTTCGGCGCCTTGCCGTGCCAGCCGGCCTGGTTCTCCATGAAGGAGACGCCCTTGCCCTTCACCGTGCGCGCGATCACGCACACCGGACGGGCCGTATCAGCCGCCTCGGCCTTGATGCGGCCGAAAAGCTCGACGAGCGCGGGGATGTCGTGCCCGCAGACGCGCTGCACGTCCCAGCCGAAGGCGGCGAACTTCTCGCCCAAATCCCCCGGATCGCACACGTCGTGGATGCAGCCGTCGATCTGCAGCTCGTTGTTGTCGATGATGGCCACGAGGCGCCCGAGCTTCTGATGGGCGGCGAACATGGCCGCCTCCCACACCTGGCCCTCCTCGCACTCGCCGTCGCCGAGCACCGTGAAGACGAGGCCGTCCTCGCCGGTCAGGCGCAGCCCCGCCGCCAGGCCCGCGGCCACGGAAAGTCCCTGGCCGAGCGAGCCGGTGGACACCTCCACGCCGGGCAGCAGGTTGGAATCGGGATGCCCCTGCAGGCGCGTGCCGAGCTTGCGCAGGGTGTGCAGCTCGTCGGTCGGGAAGAAGCCGGCGTGGGCCAGCGTCGCGTAGAGCGCCGGCGCCGCATGCCCCTTGGCCAGGATGAACCGGTCGCGGCCGGGCTTGTGCGGGTCGGCCGGGTTGTAGTCCATGACGCCGCCGAAGTACAGCGCCGTGAGGATATCGGTGCAGGAGAGCGACCCGCCCGGGTGCCCGCTGCCCGCTTCCGTGATCATGGTCAGAATATCCTTGCGAATGTCGGTGGCCTTCGCCTGCAAGGCGGCAGTATCCATAAGCTTCCCTTTCCCGTCCGGCTTTCGACTGCCGCTATTGTAGCGCAAGCCAACGGGCCGTACCTCTGTCTGCCGCTTCTCGCACATTTTCCCCGCCGAGCGCGCAAGAATGGTTCACCTGTCAAGAACACAGCTTGCTTGTCAAAGACAGAGGCACTCCAGAGAGATGCTCCTACCAGTATTGGGCGCGACGACGGAACGCCCACAGCACTAAAAGCAGTACAAACAAAGCGAAAGAGTCGCAGAGCATCAGAGGAATCGCTCCCTGCACGACGAAATCCCCCGTTTGGGCCAACTTTTCATCACTCATGGCGCGTGCACTTCCTTTTGCCAAGCCATCGTCACTCGAGCTTGAGTCGCCTGTCCCCGAAGACGTTCCGGCGTTTTCTGGATTCCCGCCATCGACCTTGGCGTCATCGTCCCCGCTTCCGGAATCCCCCGGCTTCGATCCCGTATTCCCGTCAGACCCATTATCAGGATTGTCGGCGCCGCTTGGCGGGTTGTTGCCGGAGCTGCCAGGATTGTCGGGGTCATCGGGATCTTTCGGATTGTCGGGACTCTCCGGATCATCGGGATCATCCGGGTTATCGGGGTTGTCGGGATCATCCGGGTTGTCGGGGTTGTCAGGATCATCCGGATTGTCGGGGTTGTCGGGATCATCCGGATTGTCGGTAGTCGCAGCCAGCACCGTTAGATCGCACTGAGCCTTAACGCCCCCGACCTCAGCCGTAATGATGGCCCGCCCCGCATCATGCACGGTCACCTGACCATCGGAGTCAACTACGGCAACCGACGGATCCGACGAACTCCAAACGACTTTCTCCTCCGCCCACACTGCCGGCGTTACCGTTGCCTCAAGTCTAAAACGAGATGCGCCGACCGACAGCGTTTTAGTTGTCTCACTGAGCCGAATCTGCAAAGGATCCGCTGTAGTGACATAGGTTCCTGCGACACACAGTGGAATCGTGCTGGGAGAAAAGGCCTCCCCCGCCGCGTTGTACCACGTCTTATCGGGAAGCTGGCTCTGTACCGTGCACCTCTCCCCCACTCTCACCAAATTAAGCGAAGAACAATCATCGAACATTCCCGCCATCTTGGTATTAGGAATGCGGGTACTGTTGAAAGAAGACAGGTCAAGCGAGGCAAGTTTTGGACAGTTTGAGAACATGCTGGACATGTTGGCGACGCTCGACGTGTCGAGTCCCGACACGTCGAGGGAGGCGAGCGAGGAGCAGCCGGAGAACATTGAGGACATGTTGGCGACGCTCGACGTGTCGAGTCCCGACACGTCGAGGGAGGCGAGCGAGGAGCAGCCGGAGAACATTGAGGACATGTTGGCGACGCTCGACGTGTCGAGTCCCGACACGTCGAGGGAGGCGAGCGAGGAGCAGCCGGAGAACATTCCTGACATGTAGGTGACGCTCGACGTGTCGAGCCCCGAGACGTCGAGGGAGGCGAGCGAGGAGCAGCCGGAGAACATTCCTGACATGTAGGTGACGCTCGACGTGTCGAGCCCCGAGACGTCGAGGGAGGCGAGCGAGGAGCAGTAGGAGAACATGTCGGACATGTAGGTGACGCTCGACGTGTCGAGCCCCGAGACGTCGAGGGAGGCGAGCGAGCGGCAGCTGCTGAACATGCCGGACATGTCGGTGACGCTCGACGTGTCGAGCCCCGAGACGTCGAGGGAGGCGAGCGAGGAGCAGTAGGAGAACATGTCGGACATGTAGGTGACGCTCGACGTGTCGAGCCCCGAGACGTCGAGGGAGGCGAGCGAGGAGCAGTTGCGGAACATGCCGGACGTGTCGGTGACGCTCGACGTGTCGAGCCCCGAGACGTCGAGGGAGGCAAGCGAGAAGCAGTTGGAGAACATGCGGCGCACACTAGAGCCGCAAACTACGGTTCCCTCAACGGTAAAACTGAGGGGATCTGAATCAATCCACGGCCATTTAACATCACCGTACGGGTCCATCTCCAACTCGCTCGCAGAAGGCAAGTATCCTATGGACAAACCGTCCGCAGGACGCAACACGAAGTCGCTACCGTTCTCCGTTCCCCATTCGCAAGATCCAATCTCTTCCCAACCATCAGAGGCTCTCGCGGCATTTCCCACTTGAGACTCCGCCGACGTCTCCTCTATCGCAAACGACCTCTCTGTTTTTTCGAACCCCTCACCAGGTCCACTTTCGAGGCGCTCTTCTTCGGCCCAAGCTGCAGGCACAAGAGCACCCGCAAGCAAAATGGAAAGACCAAGCGACAAAAACATTTTCATCATACGCCTCATTTCGCATCCCCCGCCCAGCGTACATCGGCGTTCCACTCTGACCAATTCTCAAGGTCGTAGCGCAACCCCGAAACCTCCTGGTTGGCTTCAATCTCTTCCTGCGCCTCTTCGTATTCTTGCCTACTGAGCCTCGTCCATTTCATCTCTCGAAACCTTCCGCCCAGCTTTTCGAGGACTATGCTATCGAGGGGACAGTCGCACTCATCGGCCGAGATGATAGGCAGCCTTTCCAGATACTTGTCGCTTGCACCGAACAGCTGAAGCATCACCAGATACTTCAGGGTCATATTCACGAGCTTCTGGACAGAGCCGAACAGCTGCCCCTCATCGAGAACGACCTTCTGACCATTCCGCTCGACCCCAAGCAGAAGCTGATCGATAAGACTACGAGAGCCGAGAGGCTCCCCCTCAGGCCATTGGACAAGTATTTCGTAAAGGCGCGCGGCAATGACGTTAGGTTCCCTTTTCGCCGGAGACACCCAAGGCTCGTTCCCGTAGTTGCTGTACGGGACAACATGTTGTCGGGCCAGCACAACATCACGATGTGCGCGCCATACCGCATCCCATACCAAGTTGCTTGCCTTGAGGCCCTCTGGCAACTTGTTCTTCGCGCGCGGCAACGCCCCCTGCACAAGGAACTTCTCGAAATCGCTTTTCTCAATGGCCGACATACTTGCCTACGCCTCCTTTCGACGGAGGACGGTGCAGTTCAAGCCAGAAACGCAAGTCTTAGCGCAGGCCTCGTTTATTCGGTTGTAGTTGGAAAATGTCGAAAGCAGAAAGCCCGCTTCATTAGTTGCTTTTAGCGCAGCCGCATAGAGGAGAACCCCCCCCCCAGCAGCTTACAACTATGTAACAGATTCAACATAGTCTCAGAATACCACAATCCGCTCAGCTGAAAAGGCAAAATGTCGACTACTGCGCAAGCAAGATCGATTTGGAGTTGGCGGTTGATTCGCGAGCCGCCAGGGGTGATGCCCGACGACGAAAGAACCTATCTTCTAGTCTTCTCATAGGCCATTAGTATCTTATCCTATTGTGACGTCCATTTATCTTACCTCTTGCTTGCAAGCGTCTTCGATTCAATAGCAAGCCAGTAGGCAGCCTTACCGTCGATCACAGAAAAGCTCGTCAAAAGCCCTGCGCCTCTGAAACCCCAAAGCATCTGGTCGACGTCATCGATAGACACGGCTGCGATGGGCTACCTCAACAACAAGAACCAAAAGCTCCCCGTCGCGGATATCGCAGATGACGCGGTAATCGCCCACGCGATAGCGCCAAAGCCCCGATAGCGGCCCTGTGAGACCCTTCCCCTGAGAGCGCGGGTCGTCAAGGCAGGCCACCTCGTCCAGTGCATCGAAAATGCGATTGGCAATCTGCTTGTCGAGCTTTTTCAGACCCTTGACGGCACGAGGCAAGTACTCGACGCTATAGGCCACAAGCAGCCCTCGCCTCATCGGCGGTGAGCGCCTCCAGCCGACCGGCGCGGTACTCTTCCAAATCGTGAAGAACTCCGTAGACCTCCTCGAGCTCATCGATAGAGTCCTCGAGGGCCTTGTTCACATAAAAGGATCGCGATCGCCCCGTAGCGCGCGCCAAGGCCGCATAGCGATCCTGGATTTCCTGAGAGGGGCGAACCGTCATTGTCGCCGTCATGCCCGGCCTCCTTGTCGCGCCAAAACCATTGTGTTCATTGTGTTCATTGTGTTCAGTATAACACATGACAAACGGAGGCCGTACCGCAGACCAAAGCGCTACTGATTGGCTACTCTCCACGTATGATACCCGATGACGAAAGGCTCCAGGGCGCCGCCGAGGACGGCGTCCACATTTCCCGTCTCAACGCCGCTTCTCAGGTCCTTCACGAGCTGGTACGGGAAGAGCACGTAGTTGCGAATCTGGCTGCCGAAGGAGTTGTCCCGCCGCTCGCCGCGCAGCTCGTCCAGCTCCTCCTGCCGTTTGCGCTCCTCCAGCTCGTAGAGCTTGGCGCGCAGCACGCGGAAGGCCGCTTCCTTGTTCTGCAGCTGGCTCTTCTCGTTCTGGCAGGTGACCACGATGCCCGTGGGCTCGTGGGTGAGGCGCACGGCGGAATCGGTGGTGTTCACGCACTGGCCGCCGGGGCCGCTGGAGCGGTACACGTCCACCCGCACGTCGGCGGGGTTTAAGTCCACCTCGATGTCGTCGGCGATGACCGGCAGCACCTCCACCGAGGCGAAGGTGGTCTGGCGGCGCTTCTTGGCGTCGGTGGGGCTGATGCGCACGAGGCGGTGGATGCCGATCTCGCTGCGCAGCATGCCGTAGGCGTAGCGGCCCTCGATCTGGATCGTGGCCCGATCGAGCCCTATGCCCTCGCCGAGCACGAGATCGAGCACCGTCACCTTCCAGCCCTTGTCCTCGGCGTAGTGGACGTACATCTGGTAGAGCATGCGGGTCCAGTCCTGGGCCTCGAGGCCGCCCTGGCCGGGGTTCACCGTGAGGATGGCGTCGCCCTCGTCGAACTCGCCGGAGAACCAGGACTCGATCTCCAGCTGATCGAGCAGCGCCGCAAGCTCGGCGGCGGTGCGCTCGGCCTCCTCGGCGAAGGCCGCATCGTCGCCGGCCAGCTCGCACGCCGCCGACGCATCATCGAGAAGCCCGCAGGCCCGCTCGTAGTCCTCGATGGTGGCGCGAAGCCCCGCCGCCTTCTTCGAGACCGCCTGGGCCGCCGCCGCGTCGTTCCAAAAGTCCGGACGGGCCGTCTGCTCGTCCAGCGCGGCCAGCTCGTCGCGCTTCTCCTCGATACGCAAGAACGAGAAGGCATCGGACAGCCGACCCTGCGCCTTCTCGATCTCCTTCTGAATATCTCTCAGTTCCATGCCTTGATCTAAATCTCCTTGAAACTCACCGGGGGCGGGCTGCGGGATACCGCTCAGTCGCTCAGACAGTCCTCGCTGGTATCGAAGGCGTCAAGGCTACTGCTCCCCTTCGCTTACCGCCTTCGATACCATCTGCGGAACTCGCTTGGTGAGCGGCACCCCGCATCCCGCTTCGCTCAACCTTAGTTGAGTGTGCGTCAAAGGTTCTGGCCGTGGCACTTCTTGAACTTCTTGCCGGAACCGCAGGGGCAGGGATCGTTGCGCCCCACGTTGGCGTAGGGGTCTTCCTTGTCTTTGACGTAGGTCTGGGGCTTGCCGGCGGCAGGGCGCGGGGGCGCGGCGGGAACACCGGAGGCGGCGCGGGCCGCGGCGGCGTGGCGACCGCGGATGCTCGACTCCTCCAGAGCCTGTTCCGGCGCCGAGTAGCTCATCTTGCGGGCCAGCGGGTCCTCCTGCTCCGCCAGGGCCGCAGGGGCCGGGCGGCCGGCACCGGCGGGGGCGCCCTCCGGCGCGGGCTTCGCGGCGATCTCCAGGCGCAGCAACGTGCGCAGGTAGTCGTCGTACATCGAGCTCGTCAGATTCTGGAAGGCGTTGTAGGCCTCGTTCTTGTA
Organism: Adlercreutzia equolifaciens DSM 19450; assembly: GCF_000478885.1. Lineage (NCBI taxonomy): Bacteria > Bacillati > Actinomycetota > Coriobacteriia > Eggerthellales > Eggerthellaceae > Adlercreutzia > Adlercreutzia equolifaciens. Next base: position 1,700,122 of record NC_022567.1, read on the forward strand.
TTCCACGAGCGGGTCGCGCTGGCCGAAAGCGCGCAGACCGATACCGGTCTTCAGGTAGTCCATCTCCTGCAGATGCGCCATCCAGCGCGTGTCGATGATGCGCAGCATCACCTGGGCGGAGAGGTTCTCCATGAGGTCGTGGCCCAGCTGCTCGCTCTTCTGCTCGTAAATCCAGGTGAGGAAGTCGTTCAAAGCCTCGGCGACGTTTTCCGCCTCGTCCTCGTGATCGACCTTCGCCACGGAGAAATCGTTGCAGCCGGTCATGTTCGCGGCCCACAGGTCGATGGCGCGCACATCCCAATCGTCGCTGGCGGAATTCCCGGGGCAGCACTCCCCCACGATGGCGTCCACCGCGTCGCGGATGATGCCGGGAATGCGCTCGGTCATGGACTTGCCGTCCAGGATGGCGTTGCGCTCCTCGTAGATGGCCTTGCGCTGGAGGTTCATGACGTCGTCGTATTCCAGCACGTTCTTACGGGCGGCGAAGTGCATGGACTCCACCTGGCGCTGGGCGCTCTCGATGGATTTCGACACCATGCCGGCCTGGATGGGCATGTCGTCCTCTTGATTGGTCTTCTCCATCATATGCGCGATGGAGTCCATCTTCGAGCCGCCGAACAGACGCATCAGATCGTCTTCCAGGGAGAGGTAGAACTGGGTCACGCCCGGGTCGCCCTGACGGCCGGAACGGCCGCGCAGCTGGTTGTCGATGCGGCGGGATTCGTGGCGCTCGGTGCCGATGACGCAGAGTCCTCCGGCGGCGAGCACCTGCTCCTGCTCCGCGTCGCAGATCTCGCGGGCGCGGGTGAGGGCGTCGGCGCGGTCGGCCGCCGATGGGATGGGGCCGCGCGCCTCCTCGTCGCCCTCTTGGGCGTCCACGTCGAACCCGCGCTCGCGCAGCAGGTCCTCGGCGAGCATGTCCGGCTCGCCGCCCAAGCGGATGTCGGTACCGCGGCCGGCCATGTTGGTGGCGATGGTGACGGCGCCGAGACGGCCGGCCTGGGCCACGATATGCGCCTCGCGCTCGTGGTGCTTGGCGTTCAGCGTCTCGTGCTTGATACCGCGCTTGTCCAGAAGCCGCGAGAGCTTCTCGGAGTTCTCGATGGACACGGTGCCGATCAGGCACGGCTGGCCCTTCGCGTGGCGCGCGGCGATGTCGTCGGCCACGGCGTTGAACTTGCCGTCGATGGTGCGGTACACCAGATCGTTCTCGTCGACGCGGATGACCGGCCTATTGGGAGGAATGGCCATGACCGGCAGCTTGTAGATCTGGCGGAACTCCGCGTCCTCGGTCATGGCGGTACCGGTCATGCCGGAGAGCTTGTCGTAGAGGCGGAAGTAGTTCTGCAGCGTGATGGTGGCCAACGTCTGGTTCTCCTCGCGCACGAGCACGTGCTCTTTGGCCTCGAGCGCCTGGTGCAGGCCCTCGGAGTAGCGGCGCCCCTCCATGATGCGGCCGGTGAACTCGTCGACGATCTTCACCTCGCCGTCCATGACGACGTAGTCCACGTCGCGGTGGAAGAGGAACTGGGCCTTCAGCGCCTGCTGCAGGTGGTTCGCCAGCTGGCCGGACGGGTCGGCGTAGATGTTCTCGATACCGAGCATGACCTCGATCTTCTCAAGGCCGCTCTCCGTGGCGTTGATGGTACGCTTGGCCTCGTCCATGTCGAAGTCGACGCCCTCTTTGAGGCCGGGCATGACCCGGGCGAACTTCTTGTAGGTGTCGGCGGCCTGGGTGCCGGCGCCGGAGATGATGAGCGGGGTGCGGGCCTCATCGATCAGGATGGAGTCCACCTCGTCGACGATGGCGAAGTGGTGCCCGCGCTGCACCCGCGAGCTGCCGCGCGTGACCATGTTGTCGCGCAGGTAGTCGAAGCCGAACTCGGAGTTGGTACCGTAGGTGACGTCGGCCTCGTAGGCGGGCTTCTTCGCCGCCGGCGGCATGCCGTTCTGAATGAGGCCGGTCTTCATGCCGAGGAAGCGGTAGATCTGGCCCATCCACTCGCAGTCGCGCCGGGCCAGATAGTCGTTGACGGTCACGATGTGCACGTTGTGCCCGGGAATGGCGTTCAAATAGCCGGCCAGGGTGGACACGAGCGTCTTGCCCTCGCCGGTCTTCATCTCGGCGATCTGTCCCTCGTTCAGGGCCATGCCGCCGATGAGCTGCACGTCGAAGTGGCGAAGCCCGATGGTGCGCACGGAAGCCTCGCGTACGGCGGCGAAGGCCTCGGGGAGCAAATCGTCCAGGCTCTCGCCGGCGGCGTAGCGCTCGCGGAACTCCTGCGTCTTAGCGGCCAGCTCCTCATCGGAAAGCGCCTGGAACTCCGGTTCCAGCGCGTTGATCTTATCGACTTTGGCCTGGTAGCGCTTCAGCTGCTTGCCCTCGCCCATCGTGAGCAGTTTGGAGAGAAATCCCATAGGTTGCGTCTTCTTTCTGTGGTCGGCGAGCGGTCATGGGGTCGGCGATCGCCTCCCCTTCAACAACTCCCGTCGCCTTCGTTGGGCGGCCGCACGGGCCGCCTCGGTGCAAATCTGCTCCACTCTACCACAGAGCGCAGGTGGCGCGCCCAATTTCACAGGGTTTGCAAGGCGGCGAGACCCCCTTCTGTGCCCGGTTGCGCCCGGTTGCGCCCGCTTGCGCCCGGTTGCGCCCGGCTGCGCCCGGTTGCGCCCGGCTGCGCCCGCTTGCGCCCGGTTGTGCCGTCCAGTGCCGTCCCGCACCATCCTGCACCGTCCCGCACCGTCGCACCCGGCCCCTTTCGCGGCGCAGCCCCGTCGCACTCCAAGCCCCTTCGCACCCCAGCGCCATCGCACCCCAGCGCCATCGCACCCCGGCCCCTTCACACTCCAGTCCCTTCGCGCTCCAGCGCCATCGCACCCCGGCCCTTCGCACTCCTGCACCGTCACACCCCGGCCCTTCGCGTCACTTCTTCAATCGTTGCCACTGCTTTTCCCGACGGCATCTCCCTCGAAAGCCCACTCTCATACAGCCTTACAGTCTTCGCGGAAATCGCTGGAAATCGACCACCGGCCAATCTCTCCTAACCAGATGCTTCTTTTTTTCGAGTTGTTAGAGTTTAGAGCCAATTCACATCACTCTACCCCGTAGTGGTTTTGAGATTGATAGACGTGTTAAGATATTTTTTAAATACTTTAGCATATACAGTCGTTCAGATTTCAGATTTATGCGAGCGCCAGCTCCGCAAACGTCTAACAACTCAAAATTTTTTGCCTCAAACCAAACCAGACATTGTCTCAGGTATGGCAAATGAACAAAGTCATGGCGTTAGTGCATTTGGTTCAGCCCCGCATCTCGGCCTTTCGCCTCGGCCGTCCGCTTCGCCCCACCTCCTCACACGCACTTGCGTAGTTCGCTGCGAAGCCTCATATGGCGATCGAGTTGCTTTCCGTTCAGCCGCTTGAAATCACAACCAGCTGCGCGAAATGCATGCAGAATTGTCTCTTGGAATTCGAAAACATTCTCAAGCTGACTCGCCGTGATTGATCTTATCTCCAATCCCTGAGCAGCCAGCGCGCTCCTGCGACGCGAATCACGGGAAAGGCGCAAGCTGCTCCCATGGAACTGCGAGCTATCGTATTCAAGTGCCACACCGCGCTCGGGCCATAGCACATCGCACACCAACGACGAGCCATGGGCAATGCGCTCCGCCTCTCGCCTCAACTTGACCGGCTCATTAAGACGCGCACCCCTCATGCCGAATCCGCCGTAATTACGCGGCGCAGTCGCTATGATCGCCAAGGACGTCTCAGCTGGCGAAGCCGACTTTGCCAGAACGTATCGCGCAGCCGTCTTCGCCGCCGCCGACCCTTTGAAGCCACGCAAATGGCTGCAGAAGGCAACCAGCCGATTCGGCGAGCAGAGCGGATGTCGCACAAGATACTCGCTGGCCTCGACAGGATAGCAACCGCATAGCTCATAGCCCAATGACAGAAGCGCGCCAAAGGGAAGCAACGATGCCATCTGGGCAAAAACGAGCTCCGGAGCACAAACGTACACACCCCGCGCGATTTTCAAGAAAGACCCTTTCGGATATGTTGCCGAGCTGTGGTGATACGTCAACCCGTCCGCAGTACGCACCCCGGGCTTGCGATGTCCGAGCACATGGAGAACTTTTCCGGCACCACTCGAACTATCAGCGATTCCAGACTCTTCCGAGCGCTTCGACGAATGCGTCTCCGACAAGACAACGCGACAAGCGCCAAGCAGCTCAGCGAGTTCTTCCGGCACACCATCCTCTAGCGCACCATCAATGATTTCGACAACGGTGCGTTTTGCTGAGGACGAATCCACCAGAACGGCCGATGACGGAAAGATCCGAAAAGGCAGATCATCGGTCTGCATCGTCTTACGGCAATGGAAAAGATGCAAGGCAATGCCATTGCGAGCGGACCACAACCTCCAGAATTCCAAAGCAGTCTCATGACTTAAGCAGATGCACCGCATTTCCCCTCCTTTACTTAGTAGTGTATTACTGTATGCTATATCACAATCGAGCGAAATATACCAGAGGGAAATTCGTCTGCGAAAGATGCGGTAGTCGAGCAATTGGTCACAGAGGCAAACTCAGGACAAGGACAAACGGAGGCCCACTCCGTCCGGGATCAAAGCACACAAGGGCAAGCGGAAGCCCATGCCATCTGGGCTCAAAGCATTTCAATCAGTAAACTAAAATGGCGCAAGATTTTCGAGTTGTTAGAGTTTCGCAGACAGCAGCCCCACCCCCTACGGTATCTCATTTTCCACATCACATCTCTGACCTGGGGGTATTCACCATGCTCGAACGCATTGATGAACGTCATGGCGACCTACCTCGGCATAGCGCCGAACAAAAGCCTAACAACTCGAAATTATCGTCCGAGAATTTGGCAAAGGTTGGCAGGAGCAAGACCGCCAGAGGCAAAATAGCCAACAGCGGGATCGGGGAGGCCCGGGCGCGGGTTGCAGGCAGATAGGCCAGAAGGATCCGGGCGCAAGCTGCAGGCAGGAGAAACCGGGGAGACCCGGGCGCAAACTGCAGACTGAGGGGGCCAGGCCAAACGCAAGCTGCAGGCAAGTGCGAAGCAGCCCGGACAGAGCGGCGGAAAAACGGGGAGGGCCCGCCATAGCAGGTCCTCCCCGAAAGTACGTCAACAACGACGAAGCGTCCCGCGAGACCCAAGCATCATGGCGGCACCTCTCCCGACGAGACATCGCCGCCCACCAATGCGAGACTCACAAGGCCCGGGCATCGGGCCGCCCCCTCCCCCAGAAACATGATGGCGGAGACTTCGGCCCATGCAAGCGAGCACCCCGCAACGCCCCGGTAAATGCCGCGGAAGAGACTAGTACTCCTCCAGATCGGCGGGGTTCACGCGGCCGCGGAAGGTGCGGTAGATGACCACGTGGTACACGAGAACGAGCGGAAGCCCGATGCACAGGATGATGGTCATCCAGGTGAGCGACAGCTCCGACGATGCGGCGTTGGCCAAGGTGATGGCCGGCCCCACGGAATCGGCCGTGGCGTTCACGAGCACGGGGAACATGGAACAGGCCAGAAGCGCCACGAGCGCGATCATGGACGCGGACTGAGCCAGAAACGCCTTCAGGTCGTCCCCGGACGTCTTGCCCACGACGAGCGAGGCCAGCAGCCCCACCACCACCAGCGCCGCGAACAGCCACCGCAGGATGCCCAAGTTCGGATCCATCTCGGGCCCGACAAGAACGAGGGCGTACACGGACACCACGGCGAACAGAACAAGCGCGATCACTTGCAGGGGCAGGCGCAGCCGTGCGGCGCGGGCCTGAAGGCAAGAGGGCAGCGGCGCCTTCAGCGCGGCCCAGCAGGCGCCGGCGGCCAAAAACATCGCCAGGCCCAAAAGCCCCGTCAGCAGCGTGAAAGGCGTGATGAGGCCGATCAGAGGCACGCCGGCGTAATCGCCCGCGGCGTCCATGGGGATGCCGGCGAAGATGTTGCCCACCGCCACGCCGAGCAGCAGCGCCGGAAGCAGCGAGCCCACAAAGAAGCACGCGTCCCAGAGCTTTCCCCAGGACGGATCGCCAGCACGGAACTCGAAGGACACGGCGCGCACGATAAGGCCGAACAGCACCAGCATGACGGCCAGGTAGAACCCGGAGAACGTCGTGGCATAGGCGTCCGGGAAGGCGGCGAACAGCGCACCTCCCGCCGTGAGCAGCCACACCTCGTTGCCGTCCCACACAGGACCGATGGCCCGGCGCAGCACCGCGCGCTCCTCGTCGTTTTTCGCGATGAAGGGCGACAGCACGCCGATGCCCAGATCGAACCCGTCAAGCACGAAATAGCCCGCGATGAGCACGAAGATGAGGAAGAACCACAGCACGCTTAAGAACTCCATCATGGCTACTCACCTTCCTTCCCGCTATCGCCCGCGGCGGCGACGGCCTCCGCAACGACGACATCGCCCTCGGCGTCGGCAGCGACCACGACGACTGCGGCCGCATCGGCGGCAGCAGCGCCCTCGGCAACCGGCCCTTCCTTGATGAAGCGGCCGATGACCCGCGCCCACCCGATGAGCAGCACCAGATACACGAGCACGAACAGGCCCAGCGTCAGCCACAGCTCCGGCGCCGACACCGACATGGAGATGCCGTCGGCCGTCAGCAGCGACACGCCGTCGGGGCCGGTGACCGACGGGTACACCACCCAGGGCTGGCGCCCCACCTCGGCGGTGATCCAGCCCGTCTGAATGGCGATGAACGGCCAGATGGGCGAAAGCACCGCCGCCCACTGCAACCAGCGCATCTTCGCGATGCGGCCGCCCTTGAAGGTGAACACGAGCACGAGAATGCTCGTCAGCATGATGAGCCCGTACATGGCCACCATGAGGTGGTAGCTCTGGAACACGAGCCCCACGGGCATGTCCTCCACCACCATGTCGCCGTACTCCTCGGTTTGGGCGAGCTCGTTTAAGCCCGGATACTCCGTCTCGAAGTTGCCCGTGGCCAGAAAGCTCGTGCCGCCGGGAATGGCGAAGGGAGCGATGACCTCCTGGTTGTCCTCATCCACAATGCCCACGGCGTACAGCGGGGGCACCTCGGAATCGTACATGCCCTCCATCATGGCGAGCTTGGTGGGCTGCTCGTTCCACACCACCACGGCGGAGGAATGGGCGAACACGATCATGGCGCAGGAGGTCACGATGCCCACCACGGCGGCGATGCGCATGGTCTTCATGGCGAACTCGGCGTTGCGGCCCTTAAGCATATACCAGCCGGCCACGGCCATGGCCACGAACGCGCCCATGATGAGCAGCGCGTCCACGGTGTGGGTATAGCGGGCGAAGATGGACGGGTTGAAGGCCGCCGAGAAGAAGTCGGTGATGACGGCCTCGGTGCCGTCGGCGTTGAGCTCCGCGCCGGCCGGCGTCTGCATCCAGGAGTTCGCGATGAGGATCCACAGCGCCGACAGGCACGACCCGGCCCACACGAGCCACGAGGACACCATGTAGAACTTCGGGCTCACCCTCTCGCGCCCGAACAGGAGCACGCCCAGAAAGACCGACTCCAGGAAAAAGGCGAACAGCGCCTCGGCGGCCAAAGGAGCTCCGAAGATATCGCCCACGAACCGCGAGTAGTTCGCCCAATTGGTGCCGAAGGAGAACTCCATGGTGATGCCCGTGGCCACTCCGATGGCGAAAGTCGCGGTGAACACCTTCACCCAGAATTTCGTCGCCGCAGCGTCCTCGGGTTTGCGCGAGCGGTAATAGCGGGTCTCGTTGATGGCCAGAATGAGCCCGAGTCCGATGGACAGCGGCACGAACAGGAAGTGGTACGCCACCGTCAGCGCGAATTGAATGCGCGAGAGCACCGCCACATCAGCGAAAGCCTCCATTGCACACCCCCTTTCTCTGCGCGCCCGCGGCCGAGATGCGGCCGCCCCTGGGCGCAATCGAATACGTTCCCATCCCTAAGCGGAACGGTCAGGTTCCATAGTACTCCTTCTTTGAGGAAGGCAGCGTGTCAACCTGGTGTCACTTCCTGCTCGTTTCGCCGCCTCGCCCGCCTCACCCCTAGGCGAAAGACAACTCGCCTTCCAACAGCTGCCGGTAGAGCGCGGCCAGCGCCGGCGAGGGATCGAGTCCCAGCGTTCGCGACAAGCGGTCGCGGCAGGCGAAGAACGTCTGTACGGCGGCCGAGCGCTGATCGGTGGCCATCTGCGCGCGCATGAGAGCCGCCGCCGCGTCCTCGCGCCCCGCATCGCGCTGAAAGGCCTCCCGAGCGAGCCACAGCGCCCCCTGGAGCTCCCCCCGGACAAGAAGACGCCGCGAAGCCGCCACCAGGCCGTCCACGAACTCCGCGTCGAGGCGATCGCGGAAGACGACGATGGCCTCGCACTTGCGCTCGGTGGGCAGAAGCACGCTGCCGAAGGAGCCTTGGATCGTGGCTATGGCCCTCTCCCAGGCCATATCGTCGGCAGGGCCGAACAGCAGGCAGCGAATCAGCTCCTCGAACTCGTCTAGGTCGCTCTCGAACAAATCGGGATCGAGCCGGCAGCCATAGCGGCTGCGGATGAGGTAGGGGCACGACCCCTGCTGGGAAAGGAGGGATCGCAGATCTCCCCACACGCGGTAGAAGCTCTTCGCCCCCGTGCGCTTGTCGGCGGCGGGCCACAACATGGAGACGATCTGGTCGCGTCCCAGCTCGCGCCCGCGGTGCAGGGCGAGCAGCGCCAGCAGAAGACGGGTCTTCGGGCGGCCCTCGAACTGATAGGTGATGTCGCGCCGCCCCAAAGCGACTTCCATGGTGCCGAACAACTTCAGGCGCAGCGGCTCCACGGACACCTCGGGCGCGACGGCCATCGCCGTCCGGGGCGCGCTGGGCACCGGCAAACTGCGCCCGCGCTCGGGATCCTCGACGACAGGAGCTCCAGAAGACTTCTCGCGACGCGATCGGGCCGCCCCCTTCTCGACATGGGCCGCAAATAATGCGGCGGCCACAGGAGCGGACAGCCGCGGCAGGCCGAGGCCCTCGAGCACCTCCCCCGCCCGCTCCAGGGCGGCGGCCGCCCGGTAGGCTCCGAAGCCGAGGCTCCAGCCGCGCTCCACCAGCGCGTCCAGGGCGCGATGGCTGCAAGCGACGAGCCGCACCAGCTCGGGTCGGCCGGCAATGGCCGTATCGGCGCCGGCGCCCAGCGCCCCGGTCGCCTCCAGGCCCTCCAGCGCCGCCGCGGCGCCGAGCAGCCGGCGCTCCACGTCGATGCGCGAGCCGCTTCCCCAGTCCAGCGCTTCGCCGACCCGGGACGCCCAGACCGCCAGAACGTCGTCGCCGCGGCCCAGCGCCAGTACTCCATGCGCCACCACGACCAGCTCGGCCAGACCGTCCTCGCGCTCGACTCCCCCGGCGCCATCCAGTTCAGCCAGACAGGAGGCGACCGTCTCCTCCATGGCCCGGCGCGTAGCCGCGTTGCCCACCTCCCAGGCCGCCAATGCCGCGGAGAGGACCGTTCGCGGCGTGCTCCTCTCCGAGACAAGGCTGCGCTGGGCGAACTGAACGGCCCGCGCGCGATCGCCCCGCTGCGCCCAGGCCCAGGCGATCATGGCGTTGATGTCCGCACGGGCTGCCATTTGGGTGCGGGTCGCCGAGTCGTAGAGCTCGCACACCTCGACGGCCGCGCCGCCCCACAGGGCCGCCCAGCCGTTCGCCGCCAGCCACCGGCCGTGGGCCCGCCGGCGCGCCAGCAGCGTCATCGCGCTCACGGCGCGCCCGCATTCCCCACGCTCCATCAAGCGCTCCGCCAAAACTTCCATCGCCTCCTCCCTACCGGCGAACCCGCAGGTCTCGGCGAGCGCCTGAAGACGCGCCCGCCCGTGATCCCTCACCTCCCCAAGGGACACGGAAAGCGCGGCGAAGCTCTCTTCGCCAGCGGAAATGCCCACAAGAGGGCAACGCGCGGCGAGAGCATCCCAGGCCTTCTCGGCCCGGCGCGCCCCGAGCAGCGCGCGCACGTCGTCTATCGTGCCCCTTCCGAGCACCGTCATGGCCCACAGGGCAAGCTCCTCTTCCGGAGTGCATCCCGCCCGGCTCGCGCCGAGTACCAGCTGGATCGGCGTCGCAGACCCCCATCGCAGGGCGGCAATGCGCTCGGCCAACCCTAAGGGGCGCCGATCCGTCACCCCTTCGGGCTCCTCCTCCAAATCCTCCCGCGCTACCAGCATCTCCGCGGCCCCGATGACGACGCGCCTGCCGAACAGCTCCATCGGCGCATCGGCCCGCGTTGTCGTGGCGATCACCTCGCAGTTCGCATCCGCCAAGCGCTCCACAACCTCCGCAAAGGCCTCGGCGCGATCATCGGTAAGGAGCGGAAGATCGGTCACCACCATCAGCGCGGCGTGCTCGTCGGCTTCAAGCACCGCCTCGGCCAGCACCCCCGCATCCAAATCCCGCAAAAAGCAGGGCGACGAGCCGCGCAGCCAGAATACGTGCTCGAACTGGAACATCACAGATGCGTACTCAAATGCGAGCGTCGCCTTCCCGAACCCGGGCGGCGCAACGATAAGACGCAGGGCACCGCGATCCTCGAGGAGCCGCGACAGAAGGCGCGGTCGGCTCCTCAGACGGTCGGGAACCACTCCGTGGGGGCGCCTCCCCTCGCAAGCGCTCTGCTGGATGAAACGGGTCATGGGCATCTCCTTCTTCTTTCGGCCCTCGCTAACAACAGGTCGCACCGTACGAGGCCCCGACTGTCCGGGCAACCAGCAAGGAACATAAGGCCGCCGATCCCCTTCCATTGCCGCCCGGACAAATCGCCCGCAACATACAGGCAGCCTCGCAAAAGGCACCCGCAAGCACAAGGAACGCGCGAGGAAGGCCCGCGGCAGGCGTCTCCAGTCATCTGCGGAAAAGCTCCAGCGCCATTCGCGCTCCATGCAAGCGACAAGCAGTCGAACGGCACCCGCGCGACGGGCTCTCGCCGTCCTCTCGCGCCACCGGCAGAAAGCCGCCAGCGCCCGTTGCCGCCCCAGGAGGGACGGCGCCGACAAGAAACAGGGACGCCGCCACGGTTTCTCCACGGTTCGCGCGAGAGCATTCCCGCGAAACCGTGGGGGTCGGCGCGGGCGTCAGGCGAGAGCACTTCCGCGAAACCGCGGCGGTCGGCGCGGGCACAAGAAAAGACCCCTCCGCCGTTGCGGAGGGGTCTCTCTTCTCGGAATGCGCGCCTCGCGCCCCTTGCCTTTCTGCGCGCTGCCGCGCCGGCCCAATCGCCCGTCGGACGCCCTCGGAGCTTTAAGCCTCGTCGCCCTGGGCCGCCTCGCGGCCGAGCAGCTTGGCGATGCGATCGGAGTACTGCAGGTTCTCAAGTCCCGCCTCAGCGGCCAGGTCGATCACCGGCGCGTCGTTCCACAGCGCCTCCAGGCGGTAGTACTCGCGGGTCTCGGGCATAAACACGTGCACGACGATGTTGCCGTAATCCAGAAGCGACCAGCTTCCGTCGGCGGACATCTCGCGGTGGGTGGGCTTGATGGACGCCTCCTCGCGCAGCTTGTCCTCGATCTCGTCGATGATGGCGTCCACCTGGCGGGAATTGGCGGCGGTGGCGATAACGAAGTAGTCGGTCACGCCGATGAGATCGCGCACTTCCTGCACCATGATGTCGGTGGCCTTCTTCTCGTCGGCGGCCTTGGCGGCGATGAGCGCGCACTCGCGCGAGAAGGCGGCCTGCCGCTCTACAGCATCGGTCATAGCTATCCTCACTTTCGGGAACATCAGATTTTGCTTGCATACCTTAGCACAAGTCCCCCGGGAAGAGGCCCGGGAGGGGGCGCGCGGAGACCTCTGAGCGCCCCCTTCCGGAGCTCTTCCCTCCATTGCCTTTGTCGTGTTAAGGCCTACCGTAGGGAATGGGGTCGGGGTTGGCCTCGGCGCGGTAGACTTCCTGCTCGGGCATATAGAAGTTCCAAATTTCCGTGGTCTTGGAATAGATGGGGTGGCGGCGCTCCATGATGAGCTGAACCCAATAGGCGTACACCTCTAAGAACAGCTCGCGCAGCTCGATCTCGCCTATCTTCTCGCGCAGCTTTTCCACGACCTTGCCCTTGCGCCCCGGCTCCAGCGCATCGGCGATATAGACGATCATGTCCAAGTCGCTCATGCCCGCATCGCCCAGCGTATGGCGCTCGACGGCGGTGAGCACCTCGGGCGGCAGCTCCGGGAAGGCGCGCCCCAAGGCCACGGCGGCGGTGAGGCCATGCAGGACGCGGGGCATGGCGACAAGCTCGGCGTCCAGTTCCATCCCCAGCTCGTCGGCCCGCGCGAGAATGCCCGGGTCGTCATAGCCCTTGTCCCAGTCATGCAGAAGGCCGGCCACCCGGGCCGCCGTCTCGTCGGCGCCGTAGACGCGAGCCAGCTTTTCGGCCGTCTCGGACACGCCGAGGCTGTGCTTGAAGCGACGCGGGCCCACCCGCTTCTCCAGCTCGTCACGGCGCGCCTCGTAGAATGCATCGCTACGCCACCCGTCCACCATCGGTCTCCCTTCGGTACAACGACTCCTCTTCAATGATCTTTCGCACGGCCTCAGGCACCAGATAGCGGATGGTGCGCCCCGCGTACACGCGCCGCCGCAGCGCACTCGAGGAAATGTCGAGGCCCGGCACGGCGAAGGGACGCACATCGAATCCGTGCTCGCGCAGATCGCGCAAGGCCTGCTCCCCCAGTTCAAAACCGGGCCGTGTGGCCGCCGCGAACGCCGCGAGGTGTGCCAGTTCGGCGCTCTTTCGCCATCGGGGCAGCGTGAGGGCCGCGTCGGCGCCGACGATGAAGACGAGCTCCACCCCCGACAGCTCCTCGCGCAGCTCGCGCAACGTATCCACGGCGTAGGTGACGCCGGGGCGCTCTACCTCCAGGGCGCTCACGGCGAAGGCGCGGTTTCCGGCCACGGCGGCGGCCACCATGGCCAGCCGCACCTCGCCGGCGGTCACAAGACGATCCTGCTTGAAGGCGGGACGGCCCGTGGGCACGAACAGCACCGCATCGAGGTTCGCAGCCTCGAGGGCCTCCTCGGCACAGGCGAGATGCCCCAGGTGAGGGGGGTCGAAGGTGCCCCCCATGATACCCAGCCGCGCGAGCGCGCCCGCCCGTGCCCGCTGCGCCAGCGCGTCCACGGCGCCGTCCATCGCCCTTAGGCCCTCACCTGGCCCGCGCCGCGCAACACGTACTTGTAAGAGGTGAGCGCGTCGGCGGCAAAGGGCCCGCGGGCGTGGATCTTCTGGGTGGAGATGCCGATCTCGGCGCCGAGGCCGAACTGGCCGCCGTCGGTGAAGGCCGTGGAGGCGTTGGCGTACACCGCCGCCGCGTCCACCTGGGCGAGGAAGGCGTCCTGGGCCGCCTCGTCGGAGGCGACGATGGCCTCGGAGTGCTTCGTGCCGTAGCGGTTCACGTGGTCGATGGCCTCTTGCAACCCTTCCACGCACTTCACCGCCAGCTCGGGCCCCAGATACTCGGTCTCCCAGTCGGCCTCGCAGGCGAGCACGACGTCGGGTGCGTCGCCGGCCACGGAAAGCCCGGCCGCCTCGGCGATGGCGAGTACGCGCGTATCGCCGTGGACGAGCACGCCGGCCTCCTTCATGTCCGTGAGAATGGGCGGCAGCACCGCATCGGCCACCGCCGCATCCACCAGAAGGGTCTCGGCGGCGTTGCACACCCCGAATCGGCGGCACTTCGCGTTCTTGATGATATCGCGGGCCATATCGGGGTCGGCAGAGGCATGCACGTAGACGTGGCAATTGCCCGTGCCCGTCTCGATGACCGGTACGCGGGCATGCTCCACGCAATGGCGGATAAGCCCCGCGCCGCCGCGGGGGATGAGCACGTCCACCAGGCCGTGCAATCCCATGAGCACATCAGTGGCCGCCCGGTCGGTGGTGGTCACGGCGCAGATAGAGCCCTCCGGCAGCCCCGCTTCCACGGCAGCCGCGGCCAGCACGTCGGCGATGACCTCGTTGGAGCGGGCCGCAAGGCTGCCGCCCCGCAGGATGCACGCGTTGCCGGACTTCACGCAGACCCCGGCGGCGTCGGCGGTCACGTTGGGCCGGGCCTCGTAGACCATGGCCACCACGCCGAGGGGCACCGACACGCGCCGAAGCTCGATGCCGTTGTAGAGGGTCGATTCCAGCGACACGACGCCGAGCGGATCGGGCAGCGCCGCCACCTCCTCCAAAGCGTCGGCCATAGCAAAGACGCGAGACTCGTCCAGCATGAGCCGGTCCAGCAGCGCCTCGGTGGTGCCGGCCGCCCGGGCCGCCTCCATGTCCTCGCCGTTGGCCTCCACGATGGCCGGCGCCTGCGCCCGCAGGGCCGCCGCCATGGCGAGCAGCGCCCCGTTGCGCTCCTCGGTCGTCGCCTGAGCCAACTTCACGCTCGCCGCTTTTGCGAATTTCGCCAGCTCGCGCACTTCCTCTTCCAAAGTCATGGGCCTCTCCTATTCGAATAGAACCAGTTCGTCGCGATGGATGACGGGGCGGTCGGCCAGCACGGCCAGGATGGCGTTGCTCGCCACCTCCTCGCGGCTGCGCCCGCAGGCCAGCTTCAGAAGGTCGCTCGCCGCCGCGGCACGGCCCCGCGCGAACACGTGCCCCGTCTCGTCGGCCACGTCCACGATGTCATCCAACCCGAAGTCGCCCTCCACGGCGCGAATGCCCACGGAAAGGAGCGACTTGCCGCGCATCACCAGAGCATCGCGGGCCCCCTCGTCCACGACGACGGTGCCGTGCACGGAGTCCCCGAGCGCGATCCACAGCTTCTTGGCCGTGATCTCGTGGGGGCGATCCGGCGCCGTGAACAGCGTGCCGACTGCCTCTCCGGCAGCGGCCTGAACGATGCAGTCCGCGCGCCTCCCCTGGCAGATGACCATGGGAATGCCTGCGGCCATGAGCACCCGGGCCGCCTTGATCTTCGTGATCATGCCGCCGCTTCCCACGCCGGACACCGCGCCCCCGGCCGCAGCCAGAATGTCGCGGCCGACGCGATCCACGACGGGAATGAGCGTGGCCGCCGGATCGATCTGCGGGTTCGCCGTGTACAGCCCGTCGATATCCGAGAGGATCACCATGAGGTCGGCGTCGATGAGGCAGGCCACGAGCGCCGCCAAGGTATCGTTGTCGCCGAAGCGGATCTGCTCGACGGACACCGTGTCGTTCTCGTTCACGATGGGCACCACGGACAGCTCCAGAAGCCGGTCAAGCGTATCCCGCGCGTGCAGGTAGGCCGAGCGGTCCGCCGTGTCGCGCCGGGTGAGCAGCACCACGCTCGTCAGCATGTCCTGCGCCCCGAAGGCCTCGGCATAGGCCGTGGAAAGGGCGCTCTGCCCCACGGAGGCCGCCGCCTGCAGGCTCGGCATGTCCGTCGGGCGCTTGGCGATGCCCAGTGCCTCCAGGCCGCAGGCAATGGCCGCCGACGTGACGATGACCACGTCCCATCCGGCCGCGCGAACCCGCGCCACCTGATCGGCCAGATCGTTCAGAAACCCGTAGTCGATGGAACTCTCGGAGGTGGTGAGGGTGGCCGAGCCGATCTTCACCACCAGGCGCTTGCGCCTGTGCGTCGCGTCACTCATCAGATATCCAGCTCCTGGTAGACGTCCACAGCACCGGCCGTGGGAGATTCGAAAGCAAACGAGAAGCCGAGGATGCGCACCTCGTCCCCGTCGCGGGCGCCGGCCTTCTCGAGGGCCGTATCGACCCCCATGCGCTTGAAGCGGTGCTGGAAGAAGGCCACGGCCTCCTCGTTCTCCCAGTCGGTCTGCACCACCATGCGCTCCACCTGCACGCCGGAAACGCGCCAGGCGCCGGGGCCCTCGGAGATGATGTCGAAGCGCTTCTCGCGGGCCTCGCGGCGCAACTCCCACACGTGGTCGTACTGCATGTCGGAGGCCGCCTGCTCGCGGGCCGCCTCGCGCAGGGCGTGCACCTTGGTGGCGATGGCGGCCTTCAGCGAGTCCACGCCGGCGCCCGTCAGCGCGCTTATGCGGTAGAGCTTCGGATCGATGGGGCTTTCCACGAACTCGTTGCCCCCGGCCGCGGCAATGGAGTCCTCGCGCACCCGGGCGGCCAGCGCCTCGCAGGCCTCCTCGGTGCCGGGCACGTCGATCTTGTTGGCCACGACGATGCGGGGCCGCGCCGCCAGCTCGTCGGCGTACAGGGCCAACTCGTTCTTGATGATCTCGTAGTCCTCCAAAGGATCGCGGCCCTCCCAGTCGCCGGTCAAATCGACGACCTGCACGATGAGGGCCGTGCGCTCGATATGGCGCAGGAACTCGTGTCCCAGCCCGCGGCCCTCGGAGGCCCCTTCGATGAGCCCCGGGATATCGGCCACGACGAAGGAGAGGTCGCCCGAGGTGGCCACGCCGAGGTTGGGAACGAGCGTGGTGAACGGGTAGTCGGCGATCTTCGGCCGCGCGGCGCTCATCTTCGCGATGAGCGAGCTTTTGCCCGCCGACGGCATGCCCACCAAGGCCGCATCGGCCATGAGCTTCATTTCCAGCTCGATCCAGCGCTCCTCGGCCGGCTCGCCCAGCTCGGCGAAGGCCGGGGCGCGACGCGTGGAGGTGACGAAGTGGATGTTGCCGCGGCCGCCCATGCCGCCGCGCGCCACGGTGACCGACTCGCCGTCGTGGGTCAGATCGGCGATCATCTCGCCCACTTCCCCCCCTTCCTCGAAATACTCGCGCACGACGGTGCCCACGGGCACCTTCAGCACGAGATCCTCGCCGGTAGCGCCGTGCATGCGGCTGCCGCGGCCATGGGTACCGCGCTCGGCCTTGAAGTGGTGCTTGAAGCGGTACTCGATGAGCGAGGAGACCGAGGCGTCGGCCACAACGATGACGTTGCCGCCGTGACCGCCGTCGCCGCCGTCGGGGCCGCCCTTGGGCACGTGGGCCTCGCGCCGGAACGACATGCACCCGGCGCCGCCGTTGCCGCCCTTCACATTGATGCGAACCTTATCGATGAACATAGGAGCCTTTCCTTACTAGTCAGTGTGCAGATTATCGCACACTCTGCCCAGAATTCCTCTCGGGCGGTGGCGGGAGGAGGCGCTCGCCGCCCGCTGATCGCTTTATCCCCTTCCGAACGCGGCAAAAGAAATAGCGGGAGGAACGCACACAAGTCGGTACCATCCCCGCATCGTTGCTGCTGACATGGAAGCTATTTCTTAACGGCCGCGTTCTCCAGGGGGCGATCAGAGGTCGTCGAGCGCCTCCTCCCGCCACCGCTGCGCGCGCTTTCTTGCTGAATACAACAATGCCCCCTGAAACTTCAGAGGGCATTGGGTTACCGTTGATGTTACGCAGTCGTTGAGACTTAAAGCGTTTAGGCGGTCTGCTCGGCCGGGATGACGTGAATCTTACGCTTCTGGCCGCGCGTGAACTTCAGCGTGCCATCGCACAGGGCGAACAGGGTGTCGTCCTTGCCACGGCCCACGTTCTCACCGGGATGGAAGTGGGTGCCGCGCTGGCGGACGATGATGTTGCCGGTCTTCACAGCCTCGCCGGCGAACTTCTTCACGCCCAGTCGCTGCGCGTGAGAGTCGCGACCGTTACGGGTAGAGCCCAAGCCTTTCTTGTGTGCCATGAGAGATTCCTCCTTAACCCGTTACTCGGCCTTGGCCGTACCGACGGATTCGATCTTCACGCGGGTCAGGTTCTGACGATGACCGCGCAGCTTCTTGTAGTTCTTGCGCTTCTTGAACTTGAAGACCAGCGCCTTGTCGCCCTTGAACTGCTCGAGCACGGTGGCCACGACCTTGGTCTTGGCGGCCTTCTCGGGGTCGGCCTCCACCTTGTCGCCGTCTACCACGCAGATGGCCTCAAGTTCCACCTTGTCGCCAGGCTCGACGTTGAGCTTCTCGATGTTGATCTTGTCTCCGGGGGCGACTTTGTACTGCTTGCCGCCCGTTTTCACGATTGCGTACATGTAAGTTTCTCCTTGAATGTGACTAAACGCAAGGCGATATCTTACCCGACACCCCCGCGCGAGTCAATGATTTTCTCCCGCAAAAACCCGCCGTTCACCGAGCATCTACATATGCAGGAAACGACGGAGTTGCCTTGCGACCCTCGCCGAGCTTCTTTCCTCACCCAGCAGCCCATCGACCCATCGCGCGCAACTACCGAGCCGCGAGCTTTTCACTTGGAAAATGTGCTTTTTTGTTCAGGCCTCTGACCTGGGAAATCTGGAGTTATACCAGGTCAAACTAGGTGTTTCCCGAAAACATAAAAGCACATTTTCCAAATTTCGCGAGCCAAAATAGCACGTTTTCCAGATTTGGACCAAAATGGCACATTTTCCAAAACGAGGAAGAGCCAGGCGGAACACACGAGGAGGGCGCCCCGCGCAGGGGACGCCCTCCCGGAAGGATGACAGCCGGCAGGCTGTTATCGGTACATCCTAGGCTGCTCCAGGCAGAATGAGCATCGCAGCGGTGAGGATCACCATGCAGACGATGCCGAGGACCACGAACAGCTTCGCGCCGAACTTGAGCCAAGTCGAGTACTCGATCTTAGCGAGGGCCAAGCCGCCCATGATGGCGCCGGAGGTCGGCGTGAACAGGTTCACAAGGCCGTTGCCGGCGGAGTAGATCATGACCATGGTCTCGACCGAGAAGTTCAGCTGGCTGGCCAGACCGCCCATGATGGGCATGGACACGGTGGCCATGCCGGAGGAGGACGGGATCAGGAAGGACAGGACGATGTAGAGCAGGAAGGACAGCGGTGCGAAGATGATCGCCGACATGCCCGCGAGCGCGTTGGCCGCGTTGTTCAGGATCCACATGTCCAGACCGGTGGAGGCCATGAGCACGGTGATGGAGCGGGCCAGCGCGATGATGAGCACGACCGACATCATGTCGGCGGCGCCGTTGATGAACGCCTTCACGAAGCGGCTCTCGGACACGCCGCCGATGACGCCGATGATGAGCGCCATGAGAAGGAACCACGTGGAGGCCTCGTCGAAGTACCACTGGCCCAGAGGAATGCCGGTGAGGAAGCTCGACCAAGCCGGAGTGACCTCCTCCTCGGAGACCGAGGTGGCCTCGAAGGGAGCGGCAA
Source organism: Adlercreutzia equolifaciens DSM 19450 (assembly GCF_000478885.1). Lineage (NCBI taxonomy): Bacteria > Bacillati > Actinomycetota > Coriobacteriia > Eggerthellales > Eggerthellaceae > Adlercreutzia > Adlercreutzia equolifaciens. The sequence continues at coordinate 1,719,198 of NC_022567.1, forward strand.
CCTCGGTGGTGGTGCCGTTGGCCTCGTCGTAGGCGGCAATGACCTCATCGCCCGCAACCGTCGTCGTCACTTCCTCGTAGGACTGGCCGGCCACAAAGCCGTCGAAGCCCAGGTCTTCCCAGGGAATGAACGACACGATCATGATGACGAAGGTGAGCGCGAACACGATGAGGGTGGCCTTCTGGCGACCGGTCATCTTCGGAGCCATCTCCTGACCGTCAGCAGCCTCGGCCTCGGAGTCGGTCATGCCCCACTCGTTCATCATATCCTGCTGCTCCTGCAACGACAGGAAGGTGGAGCCCTTGTCGGCCTTCACCTTCTTGGCGTAGCGCATCACGAAGATGATGGAGATGATCGTCGTCGTGAGCCAGAGAATAGCGCCGAGCGCGATGATGATGCCCTGGTTGACGGCAATGCCGATACCGGAGAGCGCATCGACGGCCACGCCCACGGCGAACGGGTTCACAGTCGAGCCCAAAACGCCGCAGCCGGCGCCCAAAAGGACGACCGCCGCGCCGGTCAGGCTGTCGAAGCCGGCGGCCACCATGGTGGCGGCGAGCAGCAGGTAGAAGGGCACCGTTTCCTCGCACATGCCGTAGGTGGTGCCGCCGATGGAGAAGATGAACATCAAAATGGGGATGAGCACGAGCTCGTTGCCCTTGAGCTTGTGCACCAGCGCGGCGATGCCGGCGTCGAGCGCGCCGGTCTCGGTGACGATGCCGAGGAAGCCGCCGAGGATCATGACGAACAGGCACACGCCGATGGCGTCCTGGAAGCCGAAGACCGGCGCGGTGAGCACGCCGGAGAGCGTGGCGCCCTCGATGCCCTCGACGCCGCAGGCGGCCATGATAACGGTAATGACCGCAAGCGCCACCAGGATGATCAGCAAAATAGTGAACGAAGAGAGGCTCGCGCGCTTCTTCTTTTTAGTATCAGCCATGGGAGTTTCTCCTTAAGGGAGAGGCGGCCGATAAGGGAGATCGGCCGCCATTTGGACAGGAAGAGAGCCTAGATAGCCTCGCGCCAGGCCGGCATGGACATGCAGCGCGGGCCGCCACGGCCGCGGGAGAGCTCGGCCGACGGCATAACCAGGCAGTTGATGCCGTTCTTGTACAGCACGTCGTTGGTGACGTTGTTGCGCTGGTACACGACCACGGTGCCGGGGCGCACGCAGAGCGTGTTGGAGCCGTCGTTCCACTGCTCGCGCTCGGCCGCGATGCGGTCGCCGCCGCCGCAGGGGATGAGCTTCACGGGCTGGCCGACGTACTCGGTCAGGATGGACTCCAGATCCTCGTCGCGCTCGCGGATCTTGGTGCCGCCGTTGCCGTCCGGGGTGATCTCGAAGACGGTCAGCGGGCCCATGATGCCGGGATGGATGGTGAACTTGTCGTAGTCGATCTGGGTGAACACCGTGTCCAGATGCATGAAGGCGCGGGACACCGGGATGTTGAACGCCAGGATGGTGTCGATGGTGGACGTCTCGTCGCTGAACACGTTGTGGGCCAGCTGATCGATGGCGTCGGGCTCGGTGCGCTGGGAGATGCCGATGGCCAGCACGTGCTCGTTGATGTTCAGCACGTCGCCGCCCTCGATGTGGAAGGTGTTCTCGCGGCTGTAGTACTGCGGCACGTCCTTGAAATCCGGATGATAGTTGAAGATGTAGTCGCCGTAGATGGTCTCGCGGTTGCGCGTCTGGCTGTACATGCGGTTGATGCCCACGCCGTTGCCGATCATGTTGAACGGATCGCGGGTGAAGTACAGGTTCGGCATCGGGGCGCACACGAGCTTCGTGCGGTCGGACACCATGTCCACGAGCAGGTTGGTGTGCTGCTGCGGCAGCTCCTGCAGGTTGATGCCCGCCATGGTCTTCATGACCATGTCCTTGGTGCCGGCGTACTCGCTATTGATGTAATCCTTGATGATCTGGGTGTACAGGTCGGTGCGGATGCCCGCCTCGTAGATCCACTGGTCGAGGAACTTCTCGCGCAGGGCCGGGTCGGTGTCCAGGGCCTCGGCCATAAGGTCCTCCAGATAGACGACCTCCACGCCCTCCTCGCGCAGAATGCCCGCGAAGGCGTCGTGCTCGGCCTGAGCGACCTCCAAGAACGGGATGTCGTCGAACAGCAGCTCCTCCAGCGTGTTCGGGGTGAGGTTCAAAAGCTCGTTCCCCGGGCGATGAAGGATAACCTTCTTGAGGTTGCCGATCTCGCTCTTGACGTTTACTCCTTGCATGTGACTCTCCGATCTGGCGCGTCCGCGCCACTCGATTGCCGGCTGCCGCGGTTTCCCTCCACGGCCACGCGAGTCCCGAAGGAACTGGCTCGCGATTTCATGAATCCAATGTGCAGGAACTATGAAGTTTGCGAAAGGTCTAAACCAGTTGCAGCTCGGCCCCATCAGCCAAACGCTTTCCTACGGGTTTCTTCTACAACCAACCTAAACCGCAGGTCACTTACGCTTTTTAAAAACTCTGATTATTGACTTTTCGTCAGGTAATTAAGCGCTGTTACCGTTTCGTAAGCTTTCTGCTCAAGAGTTTTCGCCCGGGCGCGTCTCCACAACTCTCCTTCGAGCGACGCATTCGGGGAACGCAGAGCGCCATCCAGGCCCCCATCGCTCTCGACGGCTTCCCCCGGCCCTCGAAATTCCCCGCGAAGCGATATAATGAGCTTAAAAAGAGGGCCTGATGCAGGCTGGCTGGAACGAAGGGGTCTATGGGACTGGCAATTTTCTACGAGACACTCTTGGTTATTCTCGTCTCGGCACTGACGGCGGCGGTTTGCCTTTCCTCGTATCTGGTAACGAAGCGGAAGACGATGCTGTTCGCCTGCATCGCGTTCATGTTCTACTTCTTCGACGTGGCCTCCATCCTGCAGGACGACTATGCGGCGCGCGAGCTGGCCTCGGGGCTGACCCAGGAGTACTATTTCATCCGCTCGCTTTACACGATGGTCACTGGAGCCGGCTTTCTCGGCGCCTTCTGGTTCATGGTCTGCGAGTACATCGGCGAATGCCGTCGCAGCATCCGCATCACGCCCATCGTCGTTTATGCCGCCCTCTCGCTGATCCTGCTCGCCATCTCCGGCGAGAGCAAGGTGCTGAGGTTCTGCTATTACAGCTGCCGCGCCGCCTTCATGTTCTGGATCCTGGCCTATGGCGCCGTTCACTACCTGCGTACGAAAGACCAGGTCGAGCGGCAACGACTTGGGCGCTACAAGAACCATTGCATCGCTCTCGCCCTGCTCGGAATGGTCATGGTGGCCGAGGACGCGCTGTTCTTCCTCGTGCTTTCCACCGACACGCTCACAATAGGACCGTTCACGTTCTCGGCGGAGCGAAACTACGCCGAGAACGTACTCATGATGGTCTGTGCGGCCATGACCTGCTGGTTCGCCCTTCGTCAGCTGGATATTCACTCCAACAAGGCGCCCGTGGTGGACGACACCCTCCGCTATCGTCAGACAGCCGAGGATCTGCTCGTCTACGCCAAGCGCCACCAGCTGACGGCCCGCGAGCAGGAGGTGCTCGACTACATCCTGCGCGATCAGGACAACCAGAACATCGCCTCGGCGATGTCGCTCTCCCCGTCCACCGTGAAGGTGCACGTGCACAATATCCTGCAAAAGACGGGGCATACCAACCGCCAGGAGCTCATCCAGGATTTCTGGAAGACGGTGTAAGGGACTCCTCTGACTGGGAGGTCGGGAGGAGGTATCCCCAGCCCGCTGCGCGCTTTATCCCCCTGCGAACGCGGCAAAAGAAATAGCGGAAGGAACGCACATAGGCCGGTACCATCCCCGCATCGCTGCTGCTGAAGTGGAAGCTATTTCTTAACGGCCGCGTTCTCCAGGGGGCGCGCAGAGGTCTGGGGATACCTCCTCCCGACCTCCCGGCGCATGGCTTACTCGGCTGACTCGATCGACTCGCTAGTGCGCTTCGGCCCAGGTGGGGCCCCAGCTGACGTCGGCGATGAGGGGCACCTTCAGGCTGACGACGCCTTCCATGACCTCTTTCACCATGGCGGCCAGCCGCTCCACTTCCCCAGCCGGCACCGAGAAGTCCAGCTCGTCGTGCACCTGGATCATGAGCTGGGCCTCAAAGTCCTCGGCCAGAAGACGGCGCTGCACCTCGTTCATGGCCATCTTGATGATGTCGGCGGCGCTCCCCTGCATGGGATGGTTCATGGCCGTGCGCTCGCCGAAGGCCCGCTGCTGGCCGTTGGAGCTCTTCAGCTCGGGAATGTGGCGCTTGCGGCCGAGCATGGTCTCGGCGAAGCCGCGCTCGCGGGCCTCGGCGACGGTCTCGTCCAAGTAAGTGCGCACGCCGGGGTACGCCTCGAAGTAGCGGTCGATCATCTCGCGGGCCTCGGCCACGGGGATGTCCAGCGTCTGGGAGAGTCCGAAGGCCTGCTGGCCGTAGACGATGCCGAAGTTCACCGCCTTGGCGCGGCTGCGCAGCTCCGGTGTCACCGCCTCCACCGGCAGACCGAAGACGCGAGAGGCCGTGGAGGCGTGGAAATCCGCCCCGGAGTTGAACGCCGCTACCAAGTGCTCGTCGCCGGACAGATGCGCGAGCAGGCGCAGCTCGATCTGCGAGTAGTCCGCCGACAGGAACAGCTCGCCCGCCCGCAGCGGCACGAAGCAACTGCGGATCTGGCGGCCGAACTCGGTGCGCACGGGAATGTTCTGCAGGTTCGGGTCGGATGACGACAGGCGCCCGGTCGTGGTGACCGTCTCGTTGAACCGGGTGTGCACGCGACCGTCGGCGGCCCGCATACGGGGCAGGGCGTCGATGTAGGTGTTCTTGATCTTCGAGAACTCGCGGTAGCGCAGGATGAGGTCGGGCAACGGATGGATGGCCGACAGCTCCGTGAGCACCTTGGCGTCGGTGGAGTACCCGCGCTGGTTCTTCTTCACCGGGGGCAGCTCCAGCACCTCGAAGAGGATGTGGGCCAGCTGCTTGGGGGAACTCAAGTTGAAGGGCTCCCCGGCCAGCTCGTAAATCTGGGCCGTGAGACCGTCCACCTCGGCCTGGGCCTCGCGCCCCAGCGCCTCCAGGCGCTCCACGTCGATGGCGGCGCCCACGCGCTCCATGACGGCGAGCACCCCCACGAGCGGCAAGTCGATGTCGGCGTAAGCGTCCCAGCTGCCGTCCTTCTTCAGCGCCTCCTCCAAGAGCCCCTTCAGCAGTCGGGCCGCCGTAGCGCGGATGGCCGCCCGCTCGGCATCGGTTTCGGCCTCGGGCAGCGTGGAGGCGGCCAGGGCCTCCATGAGCGAGTCGTAGGTGTAGGCGGAAAGCGACGAGTTCAGCACGTAGCCCGCCACGGACAGGTCGAAGCCGTCGGCAGAGAGCACCTCCCCATCACTCACGAGAGCCGGCTCGGCGGTGTCGGCCGGGTACACCCGATGCAGCTCCGCCTTCACATCCAGGGCCACGAACGAGCCTTCCCGAACCACCTGGGCGAGCAGCGCCAGCGCGTCGTCTCCCACCGCGACGACCGTTGCCTCGTCGGTGGCGAACGCGCCGGTCGCCCCCTCGTCGAACAACGACACCTGCTCCGGATCGACGAAGGCGACGCCGATGGTCTCCCCCGCCTTCACGGCCCGAGCGACCTCGGCCGCGCCGGCGTCCCCCTCGAGCACCGGCGCCACTTCCAACTTCGCCTCGCGCGAGGGCGGCTCGGCATCGATCATGGCCAGCACCCGGGCCAAGGGGCTCGCCAGCTGGTACTTGCCGAACGCCTCCTCCACGTCCGCCGCGTCGAAGGCGGGAAAGCTCACCGCCTCCAAGTCGAGGGGGAAGTCCAGATCGGTCACGATGGTCGCGATCTCCCGGGACAGAAACGCCGTCTCGCGGTTGTTCTCGATGTTCTCCTTCTGCTTGCCCTTGAGCTCCCCCACGTGCTCGTAGATGCCCTCCATCGACCCGTAGGTCTGCAGAAGCTTCGTGGCGGTCTTGGGCCCGATGCCGGGCACGCCGGGGATGTTGTCGGAGCTGTCGCCCATAAGCCCCAGGTAGTCGATGAACTGGGCGGGCGTCACGCCGTAGCGCTCCTCCACCTCGGCCGGCCCGTTGATGGTCACGTCCGTGATGCCCTTCTTCGTGGTCACGATGCGCGTCAACTCGCTCGCCAGCTGGTAGGCGTCCTTGTCGCCGGTGACGAGCAAGGTCTCGTATCCCAGCGCCTCGTCGCGGGCGGCAATGGTGCCCAGAATGTCGTCGCCCTCCCAGCCGGGCACCTTCACCACGGGGATGGCCATGGACTCGAGCAGCTCCTGAATGACGGGGAACTGCACGTGCAGCTCCTCGTCCATGGGCGGCCGCTGCGCCTTGTACTGGGCCATGGCCTCGATGCGGTGCACCGGCTTGCCGGCGTCGAAGGCGCACACCACCGCGTCCGGCGAGGCCATCTCGATGAACTTGCAGAGCATGGTGAGGAAGCCGAAGACGGCGTTGGTGGGGGTGCCGTCCTTGGCGGTCATGGGCGTCTGCACCGCATGATAGGCACGATGCATGAGCGAGTTTCCGTCGATAACGGCAATCTTTTTTGACATTTCGAGCCTTTCGGGTCTTAGGCGTTCCACAAATAGCCGACGCCGCGCACCGTCTCCAGGCGCTGAGCGAGCTCCGGGCCGAGCTTGGCGCGCACCCGGCGCACGTGCACATCCACGGTGCGGCTGCCGCCGTAGTAGTCGAAGCCCCACACGCGGCGCAGCAGCGCGTCGCGAGAGTAGGTGCGGCCCGGATGGGTGACGAGGAAGGCGAGCAGGGCGTATTCCAAATAGGTGAGGTCCACCGGCTCGCCGCCGACCTTCACCTGGTAGGTGGCAAGGTTCACGGTCATGTTGTCCACGGTGATGTAGTCGGCCGAGCTGCCCTCGTTGCCGGGCCACAGCAGCTGTCGAATGCGGGTGGCGCACTCGGCGGCGCTCGCCCCGTGCACGACGAAGTCGGCCTTGCAGGACACCGGCAGACGGAACTGGGCCAGCTGGTCCTCGTTCACGATGACGAGCATGGCAGTGGCACCTTCCTCGGCAAGCGCCGCCTCCACCGAGGCCACCGTGCCCAGAGCGTCGCCCCGGGCCTCGTAGATGACCAGATCGTGGCTCGGGTGCGCCGCAAGCAGCTTCTTGAACTGCACCGACGAGCCCGCAGCCACGTCCACGTCCAGCTTCGAGAGCACCTGCTGGAACTTATGGGCATTGTCGAGGCTGTCGGCGATGAAGATAACCGTTTTGCGCTGCATGCTACAACACCGCCAAATTGCGCTCGAGCTCCCACGCGGTCACGATGCCCTGGTAGGCCTCCCATTCCTCGCGCTTGGTGCGCACGAGGTAATCGTGGATGTGCTCGCCCAAGGTCTCGCGCATCAGCTTGCTCTCCGCGAAGCGCTCCACGGCCTCGCCGAGGGATTCCGGCAGCGTCTCGATGCCCCGGGCGCGATGCTCGTAGCGGGTGCAGCCGATGGGCGCGGCCTCGTCGGCCGGGGGCATAAGCTCAAGCCCCTCTTCGATGCCCGCAAGCCCCGCGGCCAGCATGACGGCGAAGGCGAGATAGGGGTTCGCCGCCGGGTCGGGGCTGCGCAGCTCCACCCGGCAGGCCGACTCGCTGTTCGGGCGATAGCCCGGGATGCGCACCAAGGTCGAGCGGTTTCGCGCGCCCCAGCTGATGCAGGTGGGCGCCTCCCCTCCCGGCTGCAGGCGCTTGTAGGAGTTCACGTACTGGTTCGTGACCAGCGTGTACTCCGGCGCGTACTTCAGAAGGCCGGCGATGTAGCTCTTCGCCGTGGCCGACAGGTTGTACCCGGACGGATCGTCCGGGTCGAAGAACACGTTGTTGCCGGAGCGATCCATGAGACTCTGGTGCACGTGCATGCCGTTGCCGGGAGCATCCGCCATGGGCTTGGGCATGAACGAGGCGTACACCCCGTGCTTCATGGCGATTTCCTTCACCACCTGCTTGTAGGTCATAACGGCGTCGGCCATGGAGAGCGCGTCGGCGTAGCGCAAGTCGATCTCGTGCTGGGAAGGGCCCTTCTCGTGGTGGGAGTACTCCACGGGAATGCCCATCTTCTCCAAAGTGAGCACCGTGTCGCGGCGCAGATCGGAGGCGGAATCGAGCGACGTCAGGTCGAAGTAGCTGCCATGATCGAGCACGTCGGTGCCCTCGGCGTCCTTGAAGTAGAAGTACTCCAGCTCGGGCCCTACGATAAACGAGTAGCCGTCCTCGGCGGCGCGGCGCACCACCCGCTCCAGCACATGGCGCGAATCTCCCGCGTAGGGCTCCCCCTCCGGCGTGCGGATGTCGCAGATCATGCGGGCCACGGCGTTGGCTTGGGGACGCCAGGGCAAGATCTCGAAGGTGGAAGGGTCGGGAAAGGCCAGCATGTCCGACTCCTGCGCCGCCGAGAAGCCCTCGATGCAGCTGGCGTCGAAGCCCATGCCCTCCTCGAAGGCGCTCTCCAGCTCGCCGGGCACCACCGCGAAGGACTTCATGTTGCCCAAGACGTCGGTGAACCAGAAGCGAACGAAGTGAACATCCCTGCTCTCAACCGTTTTCAGGACGAAGTCCTGCTCCGGATTCGCAACCATATCTACTCCCATCGGTCGCGTTGCGTTCAACTCCCTAGCATTATAAAACCGCGCCCGCTCCCCTTTGCGGGAATTCACAGGACGGCAAAAGAAAAGGCCCGCCGCACCGGAGTGCGAGCGGGCCTTGCGTTCACCGAATGCGACGACGAGCTACTCGGCGGCCTCCACGGCCTCGGTCACCTCGGCGTCGGTCAGCTCCACGCCGGGAGCCTCCTCGGCGGTGCCGGCGGCAGCAGCGTCTTCCATGGCGTCAACGTCGGCCTGAGCCTCGGCACGGGCGGCCTCCTCGGCGGCCTTGGCGGCATAGGCGGCGGCACGCTCGGCCTTAGCGGCGGCCTTGGCCTCGCGCTCGGCCTTCTTGGCGGCCTCGCGCTCGGCGATCTGAGCGGCGCGCTCGGCCTTCTTGGCGGCCTCGCGCTCGGCCACGACGTCCTTAGCGGCGCCGAAGCGGTCGGCGAAGCGCTGGACGCGTCCACCGGTGTCGATGAGCTTCTGGGTGCCGGTGTAGAACGGATGGCAGGCGTTGCAGATGTCGATCTTCAGCTCGGGCTTGGTGGAGCGGGTGGTGAAGGTGTTGCCGCAGCTGCACTTCACGACGCAGTCCACGTACTCCGGATGAATACCTTGCTTCATTGGGTTCTCCTAACTTCCTTGGTTTCCGACCAAGGGGCCGAATGCGGCTTGGTTTCCGACCAAGCCCTGAGACAAGCTTGTCTATATTAGCATCGTTTTCCCCGAATGCAAGAAAAAAGACCCGCGCAACACGGGTCTTTCTCATTTCGCTCCGTGAGCGGGCGTTTAGATCTCGGTCACCCACAGGCCGTGGAGGTTGCAGTGCTCGTAGACCTTGAGCGGCGTCTCGCCCTCGGCGATGACGAACTCGGCGTGGGGCGCCTCGCCCGGGGCGAGCGGGTGAATCTGGTAGCCCTTGTCGGTCACCAGGCAGATGAACTGGATCCAGTGCTCCTCCAGCATGGGATGATCCACCGAGCCGACGTTCACGACGACCTTGTTGCCCTCGACCTCGACGGCGGGCACGTGCTTCTCCAGGGCGGCGTCCTGGGAGCCGGCGACCAGCTCAACCATCTTCTCGCCGCAGCACACCAGCGGCACGCCCGCGTCGAAGACCTTAACGGCAATGTTGCCGCAATGCATGCACTTGTAGAATTTCACGTCCATGTTCTACCTCATATCTCTTGTAGCTGCTCGTTACAAAGAGCCGCAGACGCGCTGTCCGCAGCCTTGAAATATTGTACTGGAAGGAGTGCCACCCCGATTTCCGCAACGCCGGGTGACACCACGTCGTTACAAGAAAACCCGATGGAGCGCCTAAGCCGCATCGCCAGGGACAGACGGCGGCTGAATCTCCTGCGGTCCGGCCTGGGGATGCCGCGTCCTCGCCGCATAGATGAGCAGCGCGATGCCGGCCACGATGAGTGGCGCCGAGAGCACTTGGCCCATGGTGAGCCAGCCGCCCCACAGGTATCCCAGTTGCACGTCGGGCTCGCGCACGAACTCGATGAGGAAGCGGAAGATGCCGTAGAGCACCAGAAATGCGCCGAGGAAGGTGCCCTGGGGCCTCGGCGGGTACTTGCGCGAGAGCGCGAACAGGACGCAGAAGATGACGAGCCCCTCCAGCACCGCCTCGTAGAGCTGGCTGGGATGCCGCGGCATCATGCCGGCCGCGCCGCCGAACACCACGCCGAGCGGCCCGTCGGTGGGCGCGCCCCACAGCTCGCCGTTCACGAAGTTGGCGCAGCGGCCGAAGAACAGGCCAATCGGCGCCGCAATGGATCCCAAGTCGGCCAACGTGAGAAACGGGATGCGCGTCATACGGGCAGCTACGGCGCCGCCGATAAGCAGCCCCACGAGACCGCCATGGAAGCTCATGCCCCCCTGGTTGAACGCGAGTATCTCCAGCGGATGGGACAGGTAGTAGCCGTCGCCGTAGAACAGCACGTATCCGATGCGCGCACCCAGCACCACGCCGACGATGGCGCAGACCATGAGCGTGAGCAGGTTGTCCTCGCTCATGCCGAGCTTCCAGCGCTTCGCCACGAAGTAGATGATGGCGGCGGCGCAGACGAACCCGAGCACGTAGGCCAGGCCGTACCAGCGCACCACCAGAGGCCCCAGCGAGAAGGCGATGGGGTCGAGCCCCTGATAAATTTCGTTCAGCATTACGATGTTCCCTCATGGGCGCCCATACCAGCACCCAGCTCGATAGCGGCAAATACAACTTCCTCCCGCAACTCGGGCGGAATGGTCAGAAGCGCCGAGATGCGGGCGGCGCAATGGGGGCAGGTCAGCGTGAACAGCGCCAGGTCGGAGCGCAGGGCCATGAGCGACTCGTAGGATCGCACATCGACGTCATCGGCCCCGCAGGCCGGACAGGTCACCTTCGCTTTCACCGCTCTCACCGCCTTCGCTCGCGCTTGAACCTTTACCGAACCGCATTGTAGCAGAGCCCCTCGACAATCACGCAAAAGCAAGCCCTCTCACCCAACCGCCTTCTCGTTCTTTGCAAAAAGTCGAGAGAAAATGGTCACAAAATCGAGTTCTGGGTTCGGCTGAACCCTAAAGAAGGAAGCGGTTGCGGCCGCTGAACTTGTCGCGCGTGCGGGTCTCCGGATCGATATCCGGCCCGTTCACAAGGAAATGCTCGCAGAAGCGGCACACCTGCTTGACCGCCGCGTCGTAATCGCGATTCGGGTTTAGAAGCACCCCGAAGTCCTCGCACACCACATGGGTCGGTCGATGGCACGCCGCGTAATGGCAGTCTGCCGGGCACGGCTCCCCCGGCACGTTGTGCGGACAGCGCCCCTGCATCTCGTCATCGCACCCGCGACGGCTCCAGCACCCTTCCATACACCAGCCTCTCTCGCAAAAAAGCGGGCCCGCCAGAGCCCGCTCATCTTCCAGATCTGCTGCCGCCTACATCGCCGGCACCACGGAGGTAACGCCGGGCACGCGCTCCTTCAGGATGCGCTCGACGCCATTGGCGAGCGTCATCTGGGACATGGGGCAGCCCTTGCAGGCGCCCTGCAGCTCCACCGTGACGACGCCGTCGTCGGACACGTCCACCAGCTGCACGTCGCCGCCGTCGGCCTGCAGGCTCGGGCGGATCAGCTCCAGCACCGCGGCCACATCGGACTTCTCAACCATGAGTCACTCCTATCGTGAGAGGTTTTCTTATATCGGCCAGCATCATAACACAGAGGGCGCCTAGCCGATCCAGTCGGTGCCGATGATCACCAAAACGTTGGTGTCGAAGGTGTAGAAGTCGCCGCCGTTCACCACCCGCCCCGCAGACAGGTCGCTCACGATGGCCTTGGCGGCGATTTCGAAGGCCTCGTCCTTGTAGATGACGAGCGTCTCGGGGTACACCGTGCCGTCGTCCACGTTGCCGACGGATTTCACGTCGTAGCCCGCCGAGGTCAGAAGCTCGCCGCAGCGGGCCGCCGCTCCCTGAATGCCGCTGCCGTTGCGCACCTCCACGGTGACGAGGCTGCGATCGACATTGGCAAGGTTGCCCTCGAAGCTCTCTGGCGAGTTGCCCGCATTCACCGCCTCCATCATCGCGGCGAGATCCTCGTCGGACACCTCGTAGGTTTCCTCGCCCTCGTCGGAAGTCGTAAGGCGCCCGGGAACCACGGCAGCATACACCGTCGCTTCCGTGAGGGGGCTGAGAGCATCGCCCAAGGAAATGAGCTGGCCGCTCGTCCAGTCCGTGGAGACGAAGGGCGCGCCGTCGGCTATCACGCTCGGGAAGGAAAGGCCCTCGCCCGAGGTGGCGCGCTCGGCCAGATTCACCGTGAACAGGGCCCGCATCTTCGCCTGCGTTCCCATTGCATCGCTGTAGTTGGCCGCCCTCAGAAGCGTGAGCGCCTGGGCGCCGTCGAGCGTCTGGGCTCCGGCGGCCAGCACATGGATACCGGCCCGGGGGTCGTCCACCTCCTCGGACAGCTCCACGGGCACGCCCCCCACCAGATCGACCAGGGAGGCGAGGCCCTCGGCATCGGTGGACGCGAAGTGGGCGAACTGAACCCCGAGCAGCGACCCGGCGGCCCGGAGAAGCTCTGCGTCGCCGCCCACCGACGCGGCGTCGCGCAGGGCGTGGCGCTCGCCGTCGGAAAGCTCCACGGACACCGAGGGCGGCAGCGAGATGAACGTAAGCGTGCGGGCGCCCTCGTCGATGCGCACGGCGAGGTAGGCCTCGTCAGACGCGGAGGGAGCCGCCGTGTTCTTGGCGAGATCGGCGGCGAGCAGCGCGTAATAGGGCGCGCCCTCCTCGGGAGCCGCCAGCGCCTCTTTGGCGTTCGAGTCGCCCAAGGACAGCTGAGAATCGGACCAGGCGAAGAACGCCGCCGTGCCCGCCACAACGGCCACCACTACTACGAGCAGGGCAACCGCCCCGAAGAAGATCATCTTGCGGCGGCGCCCCTTGGCCTGAATCTCCTCGGCGTAGCTGCGCCGGGCGCGGCGCCGAGCGTAATCGGAGTCGCTCTCGCCGCTCGTGGCGCCCACGTCCACCTGGTCCACCATGCCGCGGTCGGCTCGGCGGCTGCGGCGTCCGTCGGAGAAGTCGACGCGGGCCGGACGGTCGGCGCCGGCAGCGTGCCGCCCCCGAGCGGAGGAGCCGCGCTCCACATGGGAGCCAATCATGGAATCGTTCACGCGTCGGGAGACGCGACGGGTCTGGGAGGCCGAAGGGGCCTTTTTGCCATGCAGTGCCATGGACGCCCCTAGCGGAGAGAATCCGCGGACACGCGACGGATGTCGGCGCCGAGGGAGGCCAGCTTGCCCACGTAGTCCTCATAGCCGCGGTCGATGTGCTCGAGGTGATGCACACTCGTCTCGCCGTCGGCCACGATACCCGCGAGCACGAGGGCCGCGCCCGCCCGCAGATCGGTGGAGGACACGGGCGCCCCCTCCAAATGATCGACGCCGCGCACGATGGCGTGGTGGTCGTCCAACGTCACGTCGGCCCCCATGCGCATGAGCTCGGCGGCGAACATGAAGCGGTTCTCGAAGACGTTCTCCGTGATGACCGACACGTCATCGGCCAGGGCCGCCAGCAGCATGAACTGAGCTTGGAGATCGGTGGGAAACCCGGGGTGCGGCAGCGTCTGGATGTCCACGGAGGACAGGGGCTCCTCGCGGCGCACGGTGATCCAATCGTCGCCGGTTTCCACATCGCAGCCCATGGCCCGAAGCTTCATGATGGCCATGCGCAAAAAGGCGGGGTCGATGCCGTGCACGGTGAGAGGGCCTCCGGTAAGCGCGCCGCCGGCGAGGAAGGTGCCCGCCTCGATGCGGTCCCCCACCGTCGTATGCTCGCAGGGGTGGAGCGTCGAGAGCGGCACGCCCTCGATCTCGATGAGCGAGGTGCCGGCGCCGGCCACGCGCGCGCCCATGGCGTTGAGCATGTTCGCCAGATCCTCGATCTCGGGCTCGCAGGCGGCGTTCTCGATGGCCGTGTGACCCTCGGCGGTCACGGCGGCCATGAGCATGTTCTCCGTGGCGCCCACCGAGGGGAACTCGAGGTACACGTGGGTGCCGCGCAGGCCGTTCGGCGTCGTGGCGGCCAGAACGCCGTGATCCACATCGAACGCAACGCCCAGGGCCTCCAAGCCCACCAGGTGCATGTCGATCTTGCGGGCGCCAATCTGGCAGCCGCCGGGCATGGCCACCCGCGCCTCGCCGAAACGCCCGATGAGCGGCCCCAGCACCGAGATGGAGGCGCGCATCTTCGAGACGAGCTCGTAGGGCGTCTCGCAGCTGTCGACGTCGGCAGTGTTTATGCGCAGGGTATGCCCCTCGCGCACCACGGTGGCGCCCAGACGCGCGAGCACCTCGCTCATAAGTTCGATATCGGAAATGAGCGGCACGTTGTGCAGGATCGTCTCCCCCTGTCCCAGAATGGACGCGGCCATGAGCTTCAAGGCCGAGTTCTTGGCGCCGGAGACGCGCACGTCGCCTTTGAGGGTATGGTTTCCCCGAACGATGATGACTTCCTGGTTCATTTCTAGTCCTTTTGCCGGAACGCCCGAGCGCCCCGCGTCATGCAAGTATTCACAAGTGCCCCTATTATAGAAAAAAGCCCGCGCACCCGCGCGGGCTTTCCTCCTTTTGGAAATAAATCCATCCAGTTGCGGCTACTCGCCCAGAGCGAAGCGCACGAAACCGGTGATGGCGATCTTCCCGCCCATCTCCTTGGCGCACTCATCGGCGTACTGGGCCACCGTGAGGTCGGGGTTCTTCACGAAGTCCTGCTCGGCGAGGCAGTTCTCCTTGTAGAACTTGTCCATGCGGCCGAGCGCGATCTTCTCCTGGATGGCCTCGGGCTTGCCGGACTCGGCGGCCTGGGCCTTGTAGATCTCCATCTCGTGGGCGGCCACGTCGGCGGGCACGTCCTCGCGGGTGGCGGACACGGGGTTCAGAGCGGCCACCTGCATGGCGATGTCGCGGCCGCACTTCTGGAAGGCGTCGGAGGCCGGATCGATGCCCTCGACGTTGAAGGTCACCAGAACGCCGATCTTGCCGCCGCCGTGGATGTAGGCGGACACGGCCTGGGCGTCCACCACGGCCACGCGGGCCAGCTGCGTGTTCTCGCCCATCACATGGATGCAGTCGGTGACCACGTCCTCGACGGTCTCGCCATCGATGACGGCGGCCTTGAGAGCCTCCACGTCGGCCGGCTTGGCGGCGAGCGCCGCCTTGGCGATCTTCTCGGCGTAGGCCTTGAACTTCTCGTTCATGCCCACGAAGTCGGTCTCGCAGTTCAGCTCGACCACGGCGCCGGTGGTGCACGCATCGTTCACGATGGCCATGACGGTGCCCTCGTTGGTGGCGCGCCCGGCCTTCTTGGCCACGGCGGCGAGACCGCGGGTGCGCAGCACGTCGACGGCCTTCTCCATATCGCCCTCGGCCTCGGCCAGGGCCTTCTTGCACTCCATCATGCCCGCGCCGGTCATCTCGCGGAGCTCCTTCACCATGGAAGCGGTGATGTTAGCCATGAATTCCTCCTTTGGGGAATGAGTATCTTACTGAGTCGGTTACTCGGCGTCAGCGACCACGTCGGCAACGACCTCGGCGCCAGCGCCCTCGGCCACGTCGGCGGCGGCCTCGACGGCCACCTCGGCCACGGCGTCGGCGGCAGCGGCCTCGCCGGCCATCTCGGCGGCGGTCACATCGGCACCGGTGCCGGCGATGACGGCGTCGGCCATGAAGTCGGCGAGCAGGCGCACGGAGCGGATGGCGTCGTCGTTGGCCGGAATGCCGTAATCGACGTCATCCGGATCGCAGTTGGTGTCGAGCGTGCCCACCACGGGGATGTTCAGACGATGAGCCTCGTGCAGGGCGATGCCCTCGCGGTTGGTGTCGATCACGAAGATAGCGTCGGGCACCTTCTTCATGTTGCGGATGCCGTTGAGGTTGGTCTGCAGCTTCGCGAGCTCCTTGTGCAGCAGGATCTGCTCCTTCTTGGGAAGCAGCGCCATGCGGCCGTCGGCATCCATGGCCTCCAGCTCCTCCATGCGCTTCACGCGGGTGCGGATGGTGGCGAAGTTGGTGAGCATACCGCCGAGCCAGCGGGCGTTCACATAGGGCATGCCGCAGCGGTTGGCGGCCTCGGAGACGGCCTCCTGGGCCTGCTTCTTGGTGCCCACGAACAGCACGGTGCCGCCCTTGCGGGTGAGGTTGCTCACGAAGGTGTAGGCGGCATCGAGCCCGTAGAGGGTCTGCTTGAGGTCGATGATGTAGATATCGCCGCGATTGCCGAAGATGTACGGCTTCATCTTCGGGTTCCAGCGGCGGGTCTGATGCCCGAAGTGCGCACCGGCATCGAGCAGCGTGGTAATGCTGACTTTCGTCATGATCACTCCATTCGTTAGTCCTCTGCCCGAGGTCATCCCGCCCCTTCGCAGCCTTTTCCGGTGGCCACTCGCGAAGTTCGGTCGCCCGAGCATGTGTGATAGTTGCCGCTGCCCATCGCACGCCTGCGAAGACAGCCTGTCTAAAATAGCACAATCCCCCGCCAATGCAAGGGATTGCGCAAAGAAAGTACGCGCAATTCAACCCAGTCGCCGGGTGTCCCCGCGCGCAGCAAGAAAATCCTCAGCCGATCAGCGAAGTCCCTCTATGCTGCGCTGCTTCAAGGATGCGAGCAGTGCCGCCCGCTCTCCCGCAGCCGCGAGGCGTCCGCGATGCAGGCTGCGCCCCAAGGCGCGGGCGATCTGCCCCGCCAGCTCATCCAGCGCCGCAAGCGATGACAAATGCTCCGCCGTCGCCGTGAGCACCGTCACCGACTGGGATTCCAGCTGATTGCGCCTGAGCGCGTCGCGGCGCAACTTCTCCTTTTCCGCATGAAAGGCATCGCTGTCGTATTCCACCGCTATCTTAGCTTCGGGCCAAAATAGATCGGCCACGCGCACCCGCCCCGTCTCCGCATCGAGAGGCAGCACGCGATTCATCTGCGGCTTGGGAAGCCCGTAACCACCGGCTGTCTTCGGAAGGCACAGCATGAGCGCCAACGCGGTCTCCATGGGAGAGGCGGAGCCGTCGACAGCGTAGCGCACCGCACGGGCCATGGCTCGGCCCGCTTTCGAGCTAGCCGATTGCGCGCTAAACCACCCCATGGCGCGAAGACACGAGACCGGAACTGGTCGGTTGCTGCGCGCGCATTCCTGCACTTCTACCCGACTGAGCAATCCGTCCTCGTTGCGACTCAGCTGAGGCACTTCGGCGAGATCGTAGTAATAGGTGGAGCACAGCTCGCAAATCAGCTCGGCGAGCTTCGGCATCGGAAGCTTGAGGGCCAGTTGGAGCACCGCCAGTTCGGGGCCGGCTATCAGCAGCCCTTCCCCAGGGCCGCGAACGAAGGAGCCCTCCGCAGGCGCGGTGCTGCTCAGGCAGCATGTCAAATCAGCCGCCGACAGACGCGACGCCTTGTTGGGCACCATCACACGGATTGGCGCGTCCACCATTCCGGCACCCTGTTCGAGCACCCTCTCGATCACAGGTTTCGACGGCTTGAACGCCATACCGGATTCCGCAGCTTCTGCGTACGCCAGAGCTTCCTCGTATACAACCCCCAGCCGATCGCTCGCCAGCCACCATGCACGCTCTTCAGTGTCGGGATTCCCCAGCGGAGGACGCAGTTTGGGAATCCGATTTCCCATCTCCAAGCTAACAGTTTCCCCGAAGAACAAACCATAAAAGCGATCGCATGTCCAGCATTGCGCCGCCGTAAGACCCTCGACAATCGTAGCCATTCCTCTCCCCTTTCGCAACGAAGCCCAGCCGCGCTTCTTAGCCCGCAACAACCGGCATGTAGCACCGGGGCACGATCTCCCGTCGGCAGCACCGGGCCACGACTTCCCGTCGGCAGCACCGGGCCACGATTTCCCGTCGGCAGCGCCCGACACGCAACAATGGGCCATAATCTCCTGTCAGCAACATCCCTGTCAGCAACATCCCTGTCAGCAACATCCCTGTCAGCAACATCCCTGCCAGCAACATCCCTGCCAGCAACATCCCTGCCAGCAACATCCCTGCCAGCAACATCCGACACGCAACAACGGCCACGACCCCCGATTCGACACATTGGACCCGCAGTACCGGGAGCTCATCGCGGAGCCGAATTTGGAAAATGTGCCAATTTGGTCACTTTCAGCGCGGTCATCAATTTCGCCTTTCAGAAAAACACATTTTCCAACTTCTGCTGACCAAAATATCACATTTTCCAAATCTGCCAAATGCGCATCATATATTGCCTTGTTCAATCACCTTGTTGAACTGGTATTATTCCATACCTCTATCTTGACTAGCTCAATCGCGCAACAAAAATACTTGGAAAATGTGCTTTTTTGATCGCCGGGAATCGTGGCACGGCATCCTCGACCGTCCCAACCGCACAACAATCCCGAAACCAAAGCAAACGGGAGCTTGCCGCAAACCGAAGCTCTGGCTTGAACGGAGCCCTGGTTTGCTCACCCGATCTGCTCGCGCTCCCCCATGCTCACCCGATCTGCTCGCGCTCCCGCATGCTCACCCGATCCGCCCATGCCCGGCCTTCGCGTTCTCACTTGCGCGCTCCCGTTCGCACGGCCAGCGCGCCAGATGAAAAAGAGCCCGCGCAAAAGCGGGCTCTCAAGGATCATTGCTCTGGCAAGATAGCCTTACTTGTACTGGCTCTCGTGCTTGCGGAAGAAATCGAAGCGCGGAGGGAGCTCGTGGATGCGATGGGCGCCGGCATCGATCTCAATGGCCGGGCACAGCTCGTCGTTGGAATCGAAGTCGTAGTTCCAGCTGAAGAAGTCACCGAAGTCGAAGCTCAGGTAGTCGCAGATCTTCTCGCAACCGACCGGCACAATGGGATGCATGAGCAGCGTCGCCATGCGCAGCAGGTAGAACGAGTCCACCAGTACCTGGCGCCGCGCATCCGCATCCTCGGACGCCTCGGCGGCCTTGATGCCATCGGCCCACCACTTGTTCGACCAGCGGATGAACTCGTCGCACACCGACATCACGCGGTGCAGCTCCACCTTGTGCATGCGCTCCTCGTAGTCGAGCAGCGCCTCGAAGGCGCGACGGCGCACCTCGGGCGTCACTGTCCCTAAGGGCATGCAGCCGTCGAAATTCTTCTGCGCCTCGTAGAAGCAGCTGCGGGCGAGGCGGTTGAACACGTTGGTGAGCAGCGCCCCCTCCTTGAGCACCGGATCGGCGTAGCGCGGATCGTCGCGCTTGGCCGGATCCGGATCGAAGGGCTTGGGGGAAAAGCCGACGGATTTCTGGTCGAGCCCGAGCGCCAGGAAGTGGGCGCGCAGCTGCTCGGGCGTGTAGTGCTCCAGCAGCTCCTCGCCCGTGGGCGGCTTCACCGCGCCCGACGAGGAGGCCTTCTTCTTGCCGAACAGCATATGGTGGTTCGCCACGAGCGTGGTCTGGCGCATCTGCGAATCGGGGCCCTCGGCGAACAGACCGCCCGGGCGCAAAGCCTCCCACAGCGCCGGCTGGGCCACACCGTAGAAGTACAGGTTGTCCTGGCCGATGAACTGGTAGACCCGCGCGTCGTCGGAGCACCAGAAGTCGCGCCAGCTCGTGCGCGGCATCCCCTGCTCGTCGTTGATCGTGATGGTGAACGAGATGGGCGCCCACAGCGATTCGGGCCAGCACCACACCGTGAGCCCCTCCACGCCGTCGATGACGGGAGCGCGCACGCCCCACTCGATGTTGCCGGTGATGCGGAAGGGCACGAGCGTCTTCGAGGTGCGGAAGCGCAGGCCGGCCGCAGCCAGCGCGTCGCGGGCGGCGTCGCGCTCGCCGATGGAGGCGAACTCTATCTCGAAGGATTGCTTGTTGCCCTCGGCGGGACGGAACTCGTGGGGCGGCAGCTCGGCGGCCATGGCCTCGTACTCTTCCAAGTGCTCGTTCTTCACGAAGATCACGGGCGGGGCCAGAAACTCGGCGATGGCCTTGGTCACCACCGGGCGCACCTCGTCGTCGGCCTCAAGCTCGCGCACGTAGCCCTTCAGGAAGTCCTCGAACCCGGGCAGGTCGAAGTACCAGTTCTCCACGGGGCGCATCTCGGGGACGGTGCCCGTGAGCGTGGACACCGGGGCGATGAGGTCCACCGGCGCGTACTGATGCCCCAGATCGCACTCGTCGGCATAGGCGTGCTCCGACTTGCAGCCCTGCACGGGGCAGTGGCCCTGCACCTGGCGACCGTTCAGGAAGGTGCCGGCCTCGGCGTCGTAGAACTGCAGGGTGGAGTCCAGCTTCAAGTGGCCGCTCTCGTGCAGGCGCTCGATGAACTGATCGGAGATCATCTGGTGCACGTCGCCCGCGTGCCCGATGCCGCTGCCCTCGTAGATGTCCAGACTCACCTGGAAGGCCTCAAGGGTCGCCTTCTGGCGCTCGTGGTTGGCGAGCACGTAGTCGGCGATGGAGCCCTCGAACTCGCCGGCCTCCTTAAGCTTGCGGTAGCCCTCGTTGATGGGGCTGCCGAAGCAGTCGGTACCGGAGACGAAACGGACGTTCTCGGCGCCGATGCGGTCGCGCAGAAAGCGCGCGAAGGCGTCGGCGGGCACGAACACGCCGCCGATGTGGCCGAAGTGCAAGGGCTTGTTCCCGTAGGGCATGCCCGCCGTCACCACGGCGCGGGCGGGCCACTCGACCCGCTCTCTGCTATTCAAGTCCGACACGATTCTCCAACTCCTTCAGTGTCCCGGAAACGTCCAGCGAATCTTCGGTGCCCATGATATCCAGAAGGCGCGACAAATCGCTCGTGGACGACTGCAGATACACGGTATCAGCATCGGCAATACCGGCCAGCTCGCAGGCCTTGGCCACGGCGGTCTCAAGCGTTCCCAGCTCGTCGGCCAGTCCGTTTTCCACGGCGTCCATGCCGGTGAACGTAAGGCCCGTGGCCAGCGCGCGCACGTCTTCCACCGGCATGTCGCGGCCCTCGGCGACGAAGTTGATGAACACCTCGTTGATCTGATCGACCTGATCCTGGTACCAGGCGCGCTCCTCCTCGGTGAGCGGGCGGTTGCCGGCGCCGGAGTCCTTGGCATCGGCCGAGGTGATGTTCTCGACGGAGATGCCCAGCTTCTCGTAGAGCCCCGACAGGTCGGTCACCGACATGATGACACCGATGGAGCCGATGGAGGTCGTCTTGTCAGTGAAGATGTAGTCGGCCTGGGACGAGATCATGTAGGCGGCACTCGCGTTGATGGAGGCGCTCGAGACCACCACGGGCTTGGAGAAGTCGCGGATGTAGGTGCTCATCTCCTCGCCGGCCGTGGCCACGCCGCCGCCGGAGTTCACGCGCAGCACGACCGCCTTGATGTGCGGGTTCTGCTCGGCGGCGTCCAGCTGGCTTTTAAGTCCCTCGGGGCTTGAGGTGGTGCCGTCGTACTGGATGGTGCCGCTGATGTTGATGATGCCCACAGTGTCTCCGGTAACCGTGTCGGCCCAGGAGGGCGACTCGTAGGAGAAGGCCCCCATGGAACTGGTGAACACCGAGGTGCACGACCCGATGGTGGCCACCCCCAAGATGAGCACCGTCAGCACGGCGGCCAGACCGACGATCCAGCCGCGGCGCTTGGGCTGCTGGGCCGGCACCGCATAGGCGGCAGCCGGCTGGGCCTGGGCCTGGGCCGCATAGGCACCTTGCGGCTGGCCCGCATAGGACGGGCGCGGCTGGGGGGCTCCGTAGCCGTAGGGATTCGCTTGCGGCTGCGGCTGCGAGGTCGCCCGAGGGGCAGCTCCCGGGGCCGCGGGCTGGGAAGCGGCCGGCTGCGCTGGGGCAGCCGGCCCTTGCCCCGCCGACGGGCCGCCCGAGGACGGGGCGCCCCCAAGCGGTGCGCCCCAGGCGGCGTTCTGCCATTGGTTCTGATCGCTCATAATGCTTCTTTCGTCGGGCCGGATTCGCCGGGCCTACAGTTCCATGCCATCGTCCGCACGACCCTGCTGAGCCTGCATCTTCTTCGCCATGCGCAGCAGGAACTCCTGGTTGGAATTGGTCTGCTTCAGCGACTTGATGAGCATGTCCATGGCGCGCTCGGTGGAGTTCGTGTTGGCCAGAATGCGGCGCACGCCCCAGATGAGCGGGGCCTCCTGCGGATCCATGAGCAGCTCCTCCTTGCGCGTGCCCGAGGAGATGGGGTCGATGGCCGGGAAGATGCGGCGATCGGCCAGGTAGCGGTCGAGCTTCAGCTCCATGTTGCCGGTGCCCTTGAACTCCTCGAAGATCACCTCGTCCATCTTCGACCCGGTCTCGATGAGGGCCGAGGCGAGGATGGTGAGCGAGCCGCCGTTCTCGATGTTGCGGGCGGCGCCGAGGAAGCGCTTGGGCGGATAGAGGGCCGTGGAATCGACGCCGCCGGAGAGGATGCGGCCGCTCGCGGGCTGCGCCAGGTTGTAGGCGCGGGCCAAACGCGTGATGGAGTCCAGCAGGATGACGACGTCCTTCCCCTGCTCGACCAGGCGCTTGGCGCGCTCGATGACGAGCTCGGCTACCTGGATGTGGTTCTCGGAGGGCATGTCGAAGGTGGAGGAGACCACCTCCCCGCGGATGGAGCGCTCCATGTCGGTCGCCTCTTCGGGACGCTCGTCGATGCCCAGGTACATGAGGTGCACGTCCGGGTTGTTCGCCGTGATAGCGGCGGCGATGTCCTTGAGCACGGTGGTCTTGCCGGCCTTGGGCGGCGACACGATGAGGCCGCGCTGGCCCTTGCCGATGGGAGCCGTCAGATCGATGACGCGGGCCGTGGTGGTGTTCTTCCCGTGCTCCATGAGCAGGCGCTCGTCGGGGAACACCGGCGTGAGGTCGGCGAACTTCGGCCGTAAGGCCATGATCTCGGGGGCCATGCCGTTGACGGCCGACACCTTCTGCAGGGCCGCGAACTTGTCGTTGGGGCGCGCCGGGCGCGTCGTGCCCGTGACCATGTCGCCCTTGCGCAGGCCGTTCTTGCGGATGGTGGCGAGCCCCACGTAGATGTCGTTCTCGCCGGACAGGTAGCCGGAGGTGCGCAGGAAGCCGTAGCCGTCGCCCATGATGTCCAGCACGCCGGTGACCTCGGTGAAGCCCTCGGCCTTGCAGACGGCCTCGTAGATGGCGTCCACCAGCTCGGCCTTCTTGAGCCCGGCGGCGTCCACCCCCGCCTCGGCGGCGCGGGCGCGCAGGTCGGCCACCTTGAGCTCTGTCAGCTCCTCCTTGGAGACGGAGGGCTGAGGCTCCCGGTTGCGATTCTCGTGGCGGTTCTTCTTGTTCTTCTTGCCGCCCTGGCTGTTCTGGGCGTTCTGCTTGTTCTGGCCGTTCTTGCCTTGGCCCTGGCCGTTCTGGTTCTGGCCACTTTGGTTCTGGCGGCGCTCCTCGCGGTCGCGGCGGCGGATCACCGTCGTGGTGGTGCGCTCGCGGCGAGGGGCCTCCTTGGACTCGGGAGCATCGGCGGGCGCGGGCGCCTCGGACTTGCCGGCGCCCGCTGCGGACGCCTCGGCGCCCTCGGGCTCCTTGGCCTGCGGGGCCTTCTCCTCCGCGTCGGCCGCAGGCTCGGATGCCGCCTTGCGAGTGCGGGCGCGACGCGGCTTGGGAGCCTCTTCGGAAGTCTCGGAAGTCGCAGGTGCTGCGTCGGTCGCGGCAGCCGTCCCCTCCTCCGCCGCCGGCTCGGGCGTCTTGCGGGCGCGGGTGCGGCGCGGCTTCGGCGCCTCCTCGGCCGTCAGCGCCTCGGTGGCTGCGGGAGATGCGGCCTCTTCGGCGGGCTTGGCCGCAGCACGGCGGCGCGTCGTCTTCTTGGCCGGAGCGGCTGGCGCCTCGGCACCCTCGGCAGCCAGTGCCGATGCCGGGGCCTCTTCCGCCTTCTTGCGCGAACGGCCGCGCTTCGGCTTCTCGGGGGTCGCCTCCGGGGCGGCCACTTCCGTCGTCATCGTCTCTTGGGTATCGCTCATGCGTTCTGCACTTTCTCCCAGTCCTTGAGGAACGACTCAAGGCCGCGGTCGGTCAGTGGATGCTGCACGCATTTCTTCAGAATGCCGAAGGGAACCGTGGCGATGTCGGCCCCCATGAGAGCGGCCTGGGTCACATGGTTGGCGCTGCGGATGGAGGCGGCGATGATCTCGATCTGCTCGCCGTTTACGGTGTCCTCGGAGAAGTCGTAGTTGCCGATGGCGCGCACGACGTCGTCCAGCTGCGCCAGGCCGTCCTCGGAGATGTCGTCGAAGCGGCCCACGAACGGCGAGATGTAGCGGGCGCCGGCGCGGGCGGCCAAAATGGCCTGGGGCACGGTGAAGCACAGCGTCATGTTCACCGGAATGCCCTCGTCGGCCAAAGCGCGCGTGGCGGCCAGGCCCTCCACCATGGTGGGGATCTTCACGACGACGTTGGGGGCAATGGCGGCGAGCTCCCGTCCGTCGCGGACGATCTCGTCGCGGGTCATGGCCACCGACTCGGCGGACACCGGGCAATCCGGCCCCACGATGTCGCAGATGCGCTTGATGTGCGCGTGGAAATCGTCGAGCTTCCCGCCGATGCGCGAGTACAGCGTCGGGTTGGTGGTCACGCCGGCCAACGCGCCCCAGCTGGCCGCCTCTTCGATTTCGGCGAGGTCGGCCGTGTCCAGAAAGAACTTCACGTTCATCCTCCTTCTTGAGGTTTACAGGCAAAGGAATGGGAATGGCGCTCGAATCGACCGCGGTAAAGCGCACTGCGAACCCGAACCGTGAGAACGTTGAAAATGGGCGATACGGGACTATGGGAAGGAAGTGGGGCGCCATTGCGCCCAAGATTCAGAGCTGGAACCATAGTAGCGCAACCGACCGCACCGCACAAGAAAAAGCACAGACTGCCCGCGACTCAACTCGGAGGAGAGCCCATCGGCGTTCCGACGGCATTCCAGCTCGCTCAAGCCGCCCCCGCTCACTCCTCTTCTTTGCGAAACTCCAAGTAATCGAGGAAGCGGCGGGTGGCCAGGGGAAGGTGGCCGGCGCTGCGATAGGCCACGCCGATGGTGCGGAAGACCGGATCGGACAAGGGCAGCGTGACCACGTTTTGGGACAGGCCCCGCAGCATAAGGCGCGACAGCACGCTCACGCCCATGCCGTACTCCACCATGGAGAGAATGGCCCGATCGTCCCACGAGGTGAGACGCGTGGTAGGGCGCACGCCCCATCGGATGAGGAACTCCAGAAGCTCGTCGTCGGACTCCGATGCCGGCGAGAGCAGCGGAAATTCCGCAAGACGCTCCACGGGAAACACCCCCGCGCCCGCCAGCTCGTGGTCGCGCGGAAGCACGGCCAGAAACTCGTCCTCCTCCAAGGCGCGCGCGAGGAGCCGCGCGTCCGTGCGCAGCGGGAGCAGCACGAAGCCGCAGTCCACGGTGCCGTCGGCGATCCACTCCTCGATCTCGGTGTAGTCTCCTACGCGCAGCTTGTAGTCGATACCCGGGTAATCGGCGCTGAAGCGCTTGATGATGCGCGGAATCCAATGGGCGGCCACGCTCGGGAACACACCGATGCGGATGAGGCCGGTCTCAAGTCCCCGCACCTCGTCCACAGTGGCTTCCAAGGCGCGGAAGCTCTCGCAGAGGGCGCGGGCCTCGGGCAGAAGCCGTGCGCCATCGCCGGTCAGCACCACCCCCCGGCGGCTCCGCTCGAACAGCGCCACGCCCCAGTCGCGCTCCAAATCGGAGACCATGTGGCTTATGCCCGACTGGGAATAGGCCAGCGTCTCGGCCGCCTTGGTGAAGCTGCCGGCATCGGCCACCTCCACGAAGGCCTGGTACTTCTGGATGTTGGCGTCCACGGCTCCCCTCTCCTCGTTGCTTCGTGCCTCATTGCCTCATGTTATGAGAATTTCTCATGTGAACTATGAAATAGTTTCGCTTTTCAGGGGATTTGTCAAGCGCCATAATGCAGCTGCATCAAAAGGAAGAAGGCGGCGCGCTGAGCCTGCGAGTCCCGCGCCCTGCACCGAGAAGGAGAGGCTTGCCATGCGCACGAAGATCGCATCGATGAAGTACCTTCTGTGCTTCATCGCAGCCGTCATGATGTTCGGATCGTCGGGCATCGTCGCCAGCACGCTGCCGCTGTCGGCCTTCGAGGTCTGTCTTATGCGCCTCATAATAGGCGCGCTGTTCATGGGCCTCATCTTCGTCGTCACCCGCCAGCGATTGCCCCGGCACATCGGCCGTCGCCAGTACCTGTTCGTGGCCCTCTCCGGCGCCTGCCTGGGCCTTGCCATGATGACCATTTTCACTGCCTACCGCCTGCTTGGCGTGGGCCTCGGCGCCGTTCTGGCCGCCACGGCCCCGGTCATCACCATGGCGCTGTCCCCCCTTCTGTTCAAGGAGCGCCTGCGGCTTCCCGTGGTGGTCGGGTTCGCCATTGTGGTCGGCGGTCTGCTTTTGCTGAATGCGTCCGCCCTGGAGGGCACGCTGTCGGTTCCCGGCATCCTCATGGGACTCGCCGCGGCCGCCAGCACCGCTGGCATGGTCATCTTCAACAAGCTCGCCCGCGACATCACCGGCATCCCCTGCACCACCATCCAACTTGCCACGGCGGTGGCGGTGGCCCTCGCCGTGGCCGCGGCTGGCGAGGGCTTCGCCTTCATCGGCCGTATTCCCTTGAGCTCTTGGCCCACCGTCATTGCCCTGGGCGCCGTGTTCACCGCCCTGGCCTACTTCCTCTACTACCGGGCCATCGACCAGCTGCCCATGCAGACCGTGTCGGTGTGCGCCTACGCCGAGCCGCTCACGGCCGTGGTGCTGGGGGCGCTCGTGCTCGGCGAGGTGATGACGCCCGTGCAGCTCGCCGGCGCCTGCTGCATCATCGGCGGCGCACTGCTCGGCGAGGCGCGCGCGAAACTGCCGGCCGCCCAGCGACGCCGGATGCGCCGCGCCTACGTGCGCCTCGTGCGCGCCCAGCGCCGCGTCCTGCACCACGCGGCCTAGACCTCGCCCGGCACCGCCCCGCGCCCCCGCGACACTCCGCGACATGAATCGGGCGTGGCAGCCTCTCGCCAAGCTGCCACGCCCTGCGACACAGACGGAAAATCGGCGGCCACCTGTCAAAAAAGCACATTTTCCAAGCTCGGACTGAGCTTGGCTCATAGGACAAGCAAATGGGTACCGAGAAACACCAGGTCAGAGACTTTTGCATTTGCAACTTTCTCGAACCTTGATCTTCCGATTTGGAATATGTGAAAAAGTGGACTCATTTAGTTGGAAAATGTGCTTTTTTGTTCTCATGATTTTTGGCAGCAGCCGTTTCTGACCAAAAAATCACCTTTTCCAACTTCTGGGCATCGATTTCTGGAATCATCCAGCTAAAACATCTCTCGCACCTTCACTCGGCGAGCACAAAGCACGAGCAACCAGCTACTCTTCCAACATCGAGCGGTAGAAGCAGGTTCGCTCCCCCGTGTGGCAGGCGGGACCGGCCGGATGCACCAGCGCGAGCAGGGTATCGGCGTCGCAGTCGTAGCGCAGATCGACCAGCTTCTGGGTGTTGCCGCTGGTGGCGCCCTTGTGCCACAGCTCGCGCCGGCTACGGCTCCAGAACACGGTTTCGCCGCGCTCCAGCGTGAGCGCCAGCGACTCGGCGCTCATCCACGCCATCATGAGCACCTCGCCCGTATCGGCGTCCTGAACGATGCAGGGGACGAGCCCCGCCTCGTTGTACTTCAGCTCGGGAAGATTCACCTCTCCTCCTTAGGGTAGCGTGACGAGCATGACCTTGATGTCGGCCTTGCGGAAGGCCGGACGCATGTACTCCGGATCGCACAGCTCGGGCAGCACCTGCTGCAGCGCGAGGAAGATATCGGCGGAAGGCGCGCGCGAGGCGTCCTCCAGCGCGTAAATCGTGCGCTCCGAGATCTTCATGCCCGTCTTCTCCTCCACCGCATCGGTGAGCTTCTTGCCCCGCGAGTACCCGTTGGCCAGCCGCGCCGCCTTCAGCAACGTCCCGTAGGCCTCCCAGTCGATAACGCTGTTCTCCTTAGCCATTCAAATCTCCTATTGCACTATAGTTCGTAACCTGCTAAAGTGATAGTTGCATTATAGTACATGACATTGCAAAGACATACCATATATGATATAAAGGAGCAGAAATGTTCGAGATCGAGTTCTATCGCACCAGAGAGGGCTCTTGCCCTATGGAAGCCTTTCTCGATTCACTCGACCAGAGAATGGCGATCAAGGCCCTCCAGGAACTGACGCTTCTGTCGGAGAAAGGCACCGATTTGAGAGAGCCCCATTCCAAGTCGCTCGGCGAGGGCTTGTTCGAGTTGCGCATCAAAATCGGTTCGAACATTTCACGATGCTTCTACTTCTTTCGAAGAGGCCGGAAGATCATCGTCACCAACGGTTTCGTGAAGAAGTCGCAGCGAACCCCGCTGAGAGAACTCAAGCGAGCGCGACTTTTCAAAAAAGATTGGGAGGAACGCTATGGCGACTAATGATGTTCAGCGCTACATCGAGCAGCGGAGCCAGCGCGACGAAGCATTCGCCCAAGCCTGGGAGGACGCCAAGCCTGAGTACGAAATCATGAAGCTCATTGTCGAAGGACGCCAAAGCTGTGGCCTCAGCCAACAAGAAGTAGCTGACCGCTGCGGCATGAAACAATCCAACATAAGTCGGCTCGAGAACGGAAACGGCAACCCCACTATTTCGACGTTGCAAAAACTCGCTCACTGCTTCGGGAAGAAGCTCGAGATTCGGTTCGTTTAAGCCGAGCCGTCCGCTTATTTCAATGCTCTGTACGTGATGCGAACGAGAGCGCTCGTCGGTTCCCATTCTCCTTTCTCGAATCGAGAATCAGCACTAACGGTTACCCTAAACGGTTACCCGCGCTACGCTCCCTTTCTTCAGCTCAAATCAATCTTGTCATGTCGTATATATCATGATATTCTCTTTGCTCATATAACTAGTAGCATAACGTAATATATGCGTGTACTTATTCGTGCATACAGATTATGTTAAGGAGGATCTTCTATGGGGTTGCCGATTAACCGTTCAGCTGGAGCGATTGCAGGTGTTTCGCTATTGGGACTACTCTTGAGCATATCGCTCATCGCATGCTCTTCCACCAAAGAGCATGCGATGGAGGAAAATGAGCTTCCAGCAACTTCTAGTATCGACCAAGCTGAGTCTCTCCCCATAGGAGACAACGGACAAACTACCACAGTTGAATTATACGGCATCAATGTACCAATAGGCGAAGATTGGCAGAACGATGGTGACAGAGGAACCGACGGCTTGTGGTATGCCTCTGGATACAGCTCAAATGCGCAAGTTTGCGTTCAAGAGAACTCGATGGATAATATGCCAATAGAAGAATGCGAACTGTCTTTGGAAGAGTTCTGCGACGGAATACTCGCGGAATACACGAATCCAGAAGTAAACATCAGTCAAAACATCTGCTCCATTCAGGGTATTAGTTGCAGGATCGCTTCTGCCTCTAATGCAAACATTAATGGAGATTTATACAACTTATGCATTCTCGTATTGCCCAGTGAGAACAAAATCGTTTCCCTGTTTTATGCGATAGATGCAGCAACTGGAACAGAAGGCTGCTGGTATCTTGAGAGCCTTGCTCGCCAAACCACATACACTAAAGATGAATTGACTATTATTCAGAACGCAATGCAAGAACGGCGAGAGGAAGAAGAGGCGAAAGCGAAAACGGAGGCAGAGGAGAAGGCCGCTCGCGAAGCGCTTGCCAACGCTATCCATCCCGCCGGCACGTATAAGGTGGGGGAAGACATACCGGCAGGCGAGTACAAGCTGGAATCCTCCGGCAAAGGAGGGTATTACTGTGTGTACCCAGATACAAGCAAATCCGAGATTCTTGAAAACGACAATTTCTCCAGTGTAAACTATATAAATCTGGAAGATGGTCAGTGCATCGAGCTATCACGTTGTTCCATGGTCGAAATCGCTTATGCCACACCAACAAGCACACCGAGCGGAGACGGGATGTACAAAATCGGATTCGACATCCCCGCTGGAGAGTACAAGCTTTCCGCAACCGACGATCGCGGATATTACTGCATCTACGACAATTCCTCTGTCACCCGCGATATTCAGGAGAATGACAATTTTGAGGGAACGACATATTGCACCGTAAGCAACAGCCAGTATCTCGTCGTCAGCAGAGCAGAAATCATACTTTAGATAAATAAAGTAATCTTTGTGCGTGTATAATTCGAAATGGTAAGCAGCTATCACATGAAGCGCTGAGGGATCTCGATCTAAATGCGGTCAGAAACCAGTATAAATCGAAACGGATCTTAAACGCGTCTACAGCCGCACGGGGATGCCGGCGTCTCGCATGGATTCCTTTACTTGGCGCACGGTGAGCTCGCCGAAGTGGAAGACGCTGGCGGCGAGCACGGCGTCGGCCTCGCCCTCGATGATGCCCTCGGCGAAGTGCTCGAGCTTGCCCACGCCGCCGCTGGCGATGACGGGGATGTCCACGGCCCGGGCCACGGAGCGCGTCAGGTGACAGTCGAAGCCGTCGCGGCTGCCGTCGCGATCCATGGAGGTGAGCAGGATCTCCCCCGCTCCGCGCCGGGCCGCCTCGCGCGCCCATTCGATGGCGTCGATATGAGTGTTCTTGCGGCCACCGGCCACGTAGACCTCCCACTTGTTGGGATTGCCGGGCACCGCTTTCGCGTCGATGGCGCACAGAATCGCCTGAGTGCCGAAGGCCCGGGCCGCATCGGTGATGAGCTGAGGGTTCGTCACGGCCGCCGAGTTCACCGACACCTTGTCGGCGCCGGCGGCGATCATCTTGCGAATATCGGCCACGCTGCGGAAGCCGCCGCCCACGCAGTATGGGAGGTGCAGCTCGGCCGAGGCGTGGCTCGCGAGCTCCACCGTGGTGGCGCGGTCGTCGCTCGTGGCGGTGATGTCCAAAAAAATCACCTCGTCGGCCTTCTGCTCGTCGTAGGCACGGGCCAGCTCGATGGGGTCGCCCGCATCGCGCAGCCCCACGAAGTTCACGCCCTTCACGACGCGGCCGTCCTTTACGTCCAGGCAGGGGATTACTCTCTTTGTCAGCATCTTTTGTCAACCTGTCCGTCAGCGAACCAGACGGTATTGCGATTCGCTCAGACAGTCCTCGCTGGTATCGAAGGCGTCAGGGCTAACCGCTCCCCATCGTTTATCGCCTTCGATACCATCTGCGGAACTCGCTCGGTCGCAACACCGTCTGTTTCGCCGACTACTCTCACTCTCTCGATAAGATTCGCTCGGTCAAGGCACCCGGCATCGCCCGGGCTACTCTTCCTTGTTTGCTAGCTTTCCAACTCTTCGATGGTCAGGGGACGCCCCTCCTCTTCCAACTGATCGGACAGGTGGAAGGTGCCGTCGCACGCCGCGACGCCGTCGGCCACGGTAAGGGTGCCCTCGTAGATGGCCCGACCGGTAATGACGCCCTCCACGGCGTCGGCGATGGGAGCCAGCGCCCGGATGTCAGCCGCGGTGGCAATGCCGCCGGAAACGATGACCGGGTTGCCGAAGGCGGCGGCCATCTTCGCGTAGGCGTCGTTCTCCACGCCGGTCTGCATGCCGTCGCGGGCAATGTCGGTGTAGACGAGGTGCTCGTACCCCATCGCCGCCATGCGGCGGGCCAGGTCGGCGGCAGCCACGCCCGAGCCCTCCGTCCAGCCGGCCACGGCGGCCTCGCCGGCCTTCGCGTCGATGCCGGCAACCAGGGCATCGGGGCCGAACTTCTCCATGGCCGCCTGGGCGAAATCGGGGTCGCGCACGAGCGCGGTGCCTAGAATAACCCGGGTCGCGCCGGCGTCGAGCAGGCGATCGGCGGCCTCGAGCGAGCGCACGCCGCCGCCTACCTCCACTTTCAGGCTCGTGCGCGCCAAAATCGCGCGCACCACTTCCAGGTTGTCGGGATTGCCGGACTTCGCGCCATCCAGATCGACCACATGAAGCCATGTCGCACCGGCCTCCTCGAACAGCTGGGCCTGATACGCCGGATCGTCGTTGTACACGGTGACGGCATCGTAGTCTCCCTTGGCCAGACGCACCGCGCGCCCGTCCAAAAGATCGATGGCAGGAAGAAGGTACATGGCTACTCCTTTGACGCGACGGGGTTTTCCGCCACCTTATCAGCGTGCGCGCTGTCGGCGCGCGCGGCTCGTGCAATGGTTGCGAAGTTGGCAAGCAGGCGCGCGCCCGCATCCGAGCTCTTCTCCGGATGGAACTGCACGCCGAAGACGGGACGGCCCGGCACCTGCACGGCGCAGGGGAAGGTCACCGAGTGCACCGTCTCGGCAATGGTGGCCGCGCTCGGCGGCGCCACGAAGCTGTGGGTGAAGTAGAAAAACTCGCCGGGCGCAATTCCGTCGAACAGCGAATTCGGCTCGGAGAACTCCACAGAGTTCCATCCCACATGGGGCACTTTGTAGGCGCGGCCGGCAGCGTCGGTGCGGGGCATGGCGTCTACCACGCCCTCGATGAAGCCGAGGCCGCGCGGCAGCGGACCGTCAACGGGCGCGTGCTCGGTGCCCGCCTCGAACATGAGGTGCATCCCTAAGCAGATGCCCAAAAACGGCGCACCGCCGGCCACCGCCACGTGCACCGCCTCCATCTGGCCCATCTCCTCCATGGACGCGGCGGCATCGGCGAAGGCTCCCACGCCGGGCAGCACCACGGCGTCGGCCGCGCGGATGACATCCGCCTTATCGGTCACGACGACGTCTGCCCCCGCGCCTACAAGTCCCCGCTCCACCGAGAGCAGGTTCCCCTTGTGATAGTCGACAATGACGATGCTCACAGAACCCCCTTCGTGGAAGGAACCGCGCCGCCCAAGGCCGGGTCGACGGCCACGGCCTGGCGCAGGGCGCGGCCTGCCGCCTTGAAGGCGGCCTCGAAGATGTGGTGCACGTTGTCGCCGGCGAGCTGCCGGATGTGCAGGGTGATGCCCGCGTTGGCCGCGAGCGCGATGAAGAACTCCCGGGCGAGCTGGGTGTCGAAATCGCCCACCATGCCGAAGGGCACCTCCACATCCCAGTGCAGCTGCCCACGCCCGGAGATATCCAGGGCCGCCAGCACCAGCGCCTCGTCCATCGGCACGAACGCGCTGCCGAACCGCTCGATGCCGGCCTTCTCTCCCAAGGCCTCGGCCAAAGCGCGCCCCAGCACGATGCCCGTGTCCTCCACCGTGTGGTGGCCGTCCACATGCAAGTCGCCGCGCACCGACACCTTCAGATCGAAGCGGCCGTGACGCGCGAAGGCGCACAGCATGTGGTCGAAGAACCCGATGCCGCTTGCCACGTCCGCGCGTCCCGCGCCGTCCAGGTTCACCGTGACCTCGATGCGCGTCTCCGCCGTCTCGCGGAGGATGGTGGCCTCTCTCGTCATTGCTCTCCTTCCCTATTGCATAGCCCGCGCGCGCCGCTCGCGGCTCTCGGACAGAAAGTCGCGCAGCCCGCGGATGAACGCGTCGTTCTGCTCCGGCGTGCCGATGGTCGCCCGCAGACAGCCCTCGAGCATGGGGGCGCTGCTGAAATCGCGCACGAGCACGCCGCGGTCGTACAGGTACTGCCAGGCCGCCCCGGCATCTTCCATCGAGAACAGAATCCAGTTGGAATCCGACGGGTAGGCGGTCACGCCGGGCAGGGTGCGCAGCGCCTCCATGACGCGGCCCCGCTCCTCGATGATCTCGCGGATGCCCGGCTCGAAGCGGGCGCGGTTCTCGAAGACCACCTCTCCTATGGCCTGGGAGACGGCGTCCACGGAATAGGGCTGGCGCACCTTGCACAGCTCCTCGATGACCGGCGCGTTCGCCAAAACGTAGCCCAGGCGCACGCCCGCCAGCGAGAACGCCTTCGAGAACGTGCGCAGGATGGCGAGATTCTCGTGGGTCGCCAGCAAAGGGCGCACCGTGGCGCGCGAGAACTCGAAGTAGGCCTCGTCCACCAGCACGAGCGCATCGGTGGCGTCGAGCAGCTCTTCGATGAACGCCGTGGACGCCCTCTGGCCCGTGGGGTTGTTCGGGCTCGTTACGATGACGAAATCGATGTCGCCCTTCCCCACGCGCTCAAGCACCGCCGTTTCGTCGATGGAGAAGTCGGCCCGACGCGGCACATCCACGCAGTGGGTGTTCGTGAGCCGTGCGTTGGCCGCGTACACCGAGAAGGTCGGGGGCAGGTTCAGGAAGCTGCGCCCCGGTCCGCCCCAAGCGAGGGCCACATCGAACAAAAGCTCGTCGCCGCCGTTGCCCAGAAGGACATTGGCGCGGTCGAGCCCGTTGGCCTCGGCGATAAGATCGCGCAGGCGATTGGCCAGAGGATCGGGGTAGCGGTTCAGAGGCACCTGGGCGATGCGGCGCGCGATGGCGGCGCGCACCTCGGCGTCCACGTCGCGCGGATTCTCGTTGGCCGACAGGTACGCCTCGGCCGGCAGGTACTTCGGATCGTAGGGAACGAGCCCCTCAAGCTGGGGCGCCGACGCGCGAACCTTATTCACCGCGCGCCTCGCCATCTTCCACGCCCGCCGCGGCCGAGCCGGCCACGCTCGCCTGCTCGGCGTCCAGCAGCGCCTTAAGGCGCAGGGCCACCGAGCGGGCATGGGCCCACAGCCCCTCGTGGGTGGCGATCTGCACCACAGCGCGCGCATCGTTCTTCAGGGCCGCGGGGCTGTACTGGATGATGGAGGACTTCTTCACGAAATCGTCCACGGAAAGCGGCGAAGAGTAGCGGGCCGTGCCGCCGGTGGGCAGCGTGTGGTTGGGGCCGGCCACGTAATCGCCCACGGCCTCCGGCGTCCACGCGCCCAAGAAGATGGCGCCGGCGTTGCGGATGGCGCCCAGATACTCCATGGCGCCCTCCACGTGCATCTCCAAATGCTCGGGCGCAATGACGTTCACCGCCTCCAGGGCCTGATCCATGGAAGTGCACACGACGATGAGCCCGTGATCGTCAAGGGAGGTGCGGGTGATGTCGGCGCGGGTGGAATCGGCCAGGTGCACCTGGATGGCCGCCTCCACCGCGTCGGCGTAGGCGTCCGAGAAGGTGACGAGGTAGCAGGCCGCCAAAGGATCGTGCTCGGCCTGGGCCATGAGATCGATGGCCACCAGCCGCGGGTCGGCCGTCTCGTCGGCCACGACGCAGACCTCCGACGGCCCGGCGATCATATCGATGCCCACATCGCCCGAGACGAGCTTCTTGGCCGCGGCCACGAAGGCGTTGCCTGGGCCGGTGATCTTGGCCACCGGGCGGATGGTCTCGGTGCCGTAGGCGAGCGCCGCCACGGCCTGGGCGCCGCCGACGGTGTAGATCTCGGTGACGCCGGCGATCTTGCAGGCAGCGAGGATGGCCGCATCCAGCGTGCCGTCCTTGGTGGGCGGCGTCACGCAGACGATGCGCTCCACGCCGGCCACCTGGGCGGGCAGGGCGTTCATGAGCACCGTTGAGGGGTACAGCGCCCGTCCTCCGGGTACGTAGATGCCCACGGATTCCAAAGGCGTCACCTTCGAGCCCACGATGGCCCCGTCCTCGCGGGCGAAAAACCAGCTCTGCCGCTTCTGGCGCTCGTGGAAGTCGCGGATCTGGGCCGCAGCGTGCTTCAGGGCCTCGAGGGTGTCCGGGTCCACTTCCGCCATCGCGGCATCGATAGCCTCGCCCGGCACGCGGAAGTTCTCGATGGCCACGCCGTCGAACTTCTCGGTAAGCGCGCGCAGGGCCGCGTCGCCGTCCCGGCGCACCTGCTCGATGATGGCGGTGGCCGCCTCGAGGGCGCCGGGGTTGAAGGCGCCGGTACGGTCGATGAAGTCGCTCGTGAAGGGCTCGAGGGGTTGCAGGTCGATTCGTCTCATGGTCATGGGGCGCACTCCTTAGGACAGGGTCGGTTGAACAGGGTTGGAAGCGCCGGCGATGGGCGCGTAAGTGTGCTTGGGGGCATTTTCGGCGAGCACGCGGGCCAGCGCCACGATGCGCTCGTCGGTGCGCAGGGCGCAGCCGTTGGCGAAGAAGCGGGCCGTGGAGGCGAGCACCTCTTCCACGATCTCCAGGTTGTTCTCGCGCAGGGTGGTTCCCGTGGCGGTGATGTCGACGATGCGCTCGGCCATGCCGGTGATGGGCGCCAGCTCGATGTTGCCGTGCAGGTAGACGATCTCCACCTGGGTGCCGGTGCGCGCGAAGTGGGCACGGGTGATGGAAGGGTACTTCGTGGCGATGCGTATGCTGCCGAGCTTGCGGTAGCGCTCCTCGATGGCCGCGCTCGTGCCGGCCGACTCCGCCACGACGAAGCGGCAGCCGCCGAAGCGCAGATCGACCAGCTCCTCCACGGCAGCGCCCACTTCCAAAAGCGAGTCCTTGCCGCAGATGCCGCAGTCGGCGGCGCCCAGGGCCACGAAGACGGGGGCATCGGAAGGCCGCACGATGATGTAGTCGACCCCGGGGTTGGAGATGACGAGCGCGCGCCCGGGGTTGGCAAGCCCCGTCACATCGAGGCCGGCCTCTTCCAAACAGGCGATGGCCTCGGCGTTCAGGGAGCCCTTGGGCACGGCGATGCGCAGCGGGCGCGCGTCTGCGGGCGCCGCGTCCACTTCGGCAGAGGCGGCGGCCATGGCCTGCTCCAGCGAGAAGGCGAAGCCCGCGGCGGGGCGATCGGCCCCGAAGGAGCCTATCATGCGGTCGTAGCGGCCGCCGGAGCCCAGAGGCGAGCCCAGATAGGGCGAGCAGGCCTCGAAGACGAGGCCCGTGTAGTAGTTGAAGGAGCTGGCCACCGAGAAGTCTACGAGCACGGAGTCGGCCAGGCCGGCCTCGCCCAGAAGATCGTAGGTGGCCTGGAAGTCGTCCAGGTCGGCCACGCACCCGAGCGGGGTCACGAGCGCGCGCACCGCGTCGATGGCGTCCTGGGCGCCCCGGATGCGCGCGAGCTGACGGATGGCCTCGGTGTAGGCGGGCGCGGCAGCCCCCGCATCGACGGCCTCCCCTTCCACGGCGCGCCCCATGGCGGCGTCGCACAAACGGTCGA
Source organism: Adlercreutzia equolifaciens DSM 19450 (assembly GCF_000478885.1). NCBI lineage: Bacteria > Bacillati > Actinomycetota > Coriobacteriia > Eggerthellales > Eggerthellaceae > Adlercreutzia > Adlercreutzia equolifaciens. The sequence goes on from NC_022567.1 coordinate 1,756,288, forward strand.
GGGCCACGAAGTCGGAGCCGTGATAGGCATCCAGCACCGCGGCCTTCCACGGCTCGGCGGCCCCCGAGCGCTCGAGCAGGGCCCGGAGCACCCCTACCGTGGCCATGGCGAGCACGAACTGCGTCGCTCCGGCCAGCCGCAGCGCCTCGGCGAAGAGCGCGACGATCTCGGCATCGGCCGCCGGCCCCACTTCCCCGATGCACTCCACGCCGCACTGGGTGAGCTCGCGGGCCTGCACCTGGTTCTCCGTCTCGGCCTCGCGAAAGACCCGCTGGGTGTAGCGGAAGCGCAAGGGGCCGGGGACGCCGGCCAGGCGCGTGGCGCACATGCGCGCGATCTGCAGGGTGACGTCCGGGCGCATGGCCAGAAGGTCGCCCCGGGAGTCGAAGAACTTGAAGGGAGTGGCCGGCACCCGTCCGCCGGCCCGCAGGACGTCCATCACCTCCAGGGTGGGCGTCTCGATGGGCACGTAGCCGCGAGAGGCGAACAGGTCGGCCACGGCCCGGGTGATGGCCTCGCGGACGCGCGCCTCCTCGGAGAGCACGTCGCGGAAGCCCGATGGTGTCACAGCGTTCAACGCACATTCCTCACTGGCGCAAACGACACGCGAACGGCTCAAGACCTGTGACCCGGCATGCATGCAGCCGGAGCTTTCGCCCTGGCTCGCAGTCAGCCGAGGCCATCGCCTGGCTCGTCTCGTCGCAAGCGCCTTCGATTACCGAGATTGTCATGTTACACGCCCTCTCCCCTCCCGGCGCACCGGGACGGCAAACGGCGAATTATCGACAGAGTTCCCGCGCAAAGAACGCACGAGGATCTCGCATCGATGCTAGTACTTTATCACAGTAGAGTGCTAAAGCAATGGGATTTTCGCCTACGGTTGGAATTACTCCGCAGGCTCGATGATCATGGCGCGGAGGATGCCGGGAGTGTCGTAGGCGCGCTTGCCGGCGCCCATGCCGATGGCCTTGATGGAGAAGCGCTCGGGAAGGGCGGCTTCCGTGCGCAGAGCGGCGGCCGCGGCGGCGCCCGTGGGGGTGACGAGCTCGCCTTCCACGTCCACCGGGGAAAGCGTCAATCCGGCAGCTTCGGCGATGAACGCCGTGGCCGGGGCGGGCACGGGGATGAGGCCGTGCTGGCAGCGCACCGTGCCGTACCCGCAGGGCAGATCGGACACGACAACGCCGTCGGGCGCCAAGTCGTCGGCCGCCACGGCGATGGCAATAATGTCGGCGATGGAATCCACGGCGCCCACCTCGTGGAAGTGAACTTCCCCAACAGGTACGCCATGAGCCCGCGCCTCGGCGTCGGCCACGAAGCCGAACATGCGGTGCGCGATGGCCTTGGCGCCGTCGGTCATGGCGGCGCCATCGATGATCTGCGCTATTTCCGCAGGGCCGCGGTGGTGGTGGCCACCGGGGGCACCGTGGGCATGGTCGTGATCGTGGGCGTGACCATGGTCATGGTCGTGGCCGTGCTCGCTTGCGCCCCCCTGCCCGTGCAAGTAGGCCATATCGTGGTCGTGGTTCTCGTGGGCGGCATCCAGCACGACGCTGAAGTCGCAGACGTCCAAGCCCGACTTCTTCACCCGGGATATCTCCACAGCGAAACCTTCCACAGGCAGGCTCTCCAGCGCCCGGCGCACCGCTTCCTCGCTCGCGCCTGCATCCAGCAGGGCCGCCGCGCACATGTCGCCGCTGATACCGGAGGTGCATTCCAGATAGAGAAGTTTCGTCATTGCATCGCCTTTCATGATGGTGCCGCCCTCGAGGCGCCCGCGCTCGGCGGGAACCGCCGCAGGTTTATCCCTGTCGGGAATTCAAGTGATTGATGGCGCTTGCCTGGAAGGCGGCGCCGAAGCCGTTGTCGATGTTGACGACGGACACACCGCTCGCACACGAATTCAACATGGCGAGCAGGGCGGTCACGCCGCCGAACGAGGCGCCGTAGCCCACCGAGGTGGGCACCGCGATCACCGGCGCGGAGACGAGACCCCCCACCACGGAGGCGAGCGCGCCCTCCATGCCGGCCACCGCCACCACGACTCGGGCCGCGCGCAGCTCGTCGGCCACATCCAAGAGTCGATGGATGCCCGCCACGCCCACATCGTAGAAGCGCCGCACCTCGTTGCCGAGGAACTCCGCGGTGAGCGCCGCCTCCTCGGCCACAGGCAGATCGCTCGTGCCGGCGCAGGCGATGGCCACCACCCCGTCCCCGTCGGGCGCGGGCATGCCGCCGAACACGACGAGCCGCGCCGTCTCGTAGTAGGCGCACGGGGCGATCCCGCCGTCGTCGCCCCATAGAGCGGCAACGGCATCGGCCTTCTTCGCGTCCACGCGGGTCGCCAGAACGCGCGGTTGACCGGCGCCCATGAGCGACGAGGCGATGGCGGCGATCTGCTCGGCGGTCTTTCCCTCGCCGTAAATCACCTCGCCGGCGCCCTGTCGCATCGCACGGTCGTAGTCGGGCCGCGCGAACGCGGCTCCGCCGCAAAGACTCTCAGAATTCTCGCTCTGGTGAAAGGCCACGGCCACCCCGCTTTCCGACGAACGCCCTCACTCGTTCTCAGTTGGTTTCTCGGAAAGCCATGATAAATGTTGGAGTCAGCTCCAATAAAAGACTCGAGGGCAACGCCCACGGAACAAACGCATTCGCGGCGGTTACTCCCCCGCGCGCAGAGTCCGCTCGGTGGCCGTCATGACCTCGTCGTAGTGCTCGATCTTGTACTCGAGACGCGCCAAGGCCCGCTCCAGGCCGGCAATGCGCTCCCGGATCTCGTCGCCCTGCCTCAAAAGAAGCTCCTTGCGGGCCGCCGTCGTCTCATCGCCCTGCTCCAGAAGCTCCATGTACTCCACCAAAGACTCGATGGACATGCCGGCATCGCGCATGCATTTGACGAACTCGACGGCATTGCAGCTGGCCTCGTCGTAATCGCGAATGCCGCTCTTGTTGCGAGGCACATGGCGCAACAGGCCAATGCGCTCGTAATAGCGCAGCGTGTCGGTGGAAACACCGTAGCGCTTGCTGACTTCCGCAATCTTCATGCCGTCCCCTTCGAAACGCGCCGCTGCGCATCTCACGTTCGCGCAGCCTGCGTGTCCATTAGACCATATGGAGTATGCTATAAGTCAATAGATCGAAATAATATCCCACGGAAAAGCCCCGCACACAGCCCATTTTTACCGTTCGTCAACGCTTTGGGAAAGGGCCTTTTTGAGCACGCGCAAGGCATTTCCCCGATGAGATATGCCGTTCTTCTCGGCCTGGGAGACCTCGGCCAGCGCCCGCATGCCGCCGTACTCGTCGGGCAAAAACAGCGGGTCGTAGCCGAAGCCCTCGCTGCCGCGGGGTTCGCGCCCGATGGAACCCTCGATGGTGCCGCGGGCCACCGATTCCGTGCCGTCCTCGTCGATGAACACGAGCGTGCACACGAACCGCGCCGTGCGCTCGGCATCCGGCACGGCGGCAAGCTCGGCCAGAAGCTTCGCGTTGTTGGCCGCATCGTCCCCGTCGGGTCCCGCGTAGCGCGCCGAGAAGACCCCCGGCGCGCCGCCCAGGGCGTCCACCTCCAAACCGGAGTCGTCGGCGAGCACCGCCACAAAGCGCCCCAGCGACTCCCGTGCCGCCGCACGCGCCGCCCGGGCCTTGATGCGGGCGTTGCCCTCGAAGCTGTCGGCGTCCTCGGCCGGATCTGATGTCACCCCCGCCTCGGCCATCGTCGTGAACGTCCAGCCCTCGAAGTTCAGGGCCGTGCGGATCTCCTCCACCTTGTGGGCGTTGTTCGTAGCGATGAGCACTTCCTTCACGGGCTCCTCCTTGCAGACGGGCACCTCGCCGGTGCGGGCGGTTGCTTACAGTGCGGGCAGATCCACATGCGCGACGACGTCCATGGGGCGGGCGAGCACGCGGCCGCCGAAGCGCCGGAACTCCTCCACATCGTCGGCCGTGGTGAAAAACGAGTGGACGGGCACGTTGCCCGAGCGGGCGTGGGCGCGGCGCCGGCGCAGGATGTGATCGACGTCGCGGGCCGTCTCGTCGGCCGAGTTCACCAGCGTGACCTTGCGCCCCACCACGCCCCCGATGAGCGCCTTCAGAAGCGGATAGTGGGTGCAGCCCAAAACGAGCGTGTCGATGTCGCAGCGGCGCAGCGGCTCCAGGTACTGCCGGGCGATGTCCTCGAACTCCGGGCGGATGTAGACCTTGGTGGTGTCGGCCATGTAGTCCTCGATGGGCCCGTCGGAGAGCTTCAGCCCCATCTCGGCGATCTCCACGAACCGAGGCGTCGCCGTGGAGAACACGGTGATGCCGGCGTCGATGTGGCGTATGGCGTCGCTGTAGGCGTTGGAATCCACGGTGCCCTTGGTGGCGATGACCCCCACGCGCCGGTTGAGCGTCGTATGGGCCGCCGCCCGGGCGCCCGGCTCCACCACGCCGACGACGGGCACGGAGAAGTTCTCCTGGGCATGGGCGAGGCCGGCGGCCGTGGCCGTGTTGCAGGCGATGACGATCATCTTCACGTCCCGGCCGACGAGCCACGTGCAGATCTGCTGCACGAAGCCGTCCACCTCGGCCTGATCGCGGGGCCCATAGGGGCAGCGCGCTGAGTCGCCGAAGTACAGGATGGACTCCTCCGGCAGGCGCTTCTGCAGCGCGCGGGCCACCGTGAGGCCCCCGTAGCCGGAATCGAACACCCCGATGGGGCGGTTGTCGAAATGCTCCGTATCCACAGCGCCCTACTCGTGCACGACGACGACGTCGCCCACCGACAGAAGCCCGTGGAGCTCTTCGGCCTTATCGGGAGGCAGGTTGATGCAGCCGTGGCTGCCGTGCTCGACGTACCAGTCGCCGCCGAACTTCTCCTGCCAACCCGCGTCGTGGAAGCCCACGGAGTTGTCCTTGAAGGGCATCCAGAACTCCACCTCGGTCTCGTAGTCCTTGGTGCCGTCGGGCTTGTAGCCGCGCAGCACCGACTTGCCGTCGTTGGTCTTGATGTAGTAGGTGCCCTGGGGCGTGTCACGCCCGTCGGCGGGCTTGCCGCTGACGATATCGCTCTCCCAGACAATGGCGCCGTCCTCGCCGTAGAAGCGCGCGTGCTGCTCGGTGAGATCCACGTCAATGTAGCGGGTGCCGAAGTCGCGGCCGCCCTCGTCGGGGGCCTGGGCCGCGTTCTGCTTCATGATGATCTCCAGCGTGCCGCCCGCCCCGGAGGTGAGCGCCTCGCGCACGGCGTCGGCGGTGGCCTGGCTGTCGGTGATCCAGCCGTAGTCGCCGCCCTTCACCGTGACGGCCTTGCCGTCGGGACGCGTGAACGTGCGGGTAGCGCCCGTGGTGTCCATGGCGTTCACCTTCTCCTTCACCGCCGCCACCAAAGGCTCAGGGTCGAAGGTCACGGAGAGATCGTCGCCCAAGGTGATGTGCTCGGCGATCTCGTCGGCGGTGATGGCCATCTTCTCGGCGCCCGCCATGGTGAGGGAAAGCGCCCCGCCGAGGTACTTGTTGGCCGCATCGCGCGCCTCGGCCAGTGCGGGGTCGTCGCGCGTCACCGTGGGCTTGGCCAGCACGGCGTCGGAGAGCGGCACCTTCGGCGCGAAGTTCACCGTGCCCCGCGTCACCTCGTCGATGACGACGTCGGCCAAAAGGGTGTTGCCCTCCTCCTCGGGCACGACGACATAGCCGCCCTCGTCGGCGTCATAGGCCACGGTGGCGTTCTTGGGAGCGGTGCCGCGGGCGTTGGCCTCCTCCACGGCGGCGGTCAGCGTGTCGGCCAGCTTCGAGTTCTCCAGGGTGGAGACCAAGTCATCGGTGTCGTCGTGGCGCTGGAACACCTCGTAGGGCCACGCCCAGGGGTTCATCTCGGCCAGAAGGCCGTCGGCGATAGATTGGCTGTCGAGCGCCATGCCCATGTCCGTGGCGTCCAGCGTGAGGGAAAGACCCGGGCCCTCCACCTTGAAGGTGTAGTCGCCCAGCACCTCGTCGAGCATCTGATGGACCTCTTCGGGCGTCTTGCCGGAGATGTCCATGCCGATGATGGTGGACTGCGGGAAGAAGCGCCCGGAGAACACGATGACACCGGCGAAGTAGACAAGGGCGATGGCGCCTAGAATGGAGGCCATCACGATGCCGAAGATCTTGAGCCCCCGATGCTTCTTGGGCGGCCGGGCATTCACCTGGTAGCCGGGCACGTAGCCGCCGGACGTCGGGCCCATGGGGGGCACGACGGGCATGGCGCCGGTGCCGCTGATTGCGGGGCGCGAAGGCTGAGGGGGCATCGCGGCGGTTCCCTGGTCGTGCTGGGGCGGCATCGCGCCCGTGGCCTGGGGCCCCACGGGCCTCGGCGCGCCGAAGCGGCCCTCGGGCATGACGAAACCGCGGGTAGCGCTTGCGCCCGCTTCGGAAATTCGATTGTCAGATGTGCTGTGTCGTGGCATAGTGCGCTTCCGTGGTGCGATTCAACTTACTTTGGGGCCGCCGCGCAAGTCGGCGGATGCGCCTTAGGCCCATTATAAGCCAAGGAGCCCGCGGCCGCCGGCGGATACGTCGTTCGGCGCTACTTTCCCACAGACCGCGCCCCGCGCGCCACCCTGCACGCCATTCCCCACGACTCCCCCACAGAACTTAAAGGATTTTCAGCCTGTTTCCCCAGAACATGACCGTTTTCGTAAGGAATAAGCCACGCGAGGAGAGAAAAGCGGCCGCCCCGAAGAGCGGCCGCGAAAAGCTTGGTGGAGGCGCGGAGAATCGAACTCCGGTCCATACTAAATTGTCCACAAGGCGCTACAGGCTTAGTCAGCGATCGGGCTTCGGAGCGGATCGGTTCGCAGACCAACGTGGCCGCTCCTAGTCGGTTCAGTCTTTCCCGCGGCCATACCGACTACGTGCCGCAGGGCATTCCCCTCAAATGACACCTTGCCCGGTTCGGGGAAGCACCGGGGTCGGTGATCACCAGAACTGCTGTTAGGCAGCCATGGCGGCCGGCATGTAGTAGCCGGTCTTAGAAGTGTTTTTGCCAATTAACTTGACGGTACCCCTGTTTAGCGTGGCGAGGAGACCACGGCCTGCTCCTCGTTTCGAACTTACCATGTCGAAACCAGTCGCCCCCTTTAAGGGTTGTCGATTTATTCTAGCGGGCACGCCGCTCCTGTCAAGAGCCGCACCATCGGCCCCGTCAGCCCGACACGCCCGAGCCGCCGCGGCGCTAGGCCGCCACGCGGATGAGCTCGTCGCCGTTCAGGTCGTAATCGTCCAAGCACACGCTCTGGCGCGCCGGCTCGTCGTAGGTGCACCAGTAATAGGTCTTGGTGGCCGCCGAGTAGCCGTCGGAGAACATCGTGTACTCGAAGCGACCGTCGGCCATCTGCGCGCCGCCCTTGCACATGGACGCGCCCTCAAGCGTGCGGAACAGGCGCGTCACATTGGCGGCCTCCCCCTCTTCTGCGGGATAATGCGCATTCAGGAAGGCGGCCCGCACGAAGCGGCTGGCCGGATCGTAGCCGCCCGGGAACCCGATCATGCCCGCGCCGCTGCCGAACGCGCGCAGGGTGTCGCGCGTCCACGCAACCGGCTCGGGATGCGCGGTCTCGATGTGCATATAGTTGCGCACATTCTCGGTATGCCAGGGGAAGGGCGGCTGGTTGGTCAGCACGTCCAGCCCGTCGTCGTACACGTGCATGCCGTCGGCTTGGCATTCAATGACGATGGACTCCTTCCCATCGCCTACCAGCCAGTGCAGCTGGGCCACGCCATAGCCCTCGCTGGGCGCCTTGGCCACGATGACAACGTCCTTAAGCGCCTTGCGCACCTCGGCCACCGTGGAGAAGCTCGCCGCCACCCACAGAGGGAACTCGTAGGCCGCCACGTTCACCGCTCCCTTTTCGGGAGCTTCGGCGAACTGGGCATAGCCGGGGAAGTTAAGGCCGGCGATGGCGAGTCCCGCCTCGTTGGCGCAATCGAAGTAGCACGGCACGCCGCCCACGACGATGCCCATGCCCACGCAGGCATGCTCGGGACTCAGCGAACCAAGGAACTGCGTGGGGATAGACGCCCCTCGCGGGGTGATGACCACGCCCTCGCCGTAGCTCTCGCACCAATCGAGGTTGCGGCCGAAATACAAGTTGCCGGCTGCATCGGCAAAACGAACGCCCGTGCACATAATGATCTCCTAACGACGAAATGGGAGCGACCCAACCGATCGCTCCCATTCATAGTAGGCCCCGACGACCGACGTTCGCCGATGCGGGCCGTCTCCGTTGTCGTTTCGACAGCGCCTTGTCGCCGTTACTTTTTCTTCTTGAGGAAACTCAGCGAATCGGAGATCTCGTCGAAGGTGCTCTTCAGCTCGGCGGCCACCTGAACGCCGTCCTTGTAGATGGCGTTCACGTCCCTGGTGGCGGCGGCCACGCCCTCGCGGCTGATGCCGAGGTCGAACTCATCGCCGTCCGAGGTGCGCTCCACGCGCACGCCGTCGCCGTCGTTGTCCTCGTCGACGTAGTAGTACTCCTGCTCGTTGCCGTCCTCGTCGAGCAAGATGAAGCCGATCTCGTTGTCGTGCTCGTCGACGATCACCGCATAGACATCGCCGTCCTCGATCTCCATCTCGATGACTTCGCTCTCCTCTTCGGGCTCCTCCTCGATGTGATAGCCCTCCGAGTGCAGGATGTCGGCGTCCTCCTCGGCCTGGATGGCCTCGGGCACCTCGTCGGGATCCCAGCCGTCGTAGTCGGCCTCGTTGTCGGTCATGAAGCTGTCGTAGGCGTGCTCCAAGTCGCTTTCGGCGGCATCCTCCTCATCGGCGTCGAAGAGGGCGTCCTCGTCGTCCTCGGCGTCTTCCAGCTCTGTTTCCTGGTCGGTCCACTCGGCATCGGTCTCGCCGACCTCTTCCATGCTCTCAAGCTCTTCGTCAAGACCCATTGCCAGACTCCTAACCTCGTGATGTACGTGCGCGGGCGACCTCGCCCGCCGAACCTATGATGCCACGACTTCCCGCGCCGTGGCCCTCCCGCGCCGTTTCGTTGACCGAGCGTGAACGTGCCAAGGCGCGACGCCGGTCCTGCAGCCCGCGGACGCCGAGCGAAGGCGGTGGCGCAACCGGACGCCGGCGCGCGGCGCAGCCCCGCAGACCCCGGCCTAGCGAACGCGCTCCTTCAGCGCGCGGTCGATCTCGCGCTTGGTGTCGCGCTCCTTCATGGAGGCGCGCTTGTCGTAGAGCTTCTTGCCCCGGGCCAGCGCCAGCTCCACCTTCACCCGGCCGTCCTCGTTGAAGTACATCTTCAAGGGCACGATGGCCAGGCCCTTCTCGGCCACCTTCGCGTCCAGGTAGCGAATCTGCTTCTTGTGCAGCAGGAGCTTCCGGCGCCGGTCGGGGTCGGGGTTGAAGATGCTGCCGTTGGAGTACGGCGAGATGTGCACGTTGTTGAGCCACACCTCGCCGTTCCGAATGAGGGCGAAGCAATCGGTGAGCTGGCAGTTGTTCTCTCGCAGCGAGCGCACCTCGGTGCCCGTCAGCTCGATGCCGGCCTCGTAGGTCTCCAAGATCTCGTAGTCGTGGAAGGCCCGGCGGTTCTTCGCGATGGTCTTCTCCTCGCGCTTCGGCACGGCCCTCACGCCTCCTCGGGTGCAGCGGAAGCGTCGGGCGCATCGGCATCGGCATCGGCGCCGGCGGCCTTCCCTTCCGCATTCTCGGTCACCGCGCCGCCCAGCCCCGGCACGAAGCTCGTGTCGGGGGCGAGGTCTTGTGCGAAGCGGGCGATGAGGCGTACCGTGGCCTCCAAATCGCGCAGGCAGATGACCTCGGTGGGAGTGTGCATGTAGCGCAGCGGCACGGAGATGAGGCCCGTGGGAATGCCCCCGCGCGTCACCTGAATGGCCCGAGCGTCGGTGCCGGTGACCGACGGCTCGGCCTCCAGCTGGTACGGAATGCCCTCCGCCTCGGCAGCGGCCACGAGGCGCTCGAACACCACGGGGTTGATGTTCGGCCCCCGCGCGATAACCGGGCCCGCCCCGCAGACGATCTTTCCGTACTTCGTTTTGTCGATGCCCGGGTAGTCCGTGGCGTGGGTGACGTCGAAGGCGAGCGCCACGTCCGGATTCACGGCATGGGCGCTTGTCATGGCGCCGCGGGTGCCGATCTCCTCCTGAGTGGTGGCTACGGCGATGAAGTCGCCCGGGGCGCGGCCGGCGCGGGCCAGCTTCTCCATGACGCGACAGGCGATCCACACGCCGCACTTGTCATCGAAGCACTTCGAGACGGCCATGTCGTCGCCGAACCGCTCGAATCCGACGCCGAACGTGATGGGGTCGCCCACCCGCACAAGCTTCTTCACGCGCTTGGGCTTCATGCCCAAATCGATAACGAGGGAGGAGAGCGGCGTCACCGTCTTGCGCTCGTCCGGCTCGATGAGGTGGATGGGCTTGCGGCCCACGATGCCGCGGAGGGTACCGGAAGCGGTGTGCACGTCGACCCGCATGCCGGGCAGGATGGCCGCGTCCACGCCGCCCAAAGAGGCCACGGAGAGGAAGCCCTCGTCGGAGATGTAGGTGACCATGAGGCCGATCTCGTCCATATGGGCCGCCAGCATGAGCGAGGGCGCACCGGCGTCGCGGCCCTCGAGTACCGCGCGCACCGAGCCCATGGTGTCGGTGGCCACTTCGTCGGCCACATCGGCGAGCCTCTCGCGCACGAGAGACGCCGCCGGTTCCTCGAAGCCCGTCGGCGAGGGAGTCTCCACCAGCTGCTTCAGAAATTTCAGGTGCTTCTTCTTCATATCACCAATATCCTTTCGAATGCTTGCGCTTGCGCTCGGGCTTGGGAGGGCGGAAGTCCAGCGCCAGCTGGCCGTCGGTGGTCTTCTCCCGCTTCTCGGCGGGAGCGGCGCCGGCGCGCTCCACCTTCTCGATGGTCCACGATACCGCGCTCGCGCCGAACAGCTCCAGCATCTTCATGCGCGCATCGTGGGCGTTTGCCTTGGTGCCGGCCCGTGCGTCGCTCTCGAACTCGAACAGCCCGCGCTCTCTCTCGTAGGAGCCCTTCGGCGACTGGTAATGGGCGATGTACGTTGCCATAAACTCGCGCGCTTCCTTTCTCAAACGTTCCCGAGCCATGATAGCAGAGCGCACGAACTTCGTGGATGGCCCGGACGCCAGATTCTGCCAGGTAAATGCCACTTCGACCCCGAAATGTGCGCCCCATTTTCCACGTCTTGTACATTTCTATCTTCAACTGGCACTTTTCTGCCATTTCAGCCCCGAAATGTACAAACCGTCTCTTGTCCATCAACCATTTCTAGGCCAAAGTGGCATTTCGAAGGCAGAATCGGAAAAACATCTGGAGACGACCGGCCACCAGCCTGGGCACCGTTGGACACCAAACAGTATCTTCAGTGTCCAAAAAAGAGAAAAGGCCAGAGGCTATAAACCTCTGACCTGGTAAAACATGGAGCCGGTGACAGGAATCGAACCCGCAACCCACTGATTACAAATCAGTTGCTCTACCGTTGAGCCACACCGGCGACGAGCGCGTGAACGGCCGACCCTCCCCATCGATGCCGTTCCGCGTCGGCCCATTGTACGACAACGCTCCGATTTAGGGAAGTTGCAACCGCAGATTCCCTACTCCTTGGCGCCCCACTGCTCGTAGTAGGAGTCGATGGCGGCCGCGATATCGTCGTCGATCACGATGCGTCCGGCCACCTCGTGGTTGTGCAGGCACTCCTTCACCTCGGCCATGGACACGATGGAGGCCACCGGGAAGCCGTACTTCGCCTCGATCTCCTTCTGGGCCGTGGTGACGCCGCCCTTCCCCACCTCCATGCGGTTGAGCGACACGATGAGCCCGCGCACATCCACATCGGCAGCGGCCTTCAAGATGGGGTAGGTCTCGTCGATGGACTTGCCCGAAGTGGTGACGTCCTCCACCATGATGACCTTGTCGCCGTCGTGAAGCTCCGCGCCGAGCAGGTTGCCCGCGTCGGCCCCGTGGTCCTTCACTTCCTTGCGGTTGCAGCAGTACTTTACCTCCTTGCCGTACAGCTCCTGAAGCGCCATGGCCGTCACCACCGCCAGGGGGATGCCCTTGTAGGCTGGCCCGAACACCACATCGAAGTCCAGCCCGAAATTGTCGTTGATGGCCTGGGCGTAGTACAGACCCAGCCGATGCAGCTGCTCGCCGGTCACATAGGCGCCCGCATTCATGAAGAACGGCGACTTGCGCCCGCTCTTCAGCGTGAAATCCCCGAACTTCAGCACGTCGCTTTCCACCATGAACTCGATGAACTCGCGCTTGTAAGCCTCCATAGCCGCCCTTTCATCCGTGAGGAGTTCCCTCGTCTTTCCTGCGCCGAACATGATACCCGATTCCCCCACCCGTTTCCGCAGAGCCGACGAAATCCTTTGGAGAGAAAGGCACGCAATCATTTTACTGACACCGGTAAAATGATCTTGGGCAAGGAGAATACCGTTCGGCATCACGCTACCATCCCCCTTAACCTCCCAATTCTATTGACACGCGAACATCTATTCGAGTAGTATAGCGTACATTCATTCGGGCGAACAAGTGTGCTCGTTTGGTGTTAGCGGCGGGAAGATGTCTGGCGGTTGGAAGGGGTTGCGCGGTGAACGTCATCGAGAAGCTGGAGATTCTGGCCGATGCGGCGAAGTACGACGTGGCTTGCACCTCCTCCGGGGTTCAGCGCGCGGGCAAGGCCGGGCAGCTGGGCGCGGCCACCCAGGCGGGATGCTGCCATTCGTTCACGCCGGACGGGCGCTGCGTCACGCTGCTCAAGGTGCTCATGACCAACGTCTGCGTCTACGATTGCTGCTACTGCGTGAACCGCGCGAGCAACGCCGAGGCACCCCGAGCCGCATTTACGCCTCGCGAGTTGGCCGACCTCACCATCGGCTTCTACCGTCGCAACTACATCGAGGGGTTGTTCCTCTCCTCGGGCGTCGCCGGATGCCCCGATCGCACCACCGAACTCATGATCGAGGCCCTGCGCATCCTGCGGGAGGAGTACGGCTTTCGCGGCTACATCCACACCAAGGCCATCCCCGGCACCTCGGTGGAGCTCATCGACGAGCTGGGGCGCCTGTCCGACCGTCTCTCGGTGAATCTGGAGCTGCCGAGCCGGCAGAGCCTGGGGCTTTTGGCCCCCAACAAGTCGCGTGCGTCCATCCTGGCCCCCATGCGGCATATCTGCGACTCCATCGCCGACGATGCGGAATCGCGCTCGCTGGCGAAGAAGCGCACTACGGTATACCTGACGAAGAAGAACGCCCGGAAGGCACGGGCCTTCGCGCCGGCGGGCCAGTCCACCCAGATGATCGTCGGAGCCACCCCGGAAAGCGACTACCAGATCCTGAACCTGTCGGCGGCCCTGTACACCCACCTGTCGCTGAAGCGCGTGTTCTTCAGCGCCTACCTCCCCGTCGTGCCCGATCCGCTCCTGCCCGCCACCGACGCCGTGCAGCTGAACCGCGAGCACCGCCTCTACCAGGCCGACTGGCTCTTGCGCTTCTACGGCTTCAACGTGAGCGAGATCATCGACGAGGAGAACCCCTTCCTCGCCCCCGATGTCGATCCGAAGGCGAACTGGGCTCTGAACCACCTGGACTTCTTTCCCGTGGAGGTGAACAGCGCGCCTTTGGAGGCCCTTCTGCGCGTGCCCGGCATCGGCGTGCGCGGGGCGAAGCTCATCTGTCGGGCACGACGGCAGTCCACCCTCGGCGAGGCGGAGCTGAGAAAGCTCGGCATCGCCTACAAGCGGGCCCGCTACTTCATCACCATGAACGGCGCCTGGGGCGGATCGGGAGTCGATTTTTCCCGCGAGGCCCTGCACGCGCGGCTTTCGGCCCCTATCGACGGCGGTCGCCATGGGCGCCGCGCCGACCGCGCCCCAGCTGGCCAGATGAGCCTCTTCGAAACCGTGGAGGCACCGCCCGTACTGCCCGAGGCGAGCCCCGATGCGGCAACCGCCCGCGAGGTCGCCTTCGCCGCCCAGCGCCGGGCCCTTGAGGCGGCCGGGACGGCGACCGGGCGGCAAGCAGCCGCAACCGAGCCGGCATCAGTCGCAGAGCGCTCGATCGCCGACGGCCGCAAAACGCTCGACAGCCCGCTGCTCTCGGTGGCCTAGGTGGGCGCCATGAAGCATATCCCGAACGCATACGCGGAGGGCGCCCCTGCGACGCCCTCCCCTCCTCCCGACATCTACGACGAGGTGGCCTACGCCTACGACGGCTCCCTGGAAGGGCTGCTCTCGGCCGTCTTCGCCGCCTACGAGCGCCGCGAGCGTCCCACCGATGTCGCGCCGGAAGAGCGCCTGCAGCCCCGTCTCGGCCAGCGCGTGGCGCTCATCCCCACCGACCAGGACCGGGCCCTGCGCGTCATGAGCACCCTGCGCCGCCAGTGCGGCCGCGCGGCAGCCCTGGCGGTGACCCGCGCCGCTTGCTCGGACGAGCCGGATGCGGGCACGGCGGTCTACCGCTTCGTGCGCTATGCCATCGACGAGCAGAAGCATCGCGCATGCGAGCACTGCCGCAAGCGCGCCTCCTGCGCAGGCCGCGGCGGCATGGGGCCGTGCCCCAAGCAGCGGGGTCGCGCCTTCTCGGACATCACCCACCCAGCAGTAGAGCGGCTCTTCCGCATTTCGCGCTCGGTCGGTCAGGAATGCGAGCATATGCGCCAGTTCGTGCGCTTCCAGCACCTCGCCGGCGAAGGAGCCGATGTGTGGTTCGCCCGCGTGAACCCGAAGGCGTCGGTGGTGCCGCTCATCATGGATCATTTCGTGGAACGGCTCGGCGTGCAGCCCTTCATCATCTACGACGAGGTGCACCATCTCGCCGGCGTCTACGACGGCGGCGACTGGCAGCTGGTGAACACCGAGGGCGCCGGCGACTTGGAACGGGCGCTGCCCGACCGCACCGCCGACGAGGCCCTCATGAGCGAGGCCTGGCGCACCTTCTACAAAAGCGTCTCCATCGACGCCCGCTACCACCCGGAGCTGCGCCGGCAGTTCATGCCCAAGCGCTTCTGGAAGAACCTCACCGAGCTGCAGGAAAGCCCTGCCGCCCTGCGCACCGCGCTACGCTGAGCGCGGGTGAGCCGCGGCCGCGCAAACATCCCCGCCGGTGCGACGACAGCCCTACAAGCTGAATACCAGCTCGCTGGTCGGGGCGGTCAGCTTGCCGGGCACGGGACGCTCGCACTCGTAGGAAATCCCCACGGCCGGCCCCACGTGCACGCCGATGACCGGACTGACGGGCAGCACCTCCACCGCGTGTCCCACCACCGGCTCGATAGCCTCGCGCGCCCATTTGATGGCGGGGGCCGCCGATCCGATGTAGTGCACCACCACGCGCTTGAGTCCGCACGCATCGATATCCTCCTTGAAGATATCGACCATGCGCGCCAGCGTCTTCTTCCACGTGCGCACTTTCGCCAACGTAGCCGTCTCCCAATCGGCCACCGTGAGCACGGGGGAGATTTGCAGCAGACCGCCGAGCAACGCCGACGCACCTCCAATGCGACCGCCCGCCTTCAAAAAAGCAAGGCTCTCCGGCGCGAAGATGAACCGCGACGAGACGACCGAATCAATCGCCGCCTGCGCGCACCGCGTCAGATCGCCGCCCGCGTCGCGCGCATCGCATGCATCGAGCACCGCGAACATCTCGTCGCCGCAGTTCGACGTCGAGTCGATCAGTGTGCAGCGGAACTGCTTGTAGCGCTCCTTGCAGGCCCGAGCGCTGCGCACCGCCCCCTCGAACGTTCCGGACATCTTCGACGAGATGAAAACCCCGAGCACCTCATCGGCCGCCTGCGCCGCCTTTTCGAAAATCGTCTCCATCGCATGCTGCGAGGGCTGGCTCGACGTAGGCGGATTGTCGATCATGTCGGCGATATCCTCGTAGAACGCATCGACGTCCATGTCGGCCTCGCGGTACTCACGACCATCCCGATTCACGAACAGCGAGACGACTTCGATATCGCGCGCCCGCACCACCTCGGCGGGGATAGAGGCGACCGAATCGGTGACGATCTTGACCACGACTTCTCCTTTCAGCGAGGCGCCCGAAGGCATCCGCGCCGCACGCGACGGCGTATCGCGACGCTGCGGCCGCAATGGGGCATTTCTGCTATCGTACACCATGTGCGCAGTCGAAAACGCGCGCAGAGGAGAAGTTCATGCGACCGTTGAGCCAAAAGTCGGCTAATACTTTCGCATGCCGCTGACAGCTAGGCGCTACACGCCCGTGAAGTCGAAGGCGGGAATGAAGCTCTCCTCGGCGGCTCCCCCTTCTTGCCAGAAGTAGTCCTCCACTCCCAGCGCGTCAGCGAAATCCAGCAGCTCCTCGTACTCGGAATCGGGCACGGCGCACGCCAGCTCGGGGCTCGCGACCAGAGCCGCGGCGGCCCGCGCATCACCCGCATCAGCGGCCCGGGCGATCACCGGCGTGTACTGGTTCATGAGCGACAGGCGGATGTCGGCTCCGAAGCGCTCGTGAAGAAGCCGCACCACGGCCTTGGAGTTCTCCAAGGCCCCGGGCAGCATGAGATGGCGAACGACCACGCCGGAGATAAGGCGCTCCTGACCGCGAAACCCATCGTAGCGCGGGGCGCCCGTCGCCCCAACCATCGCCTCCAAGGCCGCCAGGGCCACCTCGGGGTAGTCGGCAGCATGGGAATAGCGAGCCGCAAGCTCCGCATCGGCGTATTTGAAATCGGTGAGGTAGGCGTCCACGAAGCCAACGTTGTCGCGCACTGCCTCCACGGTCTCGTAGCCGCCTGTGTTCCACAGCACCGGGAGCACCACGCCCTGCTCGCGGGCCAGGGCAACCGCCTCGCGGATCTGCGGCGCGAAGTGCGTCGGCGTCACGCAGTTGATGTTCAGCGCCCCGGCGCGCTCAAGCTCGCCCATAATGACGGCAAGGCGCTCGACGGTGATCGCCCGGGCCGCCTCGCCCAGGGCGATAGAGGCGTTCTGACAGTAGACGCAGCGCAGAGGGCAGCCGGAGAAGAAGATGGTGCCGCTGCCGTCCTCGCCGGAGATCGGCGGCTCCTCCCAGAAGTGCAGCGCCGCCCGGGCCACGAGCACCTCGCCCGCAGCTCCGCAAACCCCGCGCTCCCCCGCCGCCCGATCGGCCCCGCACCTCCGGGGACACAGCTCGCACGACGACGGCAACGTATAGAGGGGATGCGGGATGCCTTGACCGAGCGAGTTCCGCAGCGAACGGAAATGCCCGGTGGGCATTTCCGCCGAGCGAGGACTGTCTGAGCGAATCAAGGTATCCCGCAGCCCCGGCCCTGGCGAGTCACAGCTAATTGGAGCTGTAATCGAAGTCGTCGTTATATGGGGCGAAGTCGTCATAGTCGTCGTAGTCGTGATCCTCGCGGAAGTGGTCGTGGCCGCAGCCGTCCTCGTCGTCGTAGGCGCTCCAGTCCTCGTCCTCCTCGGAGGCAGGGTGCCCATAGGCCACTTCGGCGCGGGTCCAGTCGAGCCCGGCCCGGGCCCCGGCCGCCTCGTCCTGGTACACCAGAGACAACGCCGCCGGCGCCATATCGGCTCCCCCGATGACCACCAGAAGCTCCAGCAGGTGCATGGTCGCCTCCACACCGGGCAGGATCACCTCAGCGTCGTCGGCGGCCATGAGCGCCGCAGACAGCTCGGCCAGAAGCATCTCGGCCGTGTAGTCGCCGGTGTAGCGCTGCTGGCGCACGGCCTGCACCACGGGATCGGCGGAGACGGGGCTGAACAGCGGAATCTGGTCGGCGTCCAGCGCCCCCACCGAGCGGGCCGAGGCATCGTCCAAGGCCACGGCCTCGATGGCGCTCACCAGATTGGCGGCCAAGGGCAGCGTGTGGGTGTTGCGCAGAAGCTGCGCGCGGCCCGGTGCCCCCACTTCCACCACTTCCCCGAAGATGGCGTCCAGAAGCCGGCGAACCTCATCGGTCAGCTCGGCTTCGGTGGCCACCGGCCCCAGAAGGTTCTCGCGGGCGAAGGCATCGGCGGCCACCAGCGAGCGCACCGTCGCCGGCGCCTCTACCATGACCAGATCGTTCACCGTCGCCACGGCGTTGATCTCACGGGCGAAGTTCGGCGTGGCGGCCGACAAGTCCACCAGCGTGGATCCCGGAGCCGCCGTCGTGACGAGCCCCCCGTCGCCGAAGTACAAGTCCTCCAGCGCCGAGCCGGAGGTGGCGAACGTCACCACGATATCCGCCGAGGCGACATCGGACACTCGGGAGAAGCCGGCGTCGGCCAGGCGCCCCTCCACGGCCCCGATGAACGACGGGGCTCCCACGTAGGCGTACGACTTCGCCATTACTTGTCTCCCTTCACCTTGCGGGCGATGCGATCGGCCACGGACAGGTTCTCGCGCTTGTCATGGCCCCAGAACACCACGGCCAGCATATCGGCGCCCACATGAGACCCGATGACCGGCCCGATGTTGCACACCAGACACAAAAGCCCGGGCGCCTCCTTTTCCAGGGCCTCCTTCAAACGCGCGGCATCTTTGGGGCAGTCGGCGTGGCCCACAATGGCGACATGGGCCTGACCGGCGTCGTCGACGTTCTTCTTGTAGTACTCCGCCAGCTGCCTGATGCCCTTCTTGCGCCCCCGGGCCACGCCGACCAACGACAGCGTCCCGTCCTCGGCAATGACGAGCAGCGGCTTTACATCCAGGGCGGCACCGGCCACGGCAACCGAGGCGGGAATGCGGCCGCCGCGGCGCAGGGCCTCCAGGTCGTCCACCATGAACTCCTCGTTCACGAAGCAGCGGGCCTCCTCGGCCCAAGCGGCCAGCTCGGCGGCCGACATGCCCTTCTCGTGCTGCACCAGCGCCTCGTAGACGAGCAGCCCCTCGGCCACGCTGGCCAAATGGGTGTCCACGATGTGCAGCTCGAAGTCCGGGTACTCGGCGAGAACCTGGTCGCGCACGACGCAGGCGGCGTCGAAAGAGGCGGACAGCCCGCTGGAGAACGCCAGGTACACCGCCGGCGTCCCCTCCTCGCCCGCCGCCGTGAACGTGTCGGTGAGCGTCTGCAGCGTCACCTGGGCCGTCGAGGGCTCGGCGCCCTTGCGCATGGCCCCGTAGAAGGCCTCGGCCGACACGGACTCGAACAGGTCGTCCTCGAAGGTGCCCCCGTCGACGGTGTAGGGGAACTTCATGAGCGTGACGCCTGGGCGCCGCACCACCGAGGCGGGCAGATCGCAGCAGGAATCGATGATCAGGTGGCATTTCGCCATAGAGCGTCCTCTCTATAAAATATGTCGCAGCTCGGCCACCAGCGCCCGGCGGCGCTCGTTGAGGCCCAGCTCCAGACCAACAGGATAGGTGTGGGGGTTCAGCATACGCAACTGAGTTTCGTCAAGGGTTTCCAAACCAACACAAGCGCGGGCGCGGGCGGCCATGGCGCTGCGGTCCTCCGGCGCGAGCACCACCTTGCCGGCACGGGCCAAAGGACGCAGCAGTGTCTCGAAGCGCAGGCCCGAGAGGTTCTTCTGGCGCAAATCGTCCATGGGGTCCACGATGACCTCCCGCGCATCCGGCGTCTCGTTCACATCGAAGACCATGTCGCCAGCAATGCGGCCGTCGGACTGGTAGTACCGCCGCACGTCGAGCACGCCCGGGGTGGTGAGCTTGGCGGCCGACTCGGAGATCTTCAGCCGCGCCGTCCAAGGGGCGTCCTCGCCCGCGCGAACCGCGGCCAGCTTGTAGACGCCGCCCAGAGTCGGCTGGTCATAGGCGCTCGCCAGCTTCGTGCCCACGCCGAAGGACATGACGTCGGCCCCCTCCTCCAGCATCGACTGGATGGTGTACTCGTCCAGATCGTTCGAGAGCACGATGCCGCAATCGGTAAGCCCCGCCTCATCCAGCATGCGCCGGGCCATCTTCGAGAGCCACGACAGGTCGCCCGAGTCGATGCGGATGCCGGCCAGGCGCTCGCCGCGCTCGCGCATTTCCAGGCCCACGGTGATGGCGTTCCTGATGCCCTGCTCCACATCGTAGGTATCCACCAGAAGGATGCAGTTGTTCGGGAAGATGCGGGCGTACTCGCGGAAGGCGGTAAGCTCGTCATCGAAGGACATGACCCAAGAATGGGCGTGAGTGCCCGAGACCGGGATGTTGAAGAGCTTGCCGGCCAGCACGTTCGAGGTTGAGGCGCAGCCGCCCACCACCGCCGCGCGCGATGCCCACACGCCGCCTAGGCCCTGGGCCCGGCGCAGGCCGAACTCCGCCACGGGGCGCCCCTTGGCGGCGCGGCACACACGGGCGGCCTTGGTGGCGATGAGCGTTTGGAAGTTCACCATGTTCAACAGCGCCGTCTCGATGAGCTGGCACTGCATGATGGGGCCGGTGACCCGCACGAGCGGCTCGTGGGGGAACACGATCGTGCCCTCGGGCACCGCGTCGATATCCACCGACAGGCGCAGATCGCGCAGATACTCCAAGAAGGCCGGATCGAACAAGGGGCCGCCGGCCGGGGCGTCCAGCGAGGCCAGATAGGCGATGTCCTCCTCGCTGAAGCGGAACGTCTCCACCAGGTCGGCCAGCTGGGCCATGCCGCAGGCCACCGCGTAGCCCCCCTTGAAGGGGTAGTCGCGGAAGTACATGGTGAAGCAGGCCTCCTCGCCCGCTTTCTCGGCGTCCCAGTAGCCCTGGGCCATGGTGATCTGGTACAGATCGGTGAGCAGGGCGTAGTCCACGTTCATGAGTGAGGTGCCTCCCTAGTTTCCGGTGCCGTTGCCGCCGGGCTGCTGGCCCGAGCCCGAGCCCGCGCCCGCGCCGCCGTCGGCCTTGGGCTTGCGGGAGCGGCGCCGGCGCCGGGGCTTGGAAGCGCCCCCGTCCGCCTTGGCGCCCTCGCCCCGGGACGCACTACCCTGCTCGGCCCGCAGCCCCGAGGATTTCTGGCCCGGCCGCGGCGAGGCGCCCTTGGGCTTGCCGTCGCCCTGGCCGGAGCGAGAGCGGCCCTGGGAGCCCTTGGCCCTTTGCGCTTTCCCCTGGCCGCCCTGGCCGCTCTGGTTGCGCCCGCCGTCCTTGGGTCGCGCCCCGTCCTTGGGCCGCGAGGCCGTCCCGGAGCGCTGACGGCGCGGCTTCGGCGATGCGGCTCCCTCGCCGCGCGCGCCCTCCTCGCGGGAGGTGGACACGCGCTCCAAACCGCGCCCGTCGTCGGCCGCCGACAGCTTCGTGGAGCGGCGGCGCTTGCGGGGCGGGGCGGCCGGGGCCGGAGACGCCGCCTGAGCCCCCGCCGAGCGCGAGCTGCCACGCCCGCGGCCCTCGGAGCCGCTGCGGCGCGAGCGCCCCGCCTCGCCCGATCCTTTGCGCGATCCGCCGGTATGGCGCACCTTGGCGCCCTCGGCCAGCTTGTCGGCCCCGGTGAACTGGCTCGTCGAGAAGATGAGCGCCTCGCCGCCGATGAGCCCGCGATCGCTCGTCGCCTCTTCCCAAGCCTCCTCCCCCACGGCATTGGGCCGCGTAGCACCCTCGGGCGCCGGATCGAAGTCGGACAGGGGCACCTTCACGGGCTTTTCCCCCTCCACCTTCAGCGACACGATCTCCCGCGGCACGTCGTGATCGACCACCTTGGCAGGCCCGGCCGGCGTCTGCACCGTGGCGTTCAGCTTGGGAGCGCGGCCCTTGAAGTCCTTGTAGGCGTCGAACTCGTAGCGCAGACAGCACATGAGGCGCCCGCACAGCCCCGAGATCTTCTGGGGGTTCAGCGAGAGCCCCTGCTCCTTGGCCATGCGAATGGACACGGGGCAGAACTCGCCGCCGAGCCGCTTGCAGCACAGCTCCTGGCCGCAGTGCCCGATGCCGCCCACCATGCGGGCCTCGTCGCGCACGCCGATCTGACGCATGTCGATGCGCACGTGGAAGCGGGCCGCCAGCTTGCGTACCAGCTCGCGGAAGTCGATGCGCTCCTCGGCCTCGAAGTAGAAGACGGCCTTGTCGCCGTCGAGCAGAAATTCCACGGACACCGGGTGCATGTCCTCGTGGTACTCCCGGGCCATCTCCTTGAACACCGGCAGGGCCTCGGCGGAAGCGCGCTCCATCTCGGCCGCCTGCTCGATGTCCTCCTCGGTCGCGATGCGCTCCACGGGGCGCAGGGCACTCTTCAGCGCGCGCACCTGCTCCTCGGACACCTCGATGACCTCGCTCGCGGCGATGCCGAACTCGGTGCCCCGGGCGGTGCGCACCACCACGGGCATGTCCTTCTCTATATCCAAATCGCCCGGATCGAACCATAGCGTCCGGGGGTTGAAGGTCAAGTTAATCGGTGCGACCCGAACCATGAACAACCTCTCTTACGTCGAACAGCAACGTGTCCAAGCACGTTTCTGGGGATACATTATAGGCCAGCGCCCGCTCGCACTCGTCCACCTTGGAGCAAGCTGCGGCGATGACCGCCGCATCGGCGCCGGAGAACAGCGCGACCAGCGAATCGCGCACATCGGTGTTGATGACCAGCTCCGGCGTCCCGCAGGCCACCATGAGCCCGTCGCGCAGCCACGAGCGAACCATGGCCGTCGTCTGGCGCAGATACTCGGAGGTCTTCGCCGACAGCTGGCGCTTGTTGCGCGCCTCTATCTGGCGAATGGCCGATTTCGCGAGAAAGTCGGCGTTCTCGGCAAGCTCCGCCTCTTGGGAGGCGCGCACCTCGTCGAGCGGCGCCTTCGACGCCTCCACGAGCGCGCGGGCCATCTCCACCACATCCCAGTCGTCGGCGCGCTGAAGCATGGCCAAATCGGAGAAGAGCCGCGTCCGGAAGGCGAGGCGCTCGCTTCCCGGCGCCCGCAGAAACGCCACGGCCGAGGTGATGGAGCCGCCGCAGGCCTCGATGGCCTGGCGCGCCTGGGCGGGATCGGCGCCGGTGTTCTGGGCCACGATGCCCGCGGCCTCCGAGGCGGGAATGTGGCGGAAGGGCACCACCTGGCATCGGGAGACGATGGTGGGCAGCACCGACTCGCGGGTGCGACCCAGAAGGATCATCACCACGTCGTCGGCCGGCTCCTCCAGCGTCTTTAAGAACGCGTTGGCGGCGCTCGCGCCCAGCTGATCCACGCGATCCAGAATGTAGATCTTCTTGTCGGCCTGAATGGGAGAGAGCGCCGTGTCGGCCACGATCTCGCGCACCTGTTCCACCAGATACCCGTTCGCGCCGGCCGGGGCGAAATAGCGCACGTCGGGATGCTTGCGCCGCAGAATGCGCCCGCAGCGGTCGCAGGCGCCGCAGGAACCGCCCCGCGGCCCGCGGGGCCCCTTCGGGCACATGAGCGCCTGGGCGAGCGCATAGGCGGCCTGGGTCTTGTTGGAGCCGGCCGGCCCCACGAACAGATAGGCCTGGGTCACCCGCTCCGAGACCACCGAGGCGCGCAGAAACTCGCGCACCTTGGGCTGTCCCAGAATGTTCTCGAAGGCGTCAGCCACGGGCGCCCTCCTTCGCCTTCGCTTCCTTCTCGGCGCGCTTGGCCGCCATCTCCCGTGAGACGAGGGCATCCAGATCCGCCCCGCCGGCCAGCGCCGCGGCGGCCTCCGGTAGCACGGGAGACACCGCCTCCAGCACGGCGCGGAACGTGTCGGCGCGGTGCACCCGCGAGAGCACCGTCCTCACCCGGGCCGGGTCGGCCTCGGCGATCTGCTCGAAGCCCACGGCCACCCGGCTGTGGAAGGCGTCGCCGGCCAGCTCCAGGCGGTCGGCCCCCTCGCGGCGCCCCATGCGCGAGCGCACGGCCGAGGCGGGGGCCACCAAAAGCACCGTGGCATCCGGCACCACCCCGTCGCAGGCGAACCGGTTCGCCGCGTCGATGAAGGCGCCGTCGAGCCCCCGCCCGCAGCCCTGGTAGGCCACGGTGGAGTCGTAAAACCTGTCGCACAGAACCACCGCCCCGCGCCCGAGCGCCGGGCGGATGACCTCGTCGACGATCTGGGCCCGGGCCGCCTCGTAGATGAGCAGCTCGGCGCGATCGCTCATGGCCTCGTGGGCGGGGTCGAGCACGACGGCGCGCAGGGCCTCCCCCACGGCGGTGCCGCCGGGCTCGCGCAGGCGCACCACCTCGCGCCCGGCATCTTCCAAAAGCCGGGCAAGGAAGCGCATCTGCGTCGACTTGCCGGCGCCGTCGCCCCCCTCGAAGGTGACGAAGACGCCCGTGTTCGCGGGTGCTGCCACAGCTGCTAGACCCCTTCCCGCTCGGCGGCGGCGCACGCGCGCACGGCGTCGGCCACGGCGTCGGCCACGCGCGGGTCGAAGGGGTCGGGCATGATGAACTCCTCGGAGAGCTCCTCGTCGGAGACGAGCGCCGCCAATGCCTCGGCGGCAGCCAGCTTCATGGGCTCGGTGATGCGCTCGGCCCGGGCCTGCAGCGCCCCCTTGAAGATGCCGGGGAAGGCGATGACGTTGTTCACCTGGTTCGGGAAGTCCGACCGTCCGGTGCCCACCACGCGCGCCCCGGCGGCGCGGGCCTTATCGGGGAAGATCTCGGGGGTGGGGTTGGCCATGGCGAACACGATGGCGTCGTCGGCCATGGAGGCGACCATGTCGGGCGTGATGACGCCGGGAGCCGAAACCCCGATGACGATGTCGGCGCCTTCCATGGCGTCGGCGAGCGTGCCGGATTTGTCCTCCAGGTTCGTGACGGCCAGCATGGCCTCCTGGGCCGGATTCATCCCCTCGTAGGAGGAGCTCAAGATGCCGCGGATGTCGCACATGGTCACGTGCGCGAAGCCGTAGGACAGAAGCAGCTTGGCGATGGCGATGCCCGCCGAGCCCGCGCCGTTGACGACCACGCGCACCGACGCTTTGTCCTTGCCCACAAGGCGCAGCGCGTTGATGATGCCCGAGAGCACCACGATGGCTGTGCCGTGCTGGTCGTCGTGGAAGACCGGGATGTCCAGCGCGTCGTTCAGCCGCGCCTCGATCTCGAAGCAGCGGGGGGCGGCGATGTCCTCCAGGTTGATACCGCCGAAGGCCGGGGCAATGCGGATGACCGTCTCGATGATCTCGTCGGTGTCCTGGGTATCCAGGCAGATGGGGAACGCGTCCACGCCGCCAAAGGCCTTGAACAGGGCTGCCTTGCCCTCCATGACCGGCATGGCGGCGGCAGGGCCGATGTTGCCCAGCCCCAGAACAGCGCTGCCGTCGGAGACGACGGCCACCGTGTTCGCCTTCAGCGTATAGTCGTAGGCCGCCTCGGGGTTCTCGGCGATGACCTTGCAGGGCTCGGCGACCCCGGGGGTGTAGGCCACGGCCAGATCGTGGCGCGTGGCGATGTCCATCTTCGGATCGAAGGCGAGCTTGCCGCGCCACTCGGCGTGCTTGGCGAGCGATTCCGCTGCGATATCCATAGGTTCCAAGTCCTTAGAACGATTTCTCCCGTGTAAACCTGTCTATTGTACCCCCTCCCCGCCCGCGTACCCCCGCTCGCCCCTCCCCTGCGCACAAGTTCCACCCGCCGCACAAGTTTCGACCCCTAAGCCAGACTTGTGTATCGCGCCCTTCCCTGTCGCATCCCACCAGTCGCGCGCGCTTCGCCCCCCACCCTTGTGCCCCCCCCCAACACCAACCTCTCACCTCTCGCATCCGCAAAACCTTTCCAACCAATCCCAAGGCCGCATTTGGGCAAAAAATTCGACTTGTTAGACTTTCGCCCACTTGGCGACCTCCGCTTTGAGCTATATTGGGAAGAAAACGACCTAATTACCCGGAAAATCTGAGAATATCCTCCAAGGAAACTCTAACAACTCGAAATTCTTACTCCAAACAGGCCCGACTATTGGATGGAGGCGTCCGTGAACGAAGAGACCCCCGAAACGATGGCCATAGGCGAAATGCCTACTGGCGAAAACGTGTCCCACGAAAGGTGCCCCCGACAGCCATTGGTTATCGAACGCCTTAACGCCGAGACGGTGGGCGAGGCGGTTTACGACGCCATTCGCCAGTGCGCCGTCACGTTGCGGCCCGACTTCCAAAGAGCCGTGGAAGCGGCGCGCGAGGAGGCGGTGCCGGAGAGCCGGGAAGCGGGCGTGCTCGACCGCATCCTGGAAAACGCCCGCATCGGCGTGACCGACGGCGTGCCCATCTGCCAGGACACCGGCAGCGTGTGGGTGTGTTTGGAAGTCGGCGAAAAGCTCAGCGTGCCCGGCAACATCTTCAGCCGCGTAAACGACGCGGTGGCCCGCGCCTACACGGACGGCCGCCTGCGCATGTCCCTTGTGCGCGACGCGCTGTTCGACCGCGCCAACACCGGCGACAACACGCCCGCCTTCTGCGAGCTGAAACTCGTGCCAGGCACCAGCGCCACCCTGCACGTGCTGCTGAAGGGCGGCGGCTCCGACAACGCCTCTCGCGTGGTCATGCTGCCCCCGGGCGCCGGTGCTAACGGCGTGCGGAAAGTGGTGCTCGACTGCGTGCGCGAGAAGGCGGCCAACGCCTGCCCGCCGCTCGTCATCGGGCTGGGCGTAGGCGCCACCTTCGACAAGGTGGCGGGACTCGCCAAGCACGCCCTTCTGCGCGAGGTGGGCGGCCCGGCCGCAAGCGCCGAGGCGGCGGCCTTTGAAGAAGAGCTGCTGGCGGAGGTGAACTCGCTCGGCATCGGTCCTGCGGCCCTGGGGGGCACGCCCACGGCCCTGGCCGTGCACCTGGAGACGGCCCCCTGCCACATCGCCGCCCTGCCCGTTGCCGTGAACATGGGCTGCTGCGCCATGCGCAGTGCGTCCGTCAAGCTCGTTTAGCGTACCACCCCGAAAGGACTCCCCATGGCGAAAACCGTCTCCCTCACCTTGCCGCTGACCCGCGCGGACCTCGCCGACCTCCAGGTCGGCGACGAGGTGCTGCTCTCGGGCCCCGTCTACACCATGCGCGACGCCGGCCACGAGCGCGCCCTGCAATGCTTGGAAGACACCGGCCACCTCCCCTTCGATCTGGAAGGTGCCACCCTCTTCTACGCCGGCCCCACCCCCGCGGCGGCCGGGCGCCCCTTGGGCTCGGTCGGCCCCACCACCGCCAGCCGCATGGACTTCGCCACGCCGGCGCTCTTCGAGGCCGGCATCGTCGCCGCCATCGGCAAGGGCAAGCGCAGCCCCGAAGTCGTGCGCTCCTGCCAGGAAACCGGCAGCGTCTACCTCTGCACCGTGGGCGGCATCGCCGCATTGCTGGCGAAATCCGTCACCGAAAGCGAACTTGTCGGCTGGGAAGACCTCGGTACCGAGGCTCTGCGCAAGCTCACCCTGAAGGACTTCCCCGTCTACGTCGCCGTCGACACCAAAGGCGGCGACCTCTACCGCAAGATAGAAGCCGCCGCCCAATAAGCTCGACAATTCAGCACTGCTCGACTTAAATCAAACCAACCATGCGAGAAGCGCTCGGAGGGTGCGCATCACCGACCTCTGAGCGCCCCGCAGAGAACGCCGTTAGTTAAAGAAATAGCCCCACGTCAGCAGCAAGCGCGCTGGGATGAGGCTGTCTTATGTGCGTTCCTTCCGCTATTTCCTTTAACGGCGTTCGCAGCGGGATAAAGCGCTCAGCGGGCGGCGATGCGCACCCTCCGAGCGCTTCCCCCGGCAGGTTACTTCTTGGAGGCCGCTTTCCGGCCACCCTTGGAGCGGCCGCTCTTCTTCTCGGCCTTCGCCTTCTCTTCCTCCTCCTTGCCCGGGCAGTCGAAGTTCGGGCACAGCTTCCAGGGCCCGCGGGCCGTCTTGATGACCACCATGGGCGCGCCGCAGTGCTCGCACACCTCCTCAGTGGGGACGATGTCGCCGTACTGGGGCAGCGGGTAGCGCGTGGCGCACTCATCGAAGTTCTCGCAGGTGATGGAGCGCTTCAGCGTACGCGGGTTGCGCCGGGCGATGAGGTTCTTGTCGAGGCCGCGCTCCGCGCACACGGGGCACTTGCCCACTACGACCTCCGGTTCCTGGTTTGAAGCGCAGGCGGGGTCGATGCACTGCACCCGGGGCTTGCTGCGGAAGGCGGTCACCTTCACCTGGGGCATGCCGCAGGTGGGGCACTTCTCGGGCACGGCCTCGATCTTGCCCTTGGGAAGCGGATAGGTCACGTCGCAGTCGGGCCAGCCGGCGCACCCGATGAACATCGACTTGGTCTTGTGGCTCGCCTTCAGTTGCAGATCCTTGCCGCACTTCGGACACGGCCCCACGTAGGCGTCGGCGGCCACGGCGTCGGAAAGCGCGTCGGCCACCTCCTCGGAATGGGGCATGAGGTTCGCCAGCTCCTGGGCGAGCAGGTTGCGCGAGGTCTCCACCACCTCGGCCTTCGTCTGCTCTCCCTCGGCGATGCGGTCCATGGAGCGCTCCAGTTCGGCGGTCATTTCCGCGTGGGTGATGTGCGGTGCGAACTTGTCCAGCGCGTCGATGACGGCGATACCCAGCTGCGAGGGCTCGATAGGGTCGTTCTGCACGTACTTCACCTGGTAGAGGCGCTCGATGATGGAGGCGCGGGTCGATTTCGTGCCGAGGCCCAGCTTCTCCATTTCCTGCACGAGCTTGCCCTGGGAATAGCGCGCCGGCGGTTCGGTCTGCTTCTTCGTACAGGTGGCGCCGTTGAAGGCGATGGTGGAGCCCTCGGAGAGCGCCGGCAGCTGCTCGTCCTTCTTCAACCCGTAGGGGTAGATGGCGCGGAAGCCCGGCTCGGCCAGCACGTCGCCCTTGGCCACAAAGGGCTCGCCGGCCACGTCGAGCGTCACCTTCGTGCCCTCCACCGTGGCCGGGCCCGAAAGGGTCGCCAAGAAGCGGCGGGCGATGAGGTTGTACAGCTTGTAGTCGGCGGCGGACAGGTCGTCGGGCGTGGCGGCCGCCGTGGGGTAGATGGGCGGGTGGTCGGTGGTCTCGGTCTTGCCACGGGTGGCCTTCAAGGGGCCGGCGGACAGCAGCTGCTTGCAGTAGGGACCGTAGGCGGGGTTCGCCGCGATGGCGTTCACCACCTCGGCCAGATCCAGCGAGTCCGGGTACACCGTGTTGTCCACGCGGGGGTAGGAGATGTAGCCGTCCATGTACAGGCTCTCGGCGATGCGCATGCAGCGGGCGGGGCTGATGCCCTCGGCGGAGGCGGCGGCCATGAGCGAGGTGGTGTTGAAGGGCACCGGCGCCGGAACCTTGCGGCGCTTCTTCTCCACCGAGGCCACCCGCGCGCTCACGGCGCCTTCCACGCGGGCCATGGCGGCCGCAGCCTCGGCCTCGGCCTTGAAGCGGGCCGTGGCGTGGGGCGCCTCGAAGGCCTCGGGGCCGTCGCCGCCGGTAGGGCCGGTCGCAGCAGCGCCGTCAAAGGCGCCGCGGATGACCCAGTAGTCCTCGGGCACAAACGCCATGCGCTCGCGCTCGCGCTCGACGATGATGGCCAGCGTCGGCGTCTGCACGCGCCCGGAGGAGCGCACGTTGCCGTAGCCGGCGAACTTCACCAGCGTGAGGTAGCGCGTGAGCACCGCGCCCCAGATGAGGTCGATGTCGCGGCGCGACCCGCCGGCGGCGGCCAGGTCGTCGTCCATGGGCACGAGGTTGGCGAAGGCGTGGGTGATCTCCGGCTTCGTGAAGGCGGAGTAGCGCGCCCGCGACACCGGCGCCGTGGCGTTCACCTCGCGGCAGCACGACAGCGCATCCGAGCCGATGAGCTCGCCCTCGCGGTCGAAGTCGGTGGCGATGACGATGGAGTCGGCCTTCTTCGCCAGGTTCTTCAGAGAGCGGATGATGTCCTTCTCCTTGGGCAGCTTCTCGATGGGCGCGTAGATGAGATACGGCAGCGCCTCCATCTTCCACCCCTTGAGCTCCACGCCGTCGGCGGTGAAGGGCTTCTTCTTTTTGAAGGGGGGCTTGGCAAGGCTGTCCGGCACGACAGCGGGCAGCATCTCGCCCTCAGCGGTGACGCCCTCCCAGCCGCCGCGCTTCTTGTAGGTAAGGCTCGGGGTGAAATCGGGCTCCAGGATGTGGCCGCGCAGGCCGATGGTCACCCACTCCTCCCCTTCGACTTCGAACCGGTAGACCGGCGTGTTGAACACCTTGTCGGCTTTGGGCTTGGAAGCGCCCAGAAGATCGGCGATCTTCACCGCCGCGTCGTTCTTCTCCGTAACGACCAGTTTCACGGAACCATCCTCCTTCTCGGCCGCATGATGCGGCCCTCACGTTCGCACGATTTACCCCACCTTGAGATTTTTACGTGCGCGGGGTTTTGTCTGAGCAGCCGCGCCGCCCTGGGGCCGCGCGAATGCGTGGGGCCTAGGATACACGATTTGCCGCGAAGCCGTGCGAGAAAGTCGTTAAATCTGCGCGTCCCCGCATGCGGCTCCGTTTCGCGCTCGCGCGCCCCGCGCCTGAGATCCTTCGCCTGCACCGCATTCGCGCACGAAACCGCCCTCGCAAGGTTCCCGTAAGGTCGATGACCGTTTCATGGGCGTCCCGTAGTCGATTTATGAAGACGGATCCTGCGGGTTACCATAGATGCCGGACGCCGTCGAATCGCAGCATTCGACCCGCGAATACCGAGCATCAACGTACCCCCGGCGGCGCCTTCGCGCAACGTGACCCACCCCGAGGAGATTCCGTGGACAGCAAGATCATCAAAGCCTTCATCGGCCTCATTGCCGCCTTCATCCTCGTCATCGCCGTTTTCGGCATCCTGCCCCAACTGGGCATGAAGGGCCCCTTCGAGAACTTCCAGAACCCCCTGGCCGGCCTGTTCGAGGGCGGCAAGAACGCCGCGGCCAATGCGGCCCTGGACGTGTCGGGCCTGAAATCGAAGGCCGAGAGCGCCCTGCGCGGCAACGCCGATCGCATCGCCGAGGCCACGGGCATGTCCTCCTCCCAAGTGGACGCCGCCATCGACGCGCTGGACGTCCAAAGCTGGGAGGTGACGAGCCTGCCCGAGGGCGCCGAGAAGACCGGCTCGGCCAACGTCAGCTACAGCGGCACCGACGCCACCATCACCACCTACGACGACCCCTCCGTCGTCACCGTCACCGCCATGGGCCAAGACATCACCCTCGCCGTCCCCGATTCTGCCCAGACTTACCTGCCGTTTCTGAGCTATTTGGGATAGAGTGAAAACGCCGGGCGCGGTCGCCAAAACCGCAGAACCCGGTTAGTGCCGCCCGATATCGTCCGCAGCAATCCAGCTGCGTTCGCCAACTCCGCGAAATCAGGAGAGCATCACCTGAGATTGCCCCAAGCAACCCAACCGCGTTCGCCAACCTCACGAAATCTGGCAAGTTTTCCCCGGTTTGCGACATCGATCCTCCCAGAAACACCCCGATCAGGCCCGAATCGTCTCCGCCCATAATCCTGACCTGGCAAAATGCCACGGTAGCCCCGACGAACCTCCTCTCATCCCAGCCCCTCACGTCGAAAATCTCTAAAAACTCGCCACCCCAAGCCCCTCAAAACAGCACGCATCAAAATGGGTCACCCGCCCACAAGCGACCCACTTCCTCAGAGAACTATCTTTTTGCAACCGTCAGAAGCTCTCTTTCGCTTTTAGAACAGAACGGTGAACACCATAGTTTGCTGGCTTTCGCGGTAGCACTCTTCTTGCAGAGACGTACCGATCGACACCTTCAGCCCCCTCAATGCCGAGTCTATCTCGCTGGCACGAGTCTGAGCTAGCGTAGCAGATGACCGGCAGTCAATGTTCACCACATAATCCTGTATCGCATTCTTCGAGGCACCCGAGCAGCGCATTTCGATGAGGCCATTGATCTCCTTGTCGTTCCGATACCAGTTCAGCGGCGGACGCCTGACCTCATCGCTCCCGGAAAAATGACGCTCGAAGAGCATATACCTGTCTTCTGAAACTTGTTCACTGCGATCAGCGGAAATGCCCTCTGATTCTGAAGCCACAGCCGTCTTCTTCACCGAAGCCTTGATTTGCCTAGCTTGTTTCGAATCGGATACTTGCGTCTCACGCATCTCAAGCTTGCAGTATTTCGCTCCCAAGCAATAGGCGACATGCTGAAGCTCGGACATCTTCTCCTTTTGAATCTCCTGGTACAGGCTTTCAAGGTCGAGAAAACGATCCAGCCCGGATGGGTCGCGAACGTAGACTGCGCCCATCTGGGCAAATGGATGGAACGCCAGTCCGCTTTCCTCGGCAAAAGCATGGTACAGATGGAATATCTCCATCCCGTTCGATGCCTTCGTCAACCACCCGATAGCGCCTTCGCACACGTCGATGCCCTTACGTTTGTCCTCGTCTTCAATGATCACCATATTTGGTAGATCATAGTCTGGGCTCCAGAACTCGTCGGGGAATACGGGGGCATACTTGCGTCTCCGAGCTTCTAGCTGCGCATCGGCCGCCAAACGAGCCCCCTCCTTGGCTCGCTCCGCAACCGTCCCACCAGCAGCGGCCACCTTGCCGGCAACGGTGCCGCCAGCCTCTGCAGCCACCTCCGCCACCGACTCGCCCAACTCCTTAGCCTTATCCGCCACGTTCCCTAATTTGCTACGAATACCGCCCATAGTCTTTGATTCCTTCCTCTGCCTTGCGTCCAGACTAGCAGTTTTCCGTTGCCGTCCGCATTAGCTGACAGCTAACCAAATCTGCTATTCCGTCGTCTGGTTCTGCGCCGCCGAGCTGACTTCAATCGTGTACCCCTCCGGAAGGGCGGCACCGAGTAGCGCTTCAATGGACGAGACGGCGTTCTCCTGGGCCTCGTTGAGCACCTCGCCGCTGATGGCGGCAGCCTCCGCTTCTTGGCGCGACTCGTCGATGTACTGCGTGACGTCCTCGACGCCGATGGGGTTGAGGAAGTTGTTCTGTTCGTGCAGCACCTTGAAGCTGGTCGTGTCGATGGCATCCGACAGGATGGTCGCCTGCGGCAGCGACACCTTCACGGTCGTTCCCTCCAAAGCGACCTGAGCCTCATCCAAATTAACGCCCGCCTTCAACTCGCCCATATAGGTGAGAATGAAGAAGTTCTCCGAGAAGGGAATGTCAATAGTGTCGAACAGCTTGCTGTTGCTCTCAACTTTCTCGACGACGGTGTAGGTTTGAGAGGCGGTAGCCAGTTCGTTGATCTGCGAGATCTCGCTCATGAGAACGGCGACGTCAACATTGGGCTCCTGCTGCTTGTCCGGCGGGTTGTACGTGAGCAGCATGAAGACCGAGAAAGCGCCGACTACCAAGCCAATCGCCGCCCCGATTCCAATGAGCTTCGCCTTCTTCGAAAGGTTTGCGCGCGAACTTGCCATGCGGCCTCCTTCTTTCCTCGTCAGTCTCTCCATAAGCTTGTGGCTTCATATTTGAAGTCGGTTCGTTAATGGTAGCACATATGCTTTCCCCATGAACATCGAACAGAAAAGACAGGCCCTGGGAAAGCGTATCCGCGCGGTACGCGAGGAGCAGGGGCTTTCCCAAAGCCAGCTGGCCCTCATGATCGGCAGCAGCAAATCCCACATCTGGCGCATCGAGACCGGCCGGGTCGGCGTGGGCATCGACGACTTGGGCCGCATCGCCGACGCCTTGGGCTCGCCCGTGCGCGACCTGCTGACTTTTTAGCTACGCTCAGAGAAGAGCTCGACCTCTCGAGCAGCTCGAGCGGCCCTCTCGAAAAACGCTCCGTCGACAGCGCTTTCTCCGTCGGGATCAATGAGCGCCATCGTCTCCTCGTCTTCCAGGGCACTCCTCAGATACCCCGCCACCGTTTCGAAAAATTCCACCATGGTATCCCACTCGTCGCCATCGAGCTCCGCAGCCTCCGGGACGGGGTAGCCGCACGAACGGCAGACGAAATCGACGAGGGAAACCGCCCGGTTCTCAGAGAAGGACGATCCCATATCGTCCCCGGCCCCGGCCCCGGCTTCGATCATCGCCGAGAGTTCCAAGATCATCGACTTCAGCCACACGAGAAACACCGCCGACTGCAGAAAACCGGGAGTCGCCTCTCCGCCCACCTCGCCGGCGAACTCGGCCTCCTCGCTGCCATCCTCGAAGAGCGTCCAAATGCCCAGCAGGTCAAGATCGTCGATTTCGAAGAAATACGTGCAGAACCACGCCCTCAGTCGTCGCACCGTAGACTCTATATGGGCGAAGGGATCCTCGTCGTCGCCTCCCAGGAAATCGACGATGATCGCGCCCAGCTCGTCCCATAATTGCTCCAAGCCCGCATCGTCCATAGATTCCCACCCGATGGCTTTATCGGCATAGGCCGGCGAGCTTCGCATGAGCTCGGCGAACGCATCCACTTCGGAGGTGCCGAAGGCCAAGGTTTCGAAGAGGTCGTCGCCGACGATTTCGGCATAGCGCGCGAACAAGATGAGATGCTGCAAGTAGCGCTCCTGAGCACGCAATTCCTCGATGCGCTCTGCCAACGCGTCCGTCAGGCTCCTCTCGCCATCGAGAATCGGCGGCATATCCTTGAGCTCGAATCCATAGGAGCCGAGCACCACGATCTGCTTGAGCCGGTCGACGTCCTCGGGGCTATAGAGCTTGCGGTTGTTGGCCACGCCCTCCCCCGAACGCCTCGGGCACAGCAGGCCCTTTTCATCGTAATGCTGGAGCGCCCTCGTCGTCACGCCCGTCAGCTTCGACACCTGGCCCGCCGTCATGGGCCACCCGTAGTTCTCGCGTATCAGATCGTTGCTGGCTTGCATCTTCGGTTTGCGCGGCATAGTCTTCGCCCTTCGTTTCCTCTACCGGACTTCCGCCGCACAGCATAAACCTCAACCCGACGTTGAGGTCAAGAAGTTTTCTTCCCTACCGCGCGCCCTTGAGGCGGCGCTGGTAGGCGCGGACGATCTGCGACAAAGTGAAGCAGACGAAGAAGTAGATGAGCGCCATCAGGGCGAAGATGGCGAAGATCTGCACCGTGGAGTTGTAGCTGTTCATGAGGATCATGCCGCGGCCCATCAGCTCCTGCAGGGCCATGGCGCCCCACAGATACGACGTGTCCTTGATGGTGGTCACGAACTGCGAGAGCAGCGCCGGTACCATGTTGCGCAGGGCCTGGGGCAAGATGATGTACAGGTACATCTGCGGCGCCGAGAACCCCTGGGAATGGGCGGCCTCGTACTGGCCCGCCGGCACGCTCGCCAGGCCGCCGCGGACGATCTCGGCCACCGAGGCCGCGGTGAACAGCGTGAAGGCGAGCACCGCCGCGGGCAAGGGCGGCAGCTGGGCCACGAAGAACGTGAACATGATCCACAGAAGCAGCGGCGTGTTCTTGAACAGCTCCACATAGGCGATGGAGAAGCCGCGCAGCATGCGGGAGGAGGATCCGCGCATGATGGAGATGACGGCGCCGAGCACAACGGAGCAGGCGATGGCCAGCGCCGAGATGACGAGGGTGAGCCCGAGCCCTTCCAAAAGGAAGCGGATGTTCGTCCAGGTGAGCAAAGCGGCGATGTCGCTCATTTCTGGCCTCCTCTCCGGCCCTTGCCCTTGCGACGGCCGCCGGTGCGGCCGATGGCGCCGCGCACACGGGCGATTCCGCGACGGTTCCGCGGCGTGCGGGGCGCCACGGTGCGACGGTCGGGCCACGCCGGCGCGTCGATGCCGTAAAGCTCCGCGTACGTGAGGTAGCGGCCCTTGTCCATCACGGGAGGCACCAGCGTGCTCGTGCCCTCCACCATGGTCGTCACGCCGGCGGCCATGGCCTGGGCGGCCGCGTGCCCGGTGATGTCGTGGGTGCCCGGCGTCACCTCCAAAGCGTCGGCCGCAAGCGCCTCGGTGGCGTCACCGGTGGCCACGTGGCGGTGGGCGCCCATGCGATGCTCAAGATACACGGCACCGCGCGAGAGCGGGAAGCAGATAGCGAAATACAGCACGGCGGCGGCCACGTAGGCCGGCCCGTAGTAGCTCGTGTCCCCGGCGAAGGAGTTCGCGAAGTACATGAGCTCGCCGCCGGCGATGAGCGCGAGCACCGAGGTGTTCTTCACGAGGTTAGCGGCCTGCACGGCCAGAGGCGGCAAGATGATGCGCATGGCCTGGGGCAGGATGATGAGCGTCATGGTCTGCACCGGCGAGAAGCCCTGGCTCTTGGCCGCCTCGAACTGGCCGCGGTGCACCGAGCCGATGCCGCTGCGCACTACTTCCGACATGTAGCCGCCATGGTAGGCGCCGATGGCGATGACGCCGATCCAGAACGAGGCGATGGTGAGCCCGATCAGCGGAAACACGGCGTAAAGCACGAACACCTGCAGAAGCAGCGGAATGTTCTGCACCGTCTCCACGTAGACGCGCGTGAGGGCGCGCAGGATGTGGAAGCGCGACACCGCGAACACGCCGAAGACGAAGCCCAAAACGAGCGCGATGACGAGGGCCAAAGCCGAGATGGCCGCGGTCATGCCGAAGGCGGCCAGGATGTCGGGCCATCGCGCGAAGAGCGCTTCCCACTTGTAGGGCGCGAATATCTCCGTCATCGGGACGCGCCCCCTTCCGCGCCGCTCGCGCCCGCAGCGCCTTGGCCGCTCGCATCCGCGGCATCATCAGCGGGCGCCTCGGTGCCCGCAGCTCCCCCGTCGTCGGCCGGATCCCCCGCCCCCAGGCCCGTGCCGCCGGCGCTCTGCTCGGCTTCCACATCGGCCTCGGTGACCAGCGACAGGCCCCAGCGTTCCTTCAGCGCTCGCAGCGTGCCGTCGACCTCCATGGCCGCGATGGCGTCGTCGATGGGCTTGGAATACTCGCTGCCCTTCTTCGTGGCCACGCCGTACTCCTGGGGCGCGAACTGCGTCGGCAGCAAGTAGGTGGTGTCGTCCTGATAGCCCAGAAGGATGGAGCTGTCCACGGAGAACGCGTCCACGCGCCCGGCCACGAGCGCGATCTTGATCTCGGGATAGGTGGCGTACTCGGCGAACTTCAGCGTGATGCCCGCCTCGGCAGCAGCGGCCCCCAGCTTGTCCTTGGTGGTGGCCGACAGCGCCACGCCCACGGTCTTGCCATCGAGGCCCGAAAGATCGGTGATGCCCGACTTCTTCAGCACGAGCACGCCGATGTGATCGATGTAGTAGGGCCGAGAGAAGTCGTAGGTTTTCTTGCGCGCGTCGGTGATGGTGAAGGTGGCAAGCGTTGCGTCCAGGGTGCCGTTGTCCAGCATCGCCCCGCGGGTGGTCACGTTCACGCCCACGATCTCCAGGGCGTTCGCATCGCCTTTGAGCCGCGCGGCCAGCTCGCGGGCCACGTCCACTTCCAGTCCCTCCACGCTTCCCGTCTCGGGGTTCTGGAAACCGAAGCCGGGCACGTCGATCTTCGTGCCGACGCGCAGCACGTCGCCTGTGGGAGCGCAGCCGGAAAGCGGCAGCACCGCACTACCCAGGGCCGCACCCACTGCAGCGGCGCCGGCCAGCCGCACGAAGGCGCGCCGCGTGAGGCAGGCCCCGCCTGGCGCGGCCGCCCCGCTCATCCCGACCTTCCCGTCTGCCAGGCTCGTCACGTTCATCGCGCACCCCCTCACAGTATTTTGGAGAGAAACGCCTGCACGCGCTCGTTGGAATCGGGGCCGAAGAGGTAGGCCGGCGTGCCCTCATCCACCACGAGCCCGTTTTCCATGAACACCACCTTGTCGGCGGCATCGCGCGCGAGTCCCATCTCGTGGGTGACCATGACGATGGTCATGTTCGTCTCCGCCAGCGACTTGATGACGTCGAGCACCTCGTTGACCATCTCCGGGTCCAGGGCGCTCGTCGGCTCGTCGAGAAGCATGATCTTCGGGTGCATGTTCAGCGCCCGGGCGATGGCCACGCGCTGCTGCTGGCCGCCGGAGAGCTGGTCGGGGTACTTGTCAAGCTTGCTGGACAGCCCCACGCGCTCCAAGTAGGCGCGCCCCGCCTCCTCCGCCTCCGCCTTCGGCACCTTCAGCACCTTGATGGGCGCGAAGGTGACGTTTTCCAGCACGGTCTTATGGGGGTAGAGGTTGTAGCCCTGGAACACCATGGCCACCTCGCTGGCCAGCTTACGCGTGTCCACCTTCTTGGCCATCATATCGATGCCGTTGACGGTCAGCTCGCCGGAGTCGGGACGCTCCAGGCCGTTGATGGAGCGGATGAGCACGCTTTTGCCCGAGCCGGACGGCCCGATGACGACGACCTTCTCGCCTTCCGCCACATCGAGCGAGACGCCCTTGAGCGCCTCCACCTTGCCGAAGTTCTTCTTCAGATCCCGAGCGGAAATCAGCGGCTCCAT
This sequence comes from Adlercreutzia equolifaciens DSM 19450, assembly GCF_000478885.1. Lineage (NCBI taxonomy): Bacteria > Bacillati > Actinomycetota > Coriobacteriia > Eggerthellales > Eggerthellaceae > Adlercreutzia > Adlercreutzia equolifaciens. The sequence continues at coordinate 1,794,389 of NC_022567.1, forward strand.
GTTCCCACGCTCCTATCTGGGCCGTCGTTCCGAATAGCTACGTGGGAATTTTAACGTTCAGTCAATTTGTCGTGGTTTCGCCGGCGCTACGGGTTTGTCACAGCTTAGTGACGGCCCCGGCGGAAGGGAGCATGGCGGCGCGGGTCAGGAAGCAGCGGGCACGGGCTTTGCGGCCGTCTTCGCCTCCTCGGCGTCCTCGCGGGCGAGCACCGCCTGCATGGCGGCGATGGCGCACTCCATCTGGGCATCGTCGGGCTCGTGGGTGGTAAGGTACTGCATCTGCATGCCGGGCCAGAGAATCACCTTCACGAGCGGGTTGTCCGGGTGACTGCCGGCCCACTTCACCGTGATCTCATAGGAGATGCCGGCGATAACGGGCATCAGCACGATGCGCGCCACAATGACGAGTACGAGCTTCGGCAGCCCGTCGGGCACTCCGAAACCGGAGATGATGGCATTGAGGGGGAAGATGGTGTACACGAGAATGGCGATGACCATGACCATGATGAGGAAGGCGGTGCCGCAGCGCACGTGCAGGCGCGGGAACTGCCGGGCGTTCTCGGGGGTCATAGGCAGGCCGTGCTCGAAGCAGTGGATGGCCTTGTGCTCGGCGCCATGATACATGAACATGCGCTTGATGTCCTCCATGCGGCCGATGAGCCAGATGTAGAACACGAACACGGCCACGCGCAGAAGGCCGTCCACAATGTTCCAGGCCAGCGTGTGATCGTCGTACTCCCCCACGATGAGGTTCGTGATGGCCGCCGGCGCCACGATGAACAGCACCACGCCCAGCACGAGGCCCACCACCATGGAGATCACCATCTCGCGGTGCCCGAACTCCTCGCCAGCAGAAGAATCGCTGGATGCGTCACGCTTCCCCTCATCGCCGCCCTTCGCGGCCGAGGGGCGACCAAGGTCGCCCCCTACGGGATCATTCCCGGGATTGTCCGTAGGGGCGGTGCTTGCGCCGCCCTGGGCCCCGACCTGCGGCCGAGCCGGTGCGTCAGCTCCGCCCACCACCTCGAGGGTGCGCTGAGCACCCAGGCCGTCCACCATCTCGTCGGGGTTGCCGAAATCGCGCTTCCAATCGAAGCCGTCGCGGCCGGCAGCGCGTTCGCCGCGCTTCTCCTCCTCGGCCGCCACGGCCGCCGCGCCCTCAAGCTCGGCCTCCGCTTCCACGAAGGTCGCCTCGGCGGCGGCCTTCTGCTCGCCCTCCTCGTCGCCGAAGGCATGCAGGGCGGCAATCTCCAGGGCCTTGAACCCTAGCATGAGCGACTCCACGAGCGCCCGGCAGCCGCGAACGAGCGGCCAGTACATCCAGCCGTTTTTGTCCTTGCCGGAATTCAGGTCGTGCTCCTCCACGTAGATGGCGCCGTCCGGCTCGCGCACGGCCACGGCCCAGTTGTACTTGCCGCGCATCATGACGCCCTCGATGAGGGCCTGGCCTCCCACGTGGGTCTTTATCGCCCCGTCTTCGGAAAACGCGCGGGACAGATCGCTTTTCTGCTTGGTCATACAGCCGTCCTAAGCGTCGAGCTGCGAGCGGTCGACGCGCGGGTAGGGATTGCCGCAGGTCATCTTGCCCTCCGGACAGGTGCCGTGGATGCAGGGCGCGCCGGCATCGGCGAAGATGTACGGCGCCGTCGGACGGGCGAGTTCCAGCATCTTCCACGCCATCTCGCGAATCTCCCACTGGGCGCGGTTGCAGCAGCGCAGCTCGAAGAAGTGCAGAAGCTCGCGCACGTTCATGGTGATGACGATCTTCGTCTCGCAGGCGTTGGGCAGAAGATAGCGCGCGTCCTCGGCGGGAATGCCCGCCTCCACGAGCGCCCGGTAGGCCTCGGCCACGGCGGCGGCGGCCTCGTCGAAGAGGCGGTCGCACTCGGGATCGGCGGCCACGGTGGCGGGCTTCACCATGGGGATATCGCCCTTGAACTTCACGTAGCGCTGGGACTGCTGGTTGAAGCTGGCGATGCGATGGCGCACCAGCTGGTGCGTGAGCGCACGGGACACGCCGTCGACGGCGAAGGTGTAGCTGGCGTGCTCAAGCGTGGAGAAATGCCCCGAGCCCATGATGGTGGAAAGCACGCTGCGCACCCGCTCGGGCGGCATGGTCTCCATCAGCTCGCTCGCGCCCACCGGCGCATAGCACAGCCGCGCCGCCGTGGCGATGGCGCGCTCGGGGTCGGGCGTATGGTACAGAAGCTCTACCTGCATAACGTCTCCTCGCATCTCGATTTCGTTCCAGAGAAGTATAATGGCTGAACGACCGACGACACGGCTTGGAGGCCCCATGCACGACGAATTTACACCCTTGCTCACCGCAACGGATTGGAACGAGGAGTGGAAAGAGCTCCAGAAGGTGCGGCGCCATGCCGATGACGCGGCGTTCTGGGACAAGCGCTCCGCCACCTTCACCACCAAGGACGCCCCGAACCTCTATGTGGAGAAGTTCTTGGAATACGCGGAGATTCGCTCCGGCGAAACGGTGTTCGACATGGGATGCGGCACCGGAGCTCTGGCCGTGCCGCTCGGCGAGGCGGGGCACAAGGTAGTGGCCGCCGACTTCTCCCAGGGCATGCTGGATCAGATGCAGGCGCGGCTCGACGCAGCCGGCGTGCGCACCGTCTTCCCCAAGCTCATGAGCTGGGAGGACGATTGGCCGGCCTTCGGCGTGCGCGAGGGCATGACCGACGTGGCCATCGCCTCGCGCTCCATCGCCACGGCCGATTTGCGCGACGCCCTTTTGCGCCTGACGGAAGTGGCGCGCCGGCGGGTGTGCATCACGCTGGCCACCGGCTCCTCCCCCCGCGTCGACGAGCGCATCCTGGCCGCCGTGGGGCTGCCCTCGGTGCTCGGCCGCGACTACCTGTACGCGTTCAATATCTTGGCCAATGAGGGGATCAAGGCAGAGGTGCGCTATATCGACAGCACCCGCGACGACACATTCGCCACCCCCGAGGACGCCTACGAGAAGTTGATCGCCATGATCGACGACTCCGCAGCCGTGCGCGCTTCCGACGAGGAGCGCGAGCAGGCGCGCGCCAACTTGCGGGAATGGCTCGCCGCCAACCTCGTTCCCAACGAGACCGCCGGCGCTCCCGACCGCAAGGGCGTCCCCCAGCTCGCCTGGCGCCTCGCCGAGCCCCGCACGGTCACCTGGGCCTTCCTCGCCTGGAATACCCACTAGCAGCAAAAAGGGCCCGGGATTGCCCCCGGGCCCTTGGCGTCATGTCAGTTTCTAAAAGTTAGATACGTTCCACGTTGCTCGCCTGCAGCTTGCCGTTCTGGCCCTCGGTCACCTCGAAGGTAACGGCATCGCCCTCGTTGAGGGTCTTGAAGCCCGACATCTTGATCTCGGAGAAGTGGACGAAGAGATCCTCGCCGTCATTCTGGGAGATGAAGCCGTAGCCCTTCTCGGGGTTGAACCACTTGACAGTGCCTTCCGCCATGATACTTTCCTCTTTCCTCCCGCTCGTCTGACGAGCGGGTATAGCAATACGGGCGCGAAGCCCAGCTCCCTTTTGGGAGCGCGCTATAACTATACGCTAACTTCGGCCAATTTCCTCGGGGAATTTACGCTTCTCCATCACTTGCGGTCATAAGCGCCTCCAGAGCCTCGTCGCTGACGGGGTCGGATCCCAGCTCATGCCCGAAGGCGGCGGCAACAGCGCGACCCTGGGCGCGTCGCAGCTCGGCCATATCCGCACGTCCCGCCTCACCGTGGTAGCGGCCGGAGAGCATGAGGCTGCGGGCAATATACTCCGTAAGGTGCGGGTCGACCCCCGACACCTGCAGCACCGAGGCCAGCGATTCGGGCGCGAGGGAGAGCAGCGCCTCGCCATCCAGATCGGTGGCATCGCCCAGGGCCATATCGAGGGCCCGGGCGGCTCCGTCCGGATCCTCCTCGCCGGCCGCCCGCTCCATGGAGCGCCGAATGGCCCCCAGAAGCTGAGCGATGATGCGCATCAGATAGTCTTGCTCGAACACCGTTGTTCCTCCAATCCCTCCGTAGGGACAGACCTTGGTCTGCCCTCCCGACAGCGTCAACGCCGCGGAAAGGGGCGACCAAGGTCGCCCCTACGGAAACGACGACAGTCGAAATTGCCTCAGCTACGGCTAGCATCCCTCCGGCGGCACGAGGCCCAAATGCTCCCAAGCGCCGGCGGTGGCCTGACGGCCCTTAGGGGTGCGCATCATGAGGCCCTGTTGCATGAGGAAGGGCTCGTACACATCCTCCACCGTGTCGGGATCCTCCGCCAGCGCCGACGCCAGCGTGGTCAGGCCCACCGGACGGCCGCCGAACTGCACGCAAAGCACTTCCAAAAGGCGGTTGTCCACGGCATCGAGCCCCAGATGATCCACCTCGAAGAACGTGAGCGCCTCGGCGGCCACGTCCTCGGTAATGGCACCGTCGCCGCGCACCTGGGCCCAGTCGCGCACGCGCTTCAGCAGGCGGTTGGCCAGACGCGGGGTGCCCCGGGAGCGACGGGCGATCTCAAGCGCGCCCTCCTCGTCGATGGCCACGTTCAGAATGGAAGCCGAGCGGCACACGATGAGGGAGAGCTCCTCGGGCGTGTAGTACTGCAGGCGGAAGGCCACGCCGAAGCGATCGCGCAGAGGGCCGGTGAGCAGGCCCGTGCGCGTCGTGGCGCCGATGAGCGTGAAGCGCGGCAGATCGAGCCGGATGGAGCGGGCCGCCGGGCCCTTGCCCACAACGATGTCCAGCACGAAATCCTCTAGCGCCGGGTACAGCACCTCTTCCACCATGCGGTTCAGACGATGGATCTCGTCGATGAACAGCACATCGCCCTCTTCGAGGTTGGTGAGAATGGCCGCCAAGTCCCCTGTGCGGGCGATGGCCGGCCCCGAGGTGGTGCGGATGGAGGCGCCAAGCTCGTTGGCCACCACCGTGGCGAGCGTGGTCTTTCCCAGCCCCGGAGGGCCCGAGAACAGGATATGATCCGCCGGCTCGCCGCGCCCCTGGGCCGCCGCGATCATGATGCCGAGGGATTCCTTCACCTTCGTCTGGCCCAGATAGTCGTCGAGCCTTTTGGGGCGCAGGGAGAAATCCAGCTCCAGGTCGTCCTCGGTGAGCGTCGGGGCCACCGCGCGCTCGCGCCCCGGCGCCGACGCCGAGCCCTGCGCGCCCGTGCTGTCCCGTGCGGCCTCGAACACCATGCCCTCTATGTCCAGATCGAATGCCATGACTTCCTATCGACTTCCCAAACGTTTCAGGGCATATTGTAGCAGCGCGCCCTCGCTCGCGCCCTCGGGAGCCCCCTTCAGGGCGACCTCGGCTTCGGCGGAAGTGAAGCCCATGGAGAGAAGCGCCTCGGTAGCCCCCTGCACCGCCGCACTGCGCGCGGGTTCGGACGCGCCCTGGCTGAACAGCGATTCCATGCCCGCTTCCAACGTGCCCTTCAGCTCCAGGATGATGCGCTCGGCGGTCTTCTTCCCCACGCCGGGGATGTGGGACACCCGCGCGATGTCCTGGGAGGCGATAGCGTCGGCGAGCTCGGCCGGCGAGAACGTGGAAAGGGCCGCCAGGGCCATCTTCGGCCCCACTTTCGACACGCCGATGAGCTTTTCGAACAGCACTTTCTCTTCTTCGGAGAGAAAGCCGAACAGCGCAATGCCGTTCTCGGTTACGGACAAGTAGGTGAGCACGCGGGCCGTGTCCCCCACGGCCAGCTTCCCCAAGTCGCCCCCAGGCATGGCCACCGCGTAGCCCACGCCGGCGACATCGATATAAGCCGTCTGCGGGGGCAGCACCGCCGCCACGGTTCCGTTCAGAAATGCAATCATGAGAGCCTTCCGTTCTCGTGGGTCGTATAGCATATGGCCGCCGCCAGCGCGTCGGCCGCATGGTCGGGCTCCGGCGAGCGATCAAGGGAAAGCAGGTGCCGCACCATGTACTGCACCTGATCCTTCTCGGCCGAGCCCTCCCCCACCACGGCGAGCTTTATCTGGCGCGGGGTGTACTCGCCCACGGCAAGGCCGCCCTCGGCGCAGGCCACGAGCGCCGCCCCGCGGGCCTGGCCCGTGGCGAAGGCAGCCGTGACGTTCTGCCCGAACCAGACCGTCTCGATGCCGACGCACTCCGGACGGAAGCGCTCGACCACCGCGCCGATCTGGTGGTGGATCTTCATGAGACGCTCGGCCAACGGGCGGGACGCCGGCGTGGCCACGCAGCCGTAGGCCACGCACGCCAGATGCGGCCCGCACTGCTCGATGACCCCCCAGCCCGTATGGGCGAGCCCGGGATCGATCCCCATCACGATGCGCGTCTTGCCAGCCAAAAGATAAGCCCCACTTTCCAAATTCGAGAGGGGCTCATTTTAGAACATATGTTTGTGAAAGGCAAGCAGAATTACGGGCGCTGGCCCATGCCGCCTTCCAACGTGAGGGTCTCGCCGCTCATGAACTTGAAGTCAGGGCTGGCAAGCTGCACCACGACACGGCCGATCTCGGTCTCCACGTTGCCGTAGTGGCCCATGGGGGGCATGTGCACGTTGGCCGTGAAGGCGTCGGGATAAGCTTCCTGGAAGTTCTCCAGAGCGGCCGTCCAGGCCAGCGGGCACACCACGTTCACGTTGATGCCGTCGGGGCCCCATTCGGTGGCGGCCACGCGGCTCATGCCGCGGATGCCCTCCTTGGCGGCGGCGTAGGCGCACTGGCCGAAGTTGCCGAAGAGGCCTGCACCGGAGGCGAAGTTGATGACCGAGCCCTTGGTCTCCTTCAGGTAGGGATAGCACGCCTGCATGTAGTAGAAGGTGGCGTACAGACCCGAGTAGATGGCCAGGTCGAACTGGTCGGTGGTGTGGTCGGCCAGCGTCACGCCGGAAGCGGAGGCCTGGGCGTTGTTCACCAGCACGTCGATGCGGCCGAACTTCTCGATGGCCTGGTCGATGACGTTCTGCACCACGGCCTGGTTGTCGGCCCCGGCATTCACGTCGGCGGCCACGCAAAGCACCTGGATGCCGTATTCGGCCTCCAGCTTCTCCTTGGCCGTCTCCAGCTTCTTCACGTTGCGGCCGGTGATGACCAGGTTCGCGCCCTCCTTGGCGTAGGCGGTGGCGATGCCGTAGCCGATGGAACCGGCGGATCCGTCCTTGAGCGCCGCGAACCCAGCGCCGGTGATGATGGCGGTCTTACCTTCGAGAAAACCCATGGAGCCTCCCTTTTCGTCCTGCGCGGGGCTCCCTCGCTGCTGCACAAAGAGCCTATCGCGCGCTTACCTAAGCTTCACCCTATCAGATTTCCTCGCGACTATGTTTCCAGAATGTTGCGCGGCCCCGTTACGTCCCCGAAAGGCAAAAGGCGCCGAGCCCTGCGGCCCGGCGCCTTCCCTAGCGCGATTGGCTTTAACGCTCGCGAAAACTACTCGTCGAGCGCCTCGGCGATCTCGTCGGTGATGTCCATGGTGTGGTACACCGCCTGCAGATCCTCCAGCTCCTCCAGCTTGTCGATGAGGCGCATGACCTTCTTGGCGTCGGCCACCGACACCGCCGACGGCGTGTTGGCGATCATGGTCATCTCGGCGCCCTTCACCTGGATGCCCTGGGCCTCGAGCTCCTTCACCACGGCCATGAGATCGCCCGGCGCGGTGTAGACGATCCACTCCTCGTCGGCGTCCTCGTAGTCGTCGCCGCCGGCCTCGGCCACGGCGAGCATGAACTCCTCCTCGTCGGCAGCGGCGCCGTTCGGGCCGATGGGGTTCTTCTTGTCGCCGGTCTCGACCTCCTTGGACACCATGATCTGGCCCTTGCGATCGAACTGGAAGGCCACCGAGCCGGAGGTGCCCAGGTTGCCACCGGAATGGGAGAAGGCGGCGCGCACGTCGGCGGCGGTGCGGTTGCGGTTGTCGGTCAGCGCCTCGCAGAGCACCGCCACGCCCGCCGGGCCGTAGCCCTCGTAGACGACGGTCTCGTAGTTGGCGGCGTCCTTGCCGGAACCGAAGGCCTTGTCGATGGCGGTCTTGATCTTGTCCTTGGGCATGGAGTAGCCCTTGGCCTTCTCGATGGCGGCGGCCAGCGACGCGTTGTTGTCGGGGTTCGGGTCGCCACCCTCCTTGGCGGCCACGGTGATGTTGCGAGCCAGCTTGGAGAACAGAGCCGAGCGCTTAGCGTCCTGCGCGGCCTTGCGATGTTTGGTGGTTGCCCACTTAGAATGCCCTGACATGAATACGTCCCTTCGAAACACGAATACAACAGCGGCTTATGGTACCACAAGGGATAAACGCGGGAAATACCCGCCCATTTCCCCTGCACGTTTTTTCTACGGGGGACAAAAGCGAGCGGGCAGCGGGGCGTCCCACGCGCAGGTTGCGCCGCTACTCTTCGCTCACCTTCGACACGAGCTCCTCACGGGAGTTCACGCCGAGCTTCTTGTAGATGCTCTTCACGTGGGTGCGCACGGTGCTCTCCGATATCACGAGCGCATCAGCCACAAAGGCGATGCCGTGACCGCGGCCCAGATACCCCAGGATCTCGCCCTCGCGCGGGGTGAGGCCGCAGGCGCGGGCCAGCTCCTCGCAGCGGGCGGCCACATCGCGCACGGGCGCGGCCTTGGCAGCATCGGCGCCCTCTTCAAGAACGATATCGCCCCTATCGCGCTTCCATGGGGCCAGGAGGGCCGAGGCAAGCAGGTACACGAAGTACAAGGTGCTCACCACAAGCAGCGCCGGGCCGCCGCCCTCAATCTGGAACAGAACCGTCTGGGCCGCTATCACACCGAGCAAGGAGCAGCCCGAAAACCCGGCCACCGTCGTACCGAAGATGAGGCCCGGAGAGAACTCCGAGGCGTGAGCGGCCGCCACGAGACCCGCCAGCGCCAAAATGGCCACGGCGCCGTAGAACACGTAACTCATCCAGGCGGCGAACCACAGGGGGCCGGTCGATGCGGGAAAACAGTTCAGGAAGATGAGCAGCAGCGCGAACAGGGGCACGAGCACTCGGTAGATAAGCGGCATGAGCGGCACGCGCGTGCGCATGAGACAGATGGGAAGCACCACCACGGCGCCCAGCACGCAGCCGAGCACCTCCATATGCACCACGTCGAACAGGACGAACTTGCGCGCCCCCATCATGAAGGCGAACACCATAAGGCCCACAAACGGCATGGCCACCACCTGCGCCATCTGCCTCAGCTGGGCCATGGCACCGAGCGTCGGCGCCGACCTCGATTCCGCCTCCCCTGCTTCCCTGACCGCAATCAAACGCCCGCGCCATGCCAACCAGCAGGGCACCAAACACGAAAGCGGAACGAGCACCGCGAACACGATAAGCCCCACGGCGAAGGTGACCGATGAGAGCAGCAGCTCCACCAGCGCCGCCACGCCCACCATAACCGCCAGCCACAAAAGCGCCTGGCGCAAGTTGAACTGCGCAAGATAGGCCCCCCAAGCAACTGAGAGCACCACCGTAGAGACGGCAAGCAGAAGCCCCGCCGTTACGCCAAAAATCGGCTGGGCAAAGCTCTCGAGCCCTGCAGCCAAAGCGAACAGCGCATAGCCCGCAACGTAAGCCACCGATGCGGCCAGCACGACACCCCCACGCAGGATCACGGCCAAGCGCCCACGCGCCGAGACGATAGCCACCGCGACGCCAAGCACCACGGAAGCGCCCAGAAGCGTATTGGCAAAGGCCGGCATATAGGCCGCTCGTTGCAAAAGTTCCGTTTCGAACAGCAGCTGGTTCGGAGAATAGATGGGCAATGTGGCCAGAAAGGCCGCGAACATGAGCGCCTCTGGTTTGAAATACTTGGAAATCTGCAACGCGGGACCCTCCCTGCCTCGACGCGCTTTGCGTGGGGTAAGTATATCCGATTCGCGCGCGCTTCGAGCACCGTAACCGAACCGTTATTTTCGAAGAGTTTATCTTGACCTGGGGTTTATCTGCGTCTACCCCATTTCCGCGAGGGAAAAAGCCCTCGAAATCCCCCAGCCCGACGATTACTCGCGCGCCCCTTTGGCACTTAGGATGGCACTGCGCGCCGGCCCCAAGGAGGCCGAGGCCGCCACCAAGGAGGGGCGAGCCGCAGCGCGCGTATTTGTTCCCCGAGACATGGGAGGATTAGGGATTATGAGCAAGGCAACGAATCAGGGCATGTCCCGCCGCTCGTTCATCGGTATGGGCGCCGTGGCCGCCATGGCCGCCGGCGCTGCCGGGCTGGCCGGCTGCGCGCCGTCCGGCAGCAGCGCGGGCGGCAGCGAGAGCGCAGGCGACGCCAACACCCAGGCGACCGCCCAGGGCGCCGGCGCGTCCGACGTGCACATCCACAACGTCACCGACACCAGCTGGATGACGCCGCCGGCCGAGGTCACCGACTTCGCCAAGGAGCTGACCTGCGAAGCCGTCGTCTGCGGCCACGGCTTCGCCGGCATCACCGCCTGCCGCGAGCTGGCCGAGCAGGGCAAGAAGGTCATCCTCATCGAGAAGCAGCCCGAGGACACCTACGCCGCCGTGGGCAACGAGTTCGCCGCCCTGAACGCCAAGATCCTGCAGGAGCGCGGCGTGCCGCACATCGATCCAGTAGAGTTCTACCAAAACTTCATGAAGATTACCTCCAACATGCCGAACCCCACGCTCGTCATGAAGTTTGCCCAGAATTCTGAAGAGAACTCCAACTGGTATCTCGACCGTTTGACCGAGGAAGATTTCGCCACCATGACCACGGCCTTCTTCCCGCCCACCGAGCATCAGCTAACCGAGCTTTCCGGCATCAAGTTCTGGCCGAGCGTCTGCTCCTTCTACGGCGAGTGCAACCAGACGAAGATCCAGATGTACAACCAGGCCGCGGCCGAGGAGGCGGGCGCCGAGTTCTACTTCGGCACCACCGCCGAGTACATCATCATGGAGAACGGCGCCGTGGCCGGGCTTGTGGCCTCCGACGCCGACGGCTACGTGAAGATCACCTGCAAGGCCGTGGTCTGCGCCTGCGGCGGCATGGGCGGCAACCCGGACATGATGGCCTACTTCATGCCCGATATGGCCCAGGCGCTCGTCGAGGGCGAGTCGCTGAACTCCATGTCGGCCAACGACGGCCGCGGCGTGCAGATGGCCTACTGGGCCGGCGCGCACCTGGAGACGACCCCCATCCCCGGCATGAACATGAAGGGCCTCTCCGTCCCCGGCAAGATGAACTGCCTGCCCCAAGCCGTGTGGATCGACGAGAACGGCAAGCGCTTCTGCAACGAGTTCTACCCCACCAGCGAGCAGCGCGGGTATCAGACCACGTTCATGAGCCGCAAGACGAAGTACGCCGTGTGCGACAACAACTTCACCGAGTACCGCCAGTACACCCTGCCCCAGCACGCCGGCTTCAACGCCACCGAGGAGAACATCGCCGCCCTGCGCGAGTCGCTGGACAAGGCCTACGCGAAGTTCAAGGGCACCTACGAGGAGCCCGAGCAGACCGAGGGCGAGGGCGGCCCGGGTGGCCACGGCCCCATGACCGAGGTGGAGTTCATCGCCGACGACACCCTCGAGGGCCTGGCGGGCCAGCTGGGACTCACCGGCGACGCCGCTGCCGAGTTCGTCGCCCAGATCGAGCGCTACAACGGCTACTGCGAGGCCGGCGCCGACGCCGAGTTCGGCCGCGCCGCCGAAGTGCTCTTCCCGGTGAAGGACGGTCCCTTCTACGCCTGCACCTTCGACCCGGTTCTCGGCGAGACCATGGTGACCATGGGCGGTATCATCACCGACGGTGACATGAACGCGCTCGATGCCAACTACGAGCCGATTCCTGGCCTGTACATGGCCGGCAACGACTGCGGGCGCCGCTTCGGCACCGAGTACATCACCCCTATCCCGGGCGTGTCGCTCGCCTTCGCGCTGGTGCTCGGCCGCGAGTGCGGCAAGTCCGTGGCGAAGTTCCTCGGCTAGTCGTCCCTACATCCTTCCCGCTGCGGGCCTGATCCCTCCCGGCTCCGCAGATCATCAACAAAGCTCCCGGCCCTCCCCTCCCTGGCCGGGGGCTTTTCTCTTACTCTTCGCGCAACCAGAGACCGGTCTTGCCGCCGTCCTTCTTCAGCAGGCGCACGTCGGCGATCTCCATGCCGCGATCCACCGCCTTGCACATGTCGTACACGGTGAGGCACGCCACACTTGCCGCCGTCAGCGCCTCCATCTCGATGCCGGTCTTACCGGTAACCCCGCAGGTGGTGATCACGTGGATGCCCACGCGGCCGTCGGCGCGCTCGCCCTCGCGCACCGGCTCGCACTCCACCTTCGCCTTAGTGATGTTCAGCGGATGGCACATGGGAATAAGATCGCTCGTCTTCTTCGCGGCCATGACGCCGGCCACCCGTGCGCAGGCGAGCACGTCGCCCTTGGCTGCCTTGCCCTCCACGATGAGCGCCAGCGTCTCCGGCTTCATGGAGATGAAGCCCTCGGCCACGGCCACGCGCTCGGTGTCGGCCTTCTGCGACACGTCCACCATCCGCACGTCGCCGTTCTCATCGATATGGGTCAGCTGTTCGGTCATAGGGTGCTCCTTGCTCTTTCTTCGGTTGGGAGGGCAGACCAAGGTCTGCCCCTACGGTTTCAACGCGACGCCCTTGGGGCTGCGATCTCTTTAGCCGCCGATCTGGCTCATCTTGCGGTCGGTGCCCACTTTGTCATGGTGGTCGTCGGGCTTGGCGCCGAGAGCCGTCAGCAGCACGTCGCGCACTGCGGCGTCATCGCCCTCGCGCAGGGCCGTGCGCACATCGTACTCGGTATCCGAGAACAAACACGGGCGCACCTTGCCGTCGGCGGTCACGCGCAGGCGGTTGCACTCGCTGCAGAAGTGGCGCGACAAGGGGCTGATGAAGCCCACGGTGCCCAGCGCGTCGGGGAACTCGAAGTAGCGGGCCGGCCCCCAGCCCAGAGGCTTCGTCGCCCCGGCCGGGCGAAGCGCGGGCAGCCCCGCAGCGGCGGCCCGCTCGTTGATGATGTCGAACAGCTCCTCGGAGGGGATGACATCGTCCTTGCCCCAGCCCGTGCCGGCATCGACGCTTGTATCCCCCACGGGCATGTACTCGATGAAGCGCACGTGCAACGGGCGATCGATAGAGAGCTTGGCGAACTCCAGGAAATCCTGGTTCAGGCTGCGCACGGCCACGGCGTTCACCTTCACCGGATTCAGCCCCGCCCCGAGAGCCGCATCGATACCGGCGAGCGTGTCCTCTAATCGTCCCGTGCGCGTGATCTCGTGGAACTGGTCGGCGTCAAGCGTATCCAGCGAGATATTCACGCGCGAGAGCCCCGCCGCCTTCAAGTCATCAATCATACGGGGCAGAAGCACCCCGTTGGTGGTCATGGAGACGTTCTCGATGCCCTCGATACCGGTGATGGTATCGACAAGATCGACCACCCCCTTGCGCACCAAAGGCTCGCCCCCCGTGAGACGGACCGAGCGAATGCCAATCCCAGCGGCCACGGCCACCAACCGCTCGATCTCCTCGATGCGCAGGATCTCGTCATGGGACATCGCGCACACGCCCTCCTCGGGCATGCAGTAGACGCAGCGGAAATTGCAGCGATCCGTCAGCGATATGCGCAGATAATCGATAGTGCGACCATGCGAATCTTTCAAGTCAACCCCTCATAACGTGTTTTGACTGCTCATTATAGCGAACTCGAAATAAATCGCAATCAACACCGAGGGACGCGCTATCCCTCACCCGCCGTGACGTCATCCACCATGGCAATCAACTCCTGCTGGGAATGAACGCCCAGCTTGCCGTAGACGTTGCGCGTATGGGTGCGCACCGTGTTCCAGGAGATGCTGAGCTTGCTTGCCGTGGTGGACGAGTTGTAGCCCATGGCCAGACAGCGCAGCACGTCGGTCTCCCGGGGCGAGAGCTGGTAGTCTGCGGCCAAAGCCTCGATCGCCAGACCGAAGCGTCCCTTGCGCACCGGCTCGTCCTCGCGGGCCGGCCCCTCGCTCTCGGCGGCAAGATCCCTCATCAGCAGCTCGTCAAGCGAAGGGGCGCCCTCCTCCCCCGGCGCGAAGAGCCGGTCGAACTCGCGCTCCGAGAAGATGAGGAAAGCGCAAGCGAGCACGATGAGCGCCATAATCATATAAGCGAAGGCCTCGCCGACGGCGCCGAACAGCGTCCCCAGAAGTTGCGCGCCGAAGAGCCAGCCGATGCCGTTGCCGAGCTGGTAGGCGCCGTAGCCGTAGCCGAACACGATGACCGCGGAGGTACGCCGCTGGAATACGATAAAGGCGAGAATGCACCACAGGAACAGCTCGAACACGACGCTGGACAGCGACACCACCTGGGCGAGCACGGTATGCAGCACCGTCACCAAAGGCAGGCAGGCGACAAGCGCCACGGAGGCCACCATCACCACCGAGTACAGCTTCCCGAAGTTGAGTCGATCCCCCTCGGTGCCCACGGCCACCACCGCCAAAACCAACGCCAGAAGCATGCGCGCGAGCATGACGAGACGCGACCCGGACAGCGTCGTCTCGATGGAGGACACCGCCACCGTGGACGCGTACACCGAGGACACGATGCAGGAGAACACGAAGACGACGGCCAGAAGCTTCCAAAACGATTTCGGCAGCGACCGGCGCGAATGGTCGCGCGCGAGCGTGGGTGTCGGCTGCTCGATATAGCGGGAGAACGACGCCAAGATGCCGGCCGCCAAGGGCAGCAGCACGAACGCGGCCATGCCCGCCAAGCTGGGACCGCCAGGGACCGGCGCCCAGGCGGGAGACCCCAGCACAATGAAGAAAGAAGCTCCCACAACGAACTGGGAGTAGGCCACGTACAGGACGACCTGGCGCGGCGGCAGCGCACCGTAGAGCTGCCCGCAACGCAGGGCGATCGTCCCGAGCCCCACGCCGAAAAATATGCCGCCGACGAAGAAAAGCGAACGAATGACGGAATAGGGCAGCATCGGCGTCAAATAATAGGGCCCGATAAGTATGACGATGAGGGCACCGAGCGAGGAGACCGCCCCCGCCCAAAGGCACGCCGTCGGGCGCTCGAGCCACGAGCGCACCCGGGGCACCGCAAACGTGGACAGGAGCATGAGGCCGCCGGCCGACAGGCTCGTGGTCACCGTCAGCACCGAAAGGTTTCCGCCGTTGGTCTCGCTATCAGACAGCCACGCCGTTCCCGAGCTGGCTATATATACCGAAGCCAGCAGGGCCCCCAAGGCCATGTACGGCAATGCCGGCCAAGCTCGCACGAGCTTCGCCATGAAATTTTTCGTCTCGGCCATCACTGCCCTCCCTAGCGCAAGGAGCGCCCAGCAACAGCCGAGCGCTCCTCGATGTGATCCGATTGGCCTACGATACCATTTCCGGTTCGTCGGAGATGGCGGGAGTCGGGTCGTTGGCCGCGGACACGGCATCCTCGGCGCGCCGGTCGACCAACGCCCGGCCCATGCGGCAGAGGGCATAGCCGACGAACACCACCGAGTACACGGCCACCGAGGCCTGGGCGGCGAGGCCGCCGTGCAGGGCCGAGGGCAAAAGCATCAGCAGCAGGTGCACGTACACCAGCCCGAAGAACGGGTAGGCCAGCTTCTGCACCTTCTTCCACGAGGCCGTGGACATCTGCCGCTTCACGAAGGCGAAGGAGGTCACGCCGAGCACGACGAGCAGCACGAGCAGCACGACCGCCAAAACGAAGGCGCCTATGACGTTGCCCCCGATCTCGCCGCCGCCGAGAAGGCGCGGCACATAGCTCTCCAGGTACACGGCCATGTGCCCGAGCGAGAGGAACCACGCCACGATGGACAGCTCGCTGCGCACGGGCTTCAGCCAGTGATAGGCGCGGCCGCCCCGGTTCAGGCATCCGATGAACATGACGACCACGAACAGGGCCAGCGACAGCTCGCACTTCTGGATGAGGACGAACAGCGGACTCCAAATGGCGCGCGGCAGGCCGAAGAACACGCCGTACACGTAGACGACGTCGATGACGATGGCGGCAGCGTAGAACGCGACCGGAAGCGCCTTCAAGGGGTTGCGCAGGGCGAAGCAGCCGACGACGGTGACTGCAAGGATGATCGCGAAGTCCATGTTACCTCTCCTCTCGCGCCTCGAGGCGCTGCTCGAGCTCGACGGCGATAGCATCCAGAAGCTCGGCATCCTCGAGGAAGAAGCCCTTGGAAATCTTCAAGACACCCCGATAGAAGCGCGTCTCCAAAAGCAGAAGCGCCAGATCCTGGAACGTGTCGAACCACGAGAGGATGTGGTCGGCGAGAAACGCGCGGGAGACGCGCACCTGGCGCAGGGCCTCCGCGTCGTCGCCAGCCTCAAGAGCGGCAATGATGCGATCCGAGAGCACCACGAGGAACTCGCACATGAACGACAGGTGATCGTGGGGGAAATCGTAGCCCTCGGCCTTGGCCACGTGGTTGGCCTTGTACAGCTGGAAGACCTCGTGGTAGGCGTCCTGGAACATGAGCCCCTCTTCGCTCGTGTGCACGCTCTCGTAGGGCACCGCGTAGCGGCCCTTCCACGAGGAGGTTCCGGCGAAGGCGGAAGTGAAGTCCACGGCCAGCGCCTGGCGCGTGCCGGAGTTTCGCTTGCGCAAATAGCGCGTGATATCGTTCACCCCGTCGGCGAACAGCTCGTTCACATCGGCATATTCCGACCAGTCCATCTCGGCGATATTATCGATCTGCTCAGCCGTCAACGGCCGGAAGTAGATGGCCGCCAAAAGGTCGTAGAACGCCGCGCGACCCTTGAGGGCCGCGATCATGTCCTCCGTCACCACAGCCTCATC
Source organism: Adlercreutzia equolifaciens DSM 19450 (assembly GCF_000478885.1). Classification (NCBI taxonomy): domain Bacteria; kingdom Bacillati; phylum Actinomycetota; class Coriobacteriia; order Eggerthellales; family Eggerthellaceae; genus Adlercreutzia; species Adlercreutzia equolifaciens. The sequence continues at coordinate 1,811,130 of NC_022567.1, forward strand.
TGCCGCGGCGACGCTCATCTCATCTACCATGTATCCCCTCTCCTCTCAGACTCGCCCGTCCTCGTTGGGCACAAACCGCGTAGCGCCAGAGCGCTCCGCAGGACAGGAACTGCGACCTCGAAAAAGCGGCGCACCGGCGCACCAAGGCAGCAGCCCCCGTCCTGCGGATTCAAATTGCGAACCCGCAAGAGCGCCCGACCGCCAAAAGGGAGGGAGCGACGGTCGGGGCAACCGAAAACCGAGGAGCGCACCTACGGGCTGGTGCAAACGCACCCCTCACGCAAAATGGCTACTTCTTCTCATAGCGGGTGACCTCGACGGGCTCCTCCTGCCACTTGGCAGTCTTCTCCGAGAGGATGTAGACCGTCGTGGGATGCAGGTCGGCCGGATCGAACAGGTAGTGCGCGTTCTCGCCGGCGGCCGCCACGACCTTCGCGGCCTCGGAGTTCGGATCGTCCAAGTCTCCGAAGGTGCGAGCGCCGCAGCAGCAGTTATGCACGCAGGCCGGCACCCAGTTCTCGTCGTTTTTGCGCTGGAAGCACAACGTGCACTTCTCGATGGTGTTGGTCTTCGGGTTCAGCTGGCGCACGCCGTAGGGGCAGCCCGTCAGACAGCTCTCGCAGCCGATGCAGTCCTCGGCGTTCACGAGCACGATGCCAGTCTCCTCGTCGCGGTAGGAGGCGCCGGTGGGGCACACCTCGATGCAGCCGGGGTTCTCGCACTGCTGACACTGCATGGGCAGCCAGTACATCTCGATATCGGGGAAGGTACCCACAGGGCCCACGGCCGACACGTGGTTGCGCACCACGCCCAGGTTCATCTGGTTCTCCATCTTGCAGGCGGCCACGCAGGAGTCGCAGCCCGAGCAACGGTCCAGGTCGATGACAAGCGTATTTTTCATTAGAACACATCCTTCGTCTGGGCTTCAGCGAGCATTTCCTGAGTGGGCATGAAGGGCTCGAACTCCTCGGCCTCCACCCAAATGTTGGCAGGACGCTCGGACTTCTCGATCTTCACCGTGAAGCCGCGGTTGGTATAGGAACCGTACACCTCGTTGAAGGGGGCGTCGTTCTTGGTGAGCACGTTGACGTTGCACTCGCGCCAGCCGCCGGTGGGGTTGGCCTGGGAGGCGTCGTAGCACTCGGGGTTCCAGAAGCGCTCCATCCACACGGTCTTGGGATTCACGCCCTCGGTCAGATAGGCGCGGGCATGCACCTCGCCGCGGCGGCTGGTGACCTTGACCCAGTCCATGTGCTCGATGCCCAGCTCCTTGGCCGAGGCCGGGTTGATGCGGATCTCGGCGCAGGGGAACAGCTCGCGGCTGAAGGGAGCATGGCGCATGGTGCCGTGGTGGAAGTAGGGCACGCGGCCGCTCGTGAGCACGAACGGGTACTCGGGATCGTAGCCCGGCATACCCTCGTAGGGAGACTCGACCGGCTCGATGGGCACGCAGATGGGGCTGTAGTCCTCGCAGGCCTCCTGGGGCTCCGGATAGCAGTACGGGTACCCGTTGCGAGCCATGCGGATGAGCATCTGGCAGTAGGTCTCCACCTTGCGGGACTCGGTGGCGAAGCCGGAGGGCAGCCCGTCGTCGGCGATCTGCTCGTGCTGGTTGTAGTTCCAGTAATCGGGGGTCACGAACGGCACGTACTCGTCGGTGTTCGCCTGCAGGGTCTCCCAGTCGGGAGCGCCGAGCGTGTCGGCAACGCCCTGCTTGACCTCGGCCTCGGTGGCGCTGCCCAGATAAGCCGTGCCATCGCCCAGCTCCAGGCCGTTCGGGATGTGGCCGCCCCACATCTCGCGGCACTTGGCCACCACCTGGGCCGCCGGGATGGAGTGCGACACGGTCTCGCCGATGTGCACGCACTCGTTCTGCAGCCACTGGGTGTCAAGCTGGGTCATGTTCACCATGGGCTCTTCCAGCCACTCGCGCAGCGGGAAGACCAGATCGCACGCCTCGATGTGGAAGGAGGTGAGCATCGGGTACTGGCCGATGATGTAGTCCACCTCGGGGAACACGTCGTACCAGGACTTCGCGTTGCCGAGCATGGCCAGCTTGTTGCCGGACATGTCGAACCACACGCGCGGCTTGAAGGGCTCGCCAGTGGCGATGGCGTTGCGCACCGTGGGAATGTGGGAGTGGCACCAGGCGTAGAGGCCCTTGTGGTCCTTCATGCCCAGACGATCCTGCAGAAGCTTGTTCAGGATGCGCTGGGAGTCGGGCATGGCCTCGCCGAGTTGCTTGATGCGCGCCTCGTTCTCAGCATCGGACATGCCGATGACCGCGCCGACGCCGTACATGTCGGAGAACATGCCGCCGAAGCCGTTGTTGTAGGTGACCGGGCGCACCAGCTTGGTCTCGCCGGTGTCGGTCATGGTGGCGAAGTAGCCGCCGCCCTTCTGGGTCATGGTGACGCCGGGCTTGTTGATGCGGCCCATGATGGAGTCGAGGCCCATGCAGCCGAGCGGCACCTGGGAGGCGGACTCGGTCATGTCCGACGCCACGCCGTTGGCGATGCCGCCGTTGTTCTCGACGTAGAGCTTGATGGCCTCCTCGATCTTGTCGGCCTGAAGCCAGCACTCCTCGGCCGTCTTCTCGAGCGTCCAGGGGTCGGCCTCCTCCTTGTAGATCTGACCGGCGGTCTTGTACTGCTTGCCGTTGAACTCACCGGCCCAGAAGATCTCGGGATCCACGGCCGAATCGGCGGGAGCGGAGTACTCGAAGGGCGCTACGGCGTTCGTCTTCAGATCGAAGCACACGTAGGCCGGGGTGTTCTCGGGCGTCGTCTGCTGGAAGTCCGGGAACAGCTCCTGGGCGCGCACCGGCAGCTTCGTGTCGGGGTCGATGAGGAACGGCAGGTTCGTCCAGTACTTCGTGAACTCCTCGTCGTAGAGCTTGTTCTCGAAGATGTAGCGGAACCAGGACAGGAGCAGCTTCGTGTCGGTGCCGGGACGCACGGGCAGCCACACGTCGGCCTTCACGGCGTCGGGCGAGAAGTTCGGATCGACGACCACGGTCTTCACGCCGGCGGCGCGAAGCTCCGCCATGCCGCGGCCGGACTCGGCGGTCTCGGACACGGAGGGCTGGGCGCCCCAGATGACCACGATCTCGGTCTTGTTGTCGTTCACCTTGAAGATTTCCTGCACGGCGTTGTCCGCGATGGACTGGTCGTCACCGCCGTAGAAGAGCTTCGAGAGGGCCCAACGGGGCAGGTAGCACTGGGCGCAGCCGGGCTCGAACACCGTCGGCGAGCCGAACGCCATGGGCAGCGTCATGGCCTCCATGAACGAGTAGGATCCGCCGCCGCCCACGCTGGCGAAGAAGGCGTAGTTGCCGTACTGGTCGATGGCGTCCTTGATATGGGTCGCGGCCTCGGTGATGGCCTCGTCCCAGGAGATGACCTCCCACTTGTTCTCTCCGCGCTCGCCGGCACGACGCAGCGGATGCAGGATGCGGCGGGGGCTGTACATGGTGTGCAGCTGGTTCAGGCCCTTGATGCAGAGGCTGCCGCGGGACACCGGAGCCTCCGGATCGCCCTCGAGCCGTACGACCACGCCGTCCTTCAGGTAGGCGATGGCCGGGCACATCTGAATGCAGCCATGGCAGCTCGTGCGCATCTTCGTCAGGCCCTCGGTGCTCGAGACGCCCACCTCGCCAGTACCGGCGAGCTCCTCTTCCGGCGCAGCTTCCTGCATGCAGCCGGCCATGGAGGCGCCCACCGCAGCGGCCGCGCCCGCGAGAGCGGACACTTTGACGAAGCTGCGACGTGTCAAATTCGTTTTTGACATATTGTCTTCCTCTCCTCTTGCTTACACGTGATTACGCTTGTCCGTTCACCTTCAGATCTTCCAGAAACTCCCTTCCCTCCTCGGTCAACGTCCAACCTTCTTTCCAAACCAGAGCGCCAGCGCGCTCGAGCTTGTCCACAAACACCGACGGCTGCATGGTCTCGACGCGACCGTCGATCACCGTCTGAAGAGCGGGCCTGCCCAAGAGCAGCTCCTCGATCTGCCCGTAGGAGCGCGGTGCCGCCTCGACGAATTCCAAAAGTTCGATGTAGGTATCGGTGCGCTCGGGCACAAGATGGAGCAGATCCACGAGGCGCGCGGACGGCTTGTTGTAATCGACGAACCAGTCGCCCACATCCGTGCTCTTGAACGAGATCTCGACCACGAGATCGTCGACCTCGTCTTCGGAGAGCCCCTCCTTCTGCTCGGGCAAAACGCGGTTGCCTTCCTCGTCGCGCTCGATCATGTCGAGGCCGTAGGAGCGAACGAGGGACATCAGCATATAGAACTGGTTCTGGGTGGCGCGCTCGAACTGGGGGAGCGCCGCGATGAAGTCCTCCGCCTCGCGAAGCGGGCGCTCCTCGGCGCAGAAGGCGAGGGTCTTGTACAGGATCTCGCGGTTCAGGGGATGACGCATCACCGTGCGGTTCAGCTCCGCGAGCTTCTCCTCGAAAGTGAGTTCGGCGGCGTCGGACAAATCGTCGGCAACAAGCGCGGCAACATCCATCGCCGCCTCGGCGGCTGCCTCGTCGTGCTCCTGGGAATCGTCTCGCGGCATTTCGCGGGTTTCAAAATCAGCCATGCATGCTTCGCATCGCAGCGGATGCGACCCTCCCCTCTTACCTATTTGGTTCTCCTCCTTGCCGCTTCGCCTCCTCGCACCAACTATGTCTCGGAGGCCTTCGAAGCGGTTCCACGGGTCGGAACTATAGGGGATGGAAGCCGAAAACGACTACCCGCAGACTGCCTGAAATTGAGAAAATGGGCGCAAAAATCTCACGCAGGCTGGGTGAGTGACCCGTTTTACCTGCGCTTTTGCTCGCACTTTTTGATGAATAGAGTTATCGACTCACCAGATACACCTTGTCCGGAGGGATGCGCACCCACAGCTTCTCCCCCACCTCCGGCAACGCAACGCCTTCGCGCATGCTCACGCGCCAGAACATGTGCTGGTGCAGATAGCTCATCTCGTTCGCCTCGAAGGCGACGGCGGCGCCATCCGCGTCGTCGCGATCGAGAAAGCCCAGAAGCGCCATACGCTCGAAGCAGGCATCGCTCACGCGGTCGACGCGGACGCGATAGCAGTTCTCGCCGGGGCCCTCCGCCCGCTCGACATAGAAGGCGCGAAGGCCCAGGCACTTCACGTCTCGCGGCACTTCCTGGGCCGTATGCACGTCAATGCCCCACGGGGGGACGTGAACCGCGTGCGGCCCAGCGTACACGGCCGCCGGCGCGTTCTTGCAGCCCGACAGCTTCAGCCCCGCCACCGACTGGGGGTTGTTCATCAGCTCGCGCCCGGCATCCATCTCCACGATGCGGCCGGCATCCACCACGGCGATTCGGTCGCAGAACCGCAGTGACTCGTCGATGTCGTGGCTGACGTACAGAATCGTTCCCTCGAAGGCGTCGAATAGGCTCACAAGGTTCTGCTCCAACACGCCCTTCAAATGGGAGTCCAGAGCGCTGAAGGGCTCGTCCAACATGAGGATGCCCGGGCGCGCCGCCAGCATGCGGGCCAGGGCCACGCGCTGCTGCTGGCCGCCGGAGAGCTGGGCCGGATAGCGCTGCCCGAAACCGCGCAGGCCGAAGCGCTCCAGCTCCTCGGAAATGATGCGCTCCCGTTCCGCCTTCGGCACCTCGCGCCCGATGCCCGCGCCGATGTTGTCCGCCACCGTCAGGTTGGGAAACAGCATGTAGTTCTGGAATAGAAGGGCCGTTTTACGTTGCTGCGGCGTTAGGTTGATCTTCTGCTCGGAATCGAAGAACACCTTGCCGTTCACGACGATCCGGCCCTCATCCGGCGTCTCGATGCCCGCAATGCAGCGCAGCGTGAGGCTCTTGCCGCAGCCCGAGGCCCCCAGAAAGCCCAGGGTCTCGTCTCCGGCCGCAAAAGCCACGTCCAGAGTGTAGTCGCCGAAGCTCTTCTTGATGCGCACGTCCAGGCTCATCTAGGCCACCCCCTCTCCCAGAACGTCGGCACTTCCGGTGCCATCCTCCCGAAGGCCCTTCGCGCTCCTCCTTCGACCGCCGCCCCGCGTGCCGTTTCTCCGCGGCTTGGGCGAGCGCCCCTCGTGGCTGCTCTTCTGGCGATAGCGCGTGGTATGCCGGCTCCATAGGTTGATGAACAGAATGACGAGGAAGCTGAACACCAAAAGCACGATCGTCCAGAACCAGGTGGCCTCGGTGTTGCCGTTCATCCACTCGAAGTAGATGGCGATGGGGATGGTGCGGGTGCTGCCCAGTTGGTTGCCCGCCAGAAAAAGCGTGCACCCGAACTCGCCCAAGGCCCGGGCGAAGGCGAGCACCGTGCCCGAGGCGATGGACGACCAGGCCAAGGGTAGCATGAGGCGCATGAAGATGCGCCCGTTGGACCAGCCCAGGGTGCGGGCCGCGTCGAGCATGTTCGGATCCAAGCTCTCGAAGGCGCCTCGGGCGCTGCGGTACATGAGCGGGAAGGCCACCACCACCGCAGCGATGACCGTGGCCTGCCAGCTGAATACGAGCGGGAATCCGATCTCCTGGAAGAAGCGCCCAAAGGCTGTGTTGCGCCCGAGCGCCGACAGCAGAAGGAAGCCGCAGACCGTCGGCGGCAGCACCATGGGAATGGTGAAGACGGTATCGAAGATATCCTGGGCGCGCTTCGAGATGCGCAGCGTGAAATATGCGGCGGCCAGCCCCAGGAAGAACACGAACACAATGGCCACGCCGCAGGTCTTGAGCGTCACCCATAAAGGCGAGTAGTCCATGGTGGCGAGAAACTCTCCCAACTGCTCAAGCGGACCGCCCTTCTGGGCGATGACGGCGCCCTCCGCCGGCACAAGGCGCCCACTGTCCATCTGCGCCGGACGCACCTCGCTCTTCACGTCGAAAGCATCGTCGGGGCCCTCGACGGTCACGTAGAAGCGGTCTTCCGAGATCTCGCGCCCGAAGGTGAAGGTTGCGTCGCCCACAGCGAGCGATGCTCCCTCAGCGCCTTCCGCATCAGCAATGAGCACTTTCCATTCCTCTTGGCTCGCCAGCGGGTTCACCCCCGTGGAGAAGTTCTCATCCAGGGCCGCCAAGTAGGTCTTTATTTCCTGAACCTGAGAGCCGCCCTCGTCCTCGATGCCGAACTCGTCGGCCACCGTCCGCGGAATGAAGAGCACGGCGTAGTCGGCTGTGTTGACGACGGCCACGCGGTCGGTGCCTGAAAGCCGGTAGGTGTAGCCGTAGCTGAGTCCGTCGATGTCGCGCGAGGAGCCCGTACGCGAGCATTCGAAGCCTTCCACAGCGAAGTCGCAGCCCTCCATGCGGGCCGCATCGCCGTCAGCGGAGATGTCTATCTCGGCATCTTGGACAGCCTGCTCCGCATCGGCAGCCCAAGCCGAAGAGGGCGCCACGATCCCACTGCAGATCCACAGCACCGCACCGGCGAGGATCGCAGCTGCGACCGCCCTGAGCACCGAAGCCGCGAGCCCCGTCGCAGATCGCCTTGCACCGGCCGCTTTCGCTGTTTCCATAGCCACCACTCTCATTGCCGTCCTACACACCAGGCGGGCGAGGCCTTGCGCCCCGCCCGCCCGACGAGATGCTCTTGCGTACCAAGATGCGCTTTGCAGCTCGTAGTTATTCTACCGCGAATGCCTTAGTTCTGGGCGAGCTCGAAGCCCCACTTCTCCCAAATCTGGTTGGCGTCCTCGTCGGTCATGCACCACTCGAGGAAGGCCTGGGCCGCCTCGGCGTTCTTGCTTTCGGTGCACACCGCGCCCGGATAGGTAATGGCCTTGTGGGTGTCGTTGGGCACCACCGAGCAGATGGCGACACCGCCCATGCGGTACACATCGGAGGTGTAGACCATGGCGATATCGACCTCGCCGGACTCGGCGTACTTGCACACGTCGCCCACTTTGCCGCCGAGGGTCACCTTCGGCTGCAGAGTCGCGGAAAACTCGCCGCCCTTGCCCGTGGCATCGGCACCGGTGGCCCCGTCGGGCTCGATGTAGCCGCCGACCGTCGTCAGGGACTGGCAGGCATAGTTGCCAGCCGGCACATTCTCATCGCCTACGGCCAGCGTGTACTTGCCGGCGGCGATGTCCTCGAGGGAGATGTCCCGACCGGCCAGGTCACCACCCTCCTTGGTGACGATGACCAGGTCGTTGTTGAACATGGTCTGGCGGGTGTCCTCCTTGACATACCCGTTCTCCGCGGCATCGTCCATCGTGCCCTTGGAGGCTGTGATGAGGATGTCAGCGTACTGCCCGGCGCCGAGCATCTCGTTCAAGGTACCGGAGGCCTCGTACTGCGTATCAGCGAAGGTGACGTTGGGATTCTGCTGAGTGTAGAGTTCCTCGGCCTCGGCCATGGCCTTGGTCAGGGAATTGGCGGCGAAAATCTGCAGCTCCACGGCCTCGCCCTCAGGCTCGGCCGCCTCGGGGGTCTGGGTTTCCGTCTGGGGGGCAGCCGGCTCATCGCCCTTCTGCTCTGTGGTATCGCCACCAGAGCAGCCGAACAAGCCCAGAGCGGCTACAAGGGCCACCGAGACGGCACCAAGTTTCCAACTTTTACGCATCGAGGCAATCCTCTCTAATAGGTTATACTTCCACGCGAATAAATCGCTTGGAATATATTATCCTTGTTCTCATATATTCGCAAGCCCTATTATTCTCATTCGTGTATATGGTTTGGAATCCTTCGATATACCGCTCAGAGGCGAACCCGTAGGAGCTGACCTTGGTCAGTCCTCCCCGCCACCGCATCCTCCATAGCAACTGGCCTTGGCCAGCCCTCGCGAGAAAGACGCCCTCGCATGACAAAAACAGGGGCGACCAAGGTCGCCCCCTACGGGAATTCCCCCATGCCTCTTCTGTGGCTTCTCTACAAACTCGCTCCTACAGCTTGAAGCCCAGTGAGTCCAGCACGTACTTGGGCACCATGAAGCGGATCGTCTTCTCCGGATCCACCATCTGGCACACCTGCACATCGCCGACAAGCGACAGCAGCATGACAACCTTGTCGGGATCCTCGGCCGTACGGTCGCAGATGAGATCCAGCATCTCGTGCACAGCCCGATCTGCCGCCGCATCCAATGTCTCGGCCGAGGCGATGACCCCGAAATGCGTCGCATTCTCGATCAGCGGATCGACAAGCTTCAGCTCGGGCATCGCCGTCAGCGTAACCGTAGCCCACCCAGCTGCCTCGGCGCCAGAGACGCTGATCTCGCCATCGCCCATAACGGCATGCATATCCCCGCATCCAAAAAGCGCCCCATCGGCGAAGACGGGGAAGTAAAGGGTAGCCCCTGCCGTGATAGCCGTGTTGTCCATATTGCCGCCATGGCTGCCCGGCGTGCCGCAATTGATCGGATCGCCCTCGGGAGCCACGCCGATAACGCCGATCATCGGCCGCAACGGAATGCGCAGGCGCTCGTCCCAAACAAGCTCATCGCCGTCGATTTCACACACCTGAGTGCTCCAAGCATTGAAACGATCGCCGCAAACGCCCTCGTTTTCGCCCGTGCAGGAAACCGACTTGTTGTCGAACTCGATGGCACCGACGCTCACCTTGAGCGCGCCGCCCGGAACCGCCCCCTCCACGAAGATGGGGCCCGTAGCCGGATTGGTATGATCCCAGTCGATTCCATCGAGCTCGTCTTCGGGCTTTTGAATCTGGTTGCCGAAGCAGTCCTTCGTGCGAACGCGCACCGTCGTCCCGGAGGGTACGACCATGGCAGGCTCCAGCGTTTTATCGAAAGCGTAAAAAACCTTCTCGTCATCTAGCTCGACCATACACTCCTCCTAAAATAAAAAAGACACCCTTCCAGGTGTCCAAATTATAATATAAAAAGCGCCCCCTGCGAGCGGAACGACCTGTCCTCCCGCGGCCTGGCGCCGCAGTACTTTCGGCGAGGTGGGGCTTAACTGCCGAGTTCGGAATGGGATCGGGTGATCCCCCACTCCATGGTTCCGCTCGCGGGAGGCGCTCCCGCGGCAACGATGTGCTGCCCGCCGGGGGCCCGGGGATCCCCCGCGCCACCCTGGCGGTTGCATGCGCGCGACACGTCCATCTCTCGATCTCGATCGTAGTCTTGGCAATGAAGAAGAGCTCGGGCTATTAGTAGCGCTCGCCTGAGCAGGTCGCCCTGCTTGCAGCTGCGCCCTATCGACCAGATAGTCTATCTGGGCCCTTACCGGAAAGGGAGCTCATCTCGGAGGCGGCTTCCCACTTAGATGCCTTCAGCGGTTATCCGTGCCGGACGTAGCTAGGCGGCGGTGCCGTTGGTCGACAACCGCGTCACCAGAGGTCCGTCCACCCCGGTCCTCTCGTACTAGGGGCAGATCTCCTCAACTCCCTTGCGCCCGCGGAGGATAGGGACCGAACTGTCTCACGACGTTCTGAACCCAGCTCGCGTACCGCTTTAAATGGCGAACAGCCATACCCTTGGGACCGACTTCAGCCCCAGGATGCGATGAGCCGACATCGAGGTGCCAAACCTTGCCGTCGATGTGGACTCTTGGGCAAGATCAGCCTGTTATCCCCGGAGTACCTTTTATCCGTTGAGCGACGGCCATTCCACTCTGTGCCGCCGGATCACTAGAACCGACTTTCGTCCCTGCTCGAGGTGTCTCTCTCGCAGTCAAGCCCGCTTGCACTCTTGCGCTCTCGGGACGGTTGCCGACCGTCCTGAGCGGACCTTTCGCGCGCCTCCGTTACGTTTTGGGAGGCGACCGCCCCAGTCAAACTACCCGCCTGGCACGGTCCGCGCGCCGGATCACGGCCGCGCGTTAGGCAGCCGGCACGACGAGGGCGGTATTCCAAGGTCGCCTCCACGGGGGCTTGCGCCCCCGCTTCAAAGGCTCCCGCCTATCCTCTACGCGCCGTACCAGATGCCAATGCCAAGCTGCAGTAAAGGTTCACGGGGTCTTTCCGTCCTTCCGCGGGTAGTTCGCATCTTCACGAACAGTACAATTTCACCGGGTCCACGGTTGAGACAGCGCCCAAATCGTTACGCCATTCGTGCAGGTCGGAACTTACCCGACAAGGAATTTCGCTACCTTAGGACCGTTATAGTTACGGCCGCCGTTTACCGGGGCTTGGCTTCAGCGCTTCGCCTTTCGGCTGACGCATCCGCGTAACCTTCCGGCACCGGGCAGGCGTCAGACCCTATACGTCGCGTTACCGCTTTGCAGAGTCCTGTGTTTTTGATAAACAGTCGCTTGGGCCGTTTCGCTGCGGCCGCCAGCCGCTCCCGCCGCGAGGGCGTTCACAGCCGGCGGCGCCCCTTCTCCCGAAGTTACGGGGCCAGTATGCCGAGTTCCTTAACCGTGGTTCTCCCGATCGCCTCGGTATGTTCTACCCGCCCACCTGTGTCGGTTTTGGTACGGGCGCCGACGGCACTCCCTAGAGGTTTTTCTCGGAAGCATGGGCTCACCGGCTTCGCTCAGTCGCTTCGTCTCGCGTCTCAGGCCCCATGCGCAGCTGATTTCCACGCTGCGCGCCCTACGCGCTTTCACGGGGACGTCCAGAACCCCGCCCGGCTACCCTTCTCCGTCGCCCCATCGGTAATGCCGCGCCGTCGGCGGTGCGGGAATGTCTGCCCGCTGCGCATCGGCTACGCCTCTCGGCCTCGCCTTAGCTCCCGACTGACCCTGGGGGGATTAGCCTCGCCCAGGAACCCTTAGGCTCACGGCGCCAGGGTTTCTCGCCCTGGTCTCGTTACTCATGCCAGCATTCTCACCTCCGCGCGGTCCACAGCAGGTCGCCCTGCTGCTTCGCCCCCCGCGGAGAGCTCCCCTACCACTGAATTCTCAGTCCGCCGCTTCGGTGCATCGCTTAGCCCCGTGAATTGTCGGCGCATGTCCACTCGACCAGTGAGCTGTTACGCACTCTTTAAATGCATGGCTGCTTCTAAGCCAACATCCTGGTTGTCTGGGCAGACGCACATCCTTTGCCACTCAGCGATGACTTGGGGACCTTAGCGGGCGGTCTGGGCTGTTTCCCTCTCGAGCGCGCAGCTTAGCCCACGCCCTCTGACTCCCGGCCTCTCGACCCGCGGCATTCGGAGTTCGGTTCGAGTCGGTAGGCGGTGAAGCCCCCTCGTCGATCCGGTGGCTCTACCACCGCGGGTTAACGGCCGAGGCTAGCCCTAAAGCTATTTCGGGGAGAACGAGATATCTCCGGGTTTGATTGGCCTTTCACCCCTATCCTGGGGTCATCCCCTCCGTTTTCAACCGAAGTGGGTTCGGCCCTCCACGGGGTCTTACCCCCGCTTCAGCCTGCCCCAGGATAGCTCACCCGGCTTCGCGTCTGCAGCGTGCGACTCACTCGCCATCTTAAAGGCTCGCTTTCGCTGCGGCTCGTTTCCAAACTTAACCTCGCCGCACACCGCAACTCGCTGGCTCATTCTACAAAAGGCACGCCGTCACAGCGCAAAGGCTGCTCCGACTGCTTGTGGGCGCACGGTTTCAGGTACTGTTTCACTCCCCTCTCGGGGTGCTTTTCACCTTTCCCTCACGGTACTGGTTCGCTATCGGTCACAGGAGAGTGTTCAGCCTTGGAGGGTGGTCCCCCCGGCTTCGGACCGGGTTTCACGTGCCCGGCCCTACTCGGGATACTCGTCAGCGGTCCGCATGGTTTCGCGTACGGGGCTCTCACCCGCTGCGGCCGGCCCTTCCATGCCGTTCCGCTACCATGTGGATTTGTAACCGCTCCCAGGTGGGCAGCACCTGGACGCGAGTCCCGCAACCCCCGGGCGGCAACGCCTGCCGCTTACACGCGCCCGGGTTTGGGCTGGTGCGCTTTCGCTCGCCGCTACTCGCGCAATCTCGGTTGATTTCTCTTCCTCGGGGTACTTAGATGTTTCAGTTCCCCCGGTTGCCTCCCTGCGCCCTATTTTATTCAGGCGCGGGTAGCAGGGCATGACCCCTGCTGGGTTCCCCCATTCGGAGATCCCCGGATCAAGGTGTGTTTGCCACTCCCCGGGGCTTATCGCAGCTTGCCGCGTCCTTCGTCGACTTCCTGTGCCAAGGCATCCGCCGTGCGCCCTAGATATCTTGTCCATTACCTAGGTCGCCAAAGAAGTAATTACTTCTAATGGTTTCGTCCGTTGGATATAAATGAGAATTTATTCCGTCGTATAACATACGTTCGCGATCGTGATGAATCGTCTATTCCATGATGCGAGCACCCATCGAGAACCTAATCAGCTTAGGAAATTGATGTTGGTGTTGATCATGTTGACATTTTCATGTCACGCGCTATGCAACTGTCAAGGTGCGCGGGGACTCTCGCTCGGAGCCCTCGCAGCCGGATGCTGGGGAGGATGAGAGCGGCTCTAGGTTGTCTCCCTAGAAAGGAGGTGATCCAGCCGCACCTTCCGGTACGGCTACCTTGTTACGACTTCACCCCCCTTACCCTCCACACCTTCGACGCCTCCGCCCCAGAAGGGTTCGGCCGGCGGCTTCGGGTGCAGACGACTCGGGTGGTGTGACGGGCGGTGTGTACAAGGCCCGGGAACGTATTCACCGCGGCATGCTGATCCGCGATTACTAGCAACTCCGACTTCACGCAGGCGGGTTGCAGCCTGCGATCCGAACTGGGACCGGCTTTCCGGGATCCGCTCCCCCTCGCGGGGTGGCAACCCTCTGTACCGGCCATTGTAGCACGTGTGCAGCCCAGGGCATAAGGGGCATGATGACTTGACGTCGTCCCCACCTTCCTCCGGCTTGACGCCGGCAGTCTCCCGCGAGTCCCCAACTGAATGCTGGCAACACGGGACGGGGGTTGCGCTCGTTGCGGGACTTAACCCAACATCTCACGACACGAGCTGACGACAGCCATGCACCACCTGCGCGAGCTCCTCTCGGCCACCGCGTCTCCGCGGCTTCACTCGCATGTCAAGCCCTGGTAAGGTTCTTCGCGTTGCTTCGAATTAAGCCACATGCTCCGCTGCTTGTGCGGGCCCCCGTCAATTCCTTTGAGTTTTAGCCTTGCGGCCGTACTCCCCAGGCGGGACGCTTAATGCGTTGGCTGCGGCACGGGGGGATGGTCCCCCCACACCTAGCGTCCATCGTTTACGGCTGGGACTACCAGGGTATCTAATCCTGTTCGCTCCCCCAGCTTTCGCGCCTCAGCGTCAGTGGCGGCCCAGCAGGCTGCCTTCGCCATCGGTGTTCTTCCCGATATCTGCGCATTCCACCGCTACACCGGGAATTCCGCCTGCCTCTACCGCACTCGAGCCGCCCAGTCCGGAACCCGGCCCGAGGTTGAGCCCCGGGATTAGAGGTTCCGCTTAGGCGGCCGCCTACGCGCGCTTTACGCCCAATGAATCCGGATAACGCTCGCCCCCTACGTATTACCGCGGCTGCTGGCACGTAGTTAGCCGGAGCTTCTTCTGCAGGTACCGTCTATGTCTTCCCTGCTGAAAGCGGTTTACAACCCGAAGGCCTTCGTCCCGCACGCGGCGTTGCTGCGTCAGGGTTGCCCCCATTGCGCAAAATTCCCCACTGCTGCCTCCCGTAGGAGTCTGGGCCGTATCTCAGTCCCAATGTGGCCGGTCGACCTCTCAGTCCGGCTACCCATCGCGGGCACGGTGGGCCGTTACCCCGCCGTCTACCTAATGGGCCGCGACCCCATCCCGCGCCGTCAGGGCTTTCCCGGGGAGGCCATGGGGCCTCCCCGGAGCATCCGGTATTAGCCGCCGTTTCCAGCGGTTGTCCCGGAGCGCGGGGCAGGTTGGTCACGTGTTACTCACCCGTTCGCCACTCTATACACGGCCGAAGCCGTCTTAATCGTTCGACTTGCATGTGTTAAGCACGCCGCCAGCGTTCATCCTGAGCCAGGATCAAACTCTCCGTTCGAACAGCGCCCGGAGGCGCCGTCAGATCGATGTGAGTCTCGATTCTGTTTTTAAAACTCTCCGTCGGGGCCTCGGGCCCCTGACAGGGAAAAAAGTTAAGCTTGCTCTCTCGAATGTCCGTCTGACATCCGAGAAGACGTTTGTCCGTCTCTCGAATTCCATCCTCAGTATCCGGTTGTCAAGGTTCCGCGGGAGGCTTCCCGCCCCGCCGCCCTCGCGAGCGGCGCAAGGAAATACTTTACAGGGACTCGCATCCCCCGTCAAGCGGTTCACGAAATCTCGACAACTTCGCTTTCCCGCCCGACGCGACCCCCGGACCGCCGGGGGCGCCGCCTTCCGCACTTCCGAAAAAGGCAGCTCGCATATGATACAGCTCCCGGGATTTCGCGCAAGGGGTTTTTTGAAATTTATTAAAACTTTTTGCCCAACTGCACCACGCTGCATCTTCTTATCTCGCAAAAGCCCTGTATAATAGGGATAAATCACCGATCCTAAGGACAAGTTCTATGACTCCCGTTCACCGCAACCCCAACACATCACCGCGTCCTTATCGCTTCTCCAACGACACACCGCAGCCTTCAGGCGCGGCGAAGCCTGACGAAACGGTCGCTGGCCGTGCTGGACGTGAAAACAAATTTGCTTCCAGCGAAGCGGTTCGGAGCGATCTTCCCCAAACGCTCCCCCTTCCTCTTGTCGCCCATGATGCTCTGGAAATCATCGAGGAGGCCGGAGGAGAGGCATGGTGCGTGGGCGGCTTCGTTCGCGACGCTCTGCTCGGGCGACCCATCCACGATGTGGACATCGCGACGAGCCTGCCGTGGCCCGCGGTGCAAGAGGCGTTCCGACGCGCCGGCTGGGGCACCGTGGAAACCGGCGTCGCCCATGGCACTCTCACCGTGGTATGCGAAGGCGAGCCGCTGGAGATCACCACTTACCGCACCGACGGCGTTTACAGCGACGGGCGCCATCCCGACTCCGTGGCTCCGGCTTCCTCTATAGAAGAGGATCTGCAGCGGCGGGACTTCACCATCAACGCCCTGGCCTACCATCCTGCCCGCGGGATCATCGATCCCTTCGGCGGCCTGGACGACATGGAGCGCGGCGTGCTGAGGTGCGTGGGCGATCCGGCGACGCGCTTTTCCGAGGACGCGCTGCGCATCCTGCGAGCCTGTCGCTTCGCCTCACAGCTCGGCGTGGCCATCGACCCTGCCACCTTCGACGCTATGGTCGCCGGCAAGAGCCTCCTGCGGAAAGTGTCCGGCGAGCGCGTCTACCGTGAGCTGGAGCGCTTCGTCTGCGGCGACTACGTTCACGATGCGCTTATGGCCTGCGTCGATGTACTGGCCTTCGTGCTGCCGGAGCTTGTGGCCATGAAGGGATGCGCCCAAGTGACGAAGTACCATATATACGATGTGCTCGAGCACACCGCCTGGGTGGTGCAGCGCACGCCCCCCGAGCCGCTGCAGCGCTGGAGCGCCCTGTTCCACGACATGGGCAAGCCCGCGGCGGCGTTCTTCGAGGAGACGGACGAGGGGCCGGTGGAGCATTTCTACGGACACGCCGTCATCAGCACGCAACTCGCCTGCGGCATCATGCACCGCCTCCCCTTCCCCGCCTGGCTGCGCCGGGACGTGCCGTCTCTCGTGCGGGCCCACGACGACGTGGTGCCCCCCAATGCCCGAGCCGTGCGCCGCATGCTGGGGCGACTCGGGGGACGCACCGACCTCTTCGCGGCCCTCTGCGATATCAAACGGGCCGACGCCCTGGCCCAGGCGCCGTTCTGCGCTCCCCGAGCCGATACCGCCGACGAGCTGCGCGCCCTTATGGAGCAGATTCTGGAAGATGAGGCCGCATTCACCGTGAAGCACCTCGCCATAAACGGCCGCGACATCATAGCTCTCGGCGTCCCCGCCGGCCCGGAGGTGGGGCGCCTGCTGGACGCGTGTCTGGACGCCGTCATCGACGAGCGCGTCCCCAACGAGCACGAGGCGCTGCTGGCCTTCGCGGAAGAGCTTCGCAAAGAGGCGTCCTAGGCCAGAAGGTCGGTGACGAGGCGAATGGCGAACAGGACAATGACGACGAGCATGATGGGGCGCAAGATGAGCGCCCCTTTCTTGTCGAAGAAGGTGGAGCCGAGCCAATTGCCGGCGATGTTGAAGGCTGCGGCGGCGAGTCCCAAGGGGATGAGCACCGCACCGTTGACGAGAAACACCGCCAAGGCGGCGACGTTGGTGGCCAGGTTGATCGCCTTGGTAGTGCCGGCGGCCGTGCGAACGTCCTGATGAGCCATCGCGGCGAGCAGCAGCATGAGGATGGTGCCCGTCCCCGGCCCGTAGAACCCGTCGTACACGCCCACCGCCAAAGCGATGAGGGCCGTGGCGACCAGGGCCCGGCGCGGAGGCAGAGGATGCTCGGCGAAACGGTCGAGGTTCTTGGAACGGAACACGAGGAACGCCACCGGAGGCAGCGCCACGAGCATCGCCACGGTGAGCACGGTGGCGTCAGCTAGAAGCGCCAGGTTCGCGCCGATGGCCGAACCGACCAGGCCGCAGGCGACGCCCGCGACAACGAAGCGCTTCACCATGTAACCGAACAACGCATAGCGCACGGTGGCCACCAGCGTGCCCAAGGTGCTGGAGAGCTTGTTGGTGGCGATGGCGGCATGGGGCGGTAGGCCGGCAAAGAAGTAAGCGGGCAGGGAGATGAGGCCTCCCCCGCCGGCGATGGCGTCCACGAAACCGGCGATGAGCGCCAACGGGCACACGATGAGAAACTCCATATCGCCCTTTCTTCCGTGCTCGACCCTGCTCGCAGCCGGAGCCTTCGGGGCCGCCGTCCTAACCGCCCCTCGCGCCTTATAGATGCAAAAAGAGCCGCCCGAGGGCGGCTCGTAAGTTCTTGGTAGCTCCGACCGGATTCGAACCGGCGACCTCCGCCTTGAGAGGGCGGCGTCCTAAACCGCTAGACGACGGAGCCACATGGGCGCTTCATGAAGCCGGGAGACATGGCGCCTCCCGGCCCGGATTCCTTGGTAGCTCCGACCGGATTCGAACCGGCGACCTCCGCCTTGAGAGGGCGGCGTCCTAAACCGCTAGACGACGGAGCCACGAAATGCCACGCGAGAAAATGGCTGGGGTGGAAGGAGTCGAACCCTCACATACGGCACCAGAAACCGCTGTCCTGCCATTAGACGACACCCCAACAGAACTTTCTCGCTCACACCGCCCGAAAGCGGCGAGCGCAAGTGAGTATGTTACGGAAGCGAGCGCCCCCCGTCAAGCCCCAATTTTGGGAATTACGAAAAATGCGGGGAGCGGCCAAAGATCCGCAAGACTCCCGGCGTCGCAAGGGCGCGGTCGCAGATGGGCAGCCATCCGAAAGACAGCCAGCCGCATCACGGCTCAGGCGTGCGCCACTCGCAGGGATCGGGAGCCGCCAGCGCTCGAATGCCCTGGATGATGATCTCGACACCATGGGCGAAGGCCTCGTCGGTGTAGGCCGCCGCGACGACGCGCTGCCAAGGGAGCGTATCGTCGTCCGTGCAGCTCGCAGCGCCTTCCCCTTCAGCCGCGCGCCCGCTCGAGACGCCGCGGACACCGGAGGGCCGATTCGCCCGAACCGCGATGGCATTGCCGATAAACCCCGTCAGATAGGCATCCACGAGGGCCCATGCCTGGGTCAGCACCGGCTCGGGCATCCCCTGGGCCAGATGCAGGTTCACGATCTTGTCGGTGTGCTCGGCCAGACCGTTCTCCCCTGTTTGGGGCACCACCTCGATGGTGGCCAATTCCGGATGAGCCATTTCCAGCCGATAGATGGAGGTCATGGTGCGTCGCAGCGTGTCGTCCCAAGCCTCTCCGGGCACCGGATCGGTATCCATGGACGCCATGAGACGCTGAAGGACGGCCACAAGAATGGCATCCCGGGAGTCGAAGTGGCTGTAGACGGCCATGGCCGACACGCCCAGCTCGCGGCCCAGGGAGCGCATGGTGAACGCACCGAGGCCGTCGCGCTCGATGAGATCGGAGGCCACGGCGACAATGCGCTCGCGGGTGAGCGCCGGACGCGCCTCGACCGCAGCTTTTCGGGCCATACCCCCTCCTTTCTCGCTCATTGCGAACCGGGTTTCTATGCTCTCGTCTCCCAGTATAGAGAAACGACGCGCCCTGCCGGACGCGCCGCCTTCTTCGCCATTCGAAATCCAGAGCCGAGCGCAGCCCTCCTCCAGGCCCCTAGTTCAGCGCCACGCCCGGACCGGTTTCGGGATTGTGCGGCCAGCTGTGGCACTTGGTGCACTGATTGTCGGTGAGCTCCTTGTCCTTCGCGTGGCAGTTCACGCAGGACACCGGGGCACCGTGGATGGATCCGTGGGGATTCGAGAGTCCATAGTCGGCCGTGGTCTCGGCCAGAGCCTCAAAGGAGCCTCCGTGGCAGGACAGGCACTGCTCGTCGGACACATAGGCGCCAGTCCCGTCGCCGGTTTCGGCCATCTCGGTAGCCGCATCACCCGACTCGTCGCCGGCGGTTTTGGGCTCGGCGGCCGGGGCGCAGGCGGCCAGGGCCATGCACAGCGCCACAATGCAGGCCAAACCGGTCAGCTTGATCGCGTTCTTCTTCATGAGATTACTCCCCCTTCACCGCGTGCTCGGCGGCCACGTACCCGAAGGTGATGGCGCGGCCGATGGACGTTCCCGGAATATGGCGCGGGTAGTTGCCCGCAAAGAAATTGCCCGAGGCGTTGCCCACCGCGTACAAGCCGCCGATGACCTTGTCGTCGGTGTCGAGTACTTGGCAGTTGCCATCGATCGTGAGGCCGCCCACCGTGGCCAGCACGCAGCTGTTGGTGGTCAGCGCGAAGAAGCGCTTGCCCGTGAACGGCATGGTGACCGCCAGATCGCGGTTGAAGTCCTCGTCGACGCCGCCGGCGAAAAAGCCGTTGTAGCGCTCGATGGTGGCGGCGAGGTTTCCCCCGTCGATGCCAGCGGCCTGGCCCAGCTCCTGGGGCGTGGCGCCCTCGAACAGCCAGCCCTTATCCTTGAACTCCTGGATGGTGGCATCGTCGTTCATGCCCTCCATCATGTTCTCGTCGAACACCTGGAAGCAGCCGGCGCCGTAACCGGGCTGGGCATTCTGCGCGTTGGACACGCCCTGGAACGGCAGATCCTCGCGCACGAAGCGCTTGCCCTCGGGATTGATCATGAGGCCGAAGTAGATGGCGTTCCACGTGCGGGCGTCGAAGAACGAGTCGGGGTTGCCCCAACGGAAGTTCATGACCGGCTGCGGGCACGGATCCATCTGGGCGCCCACCTTGATGCCCATGAGGTGACCGTCGCCGGTCGTGCCCCAGCCGGGATTCCACCAGCTGGAGGTAGCGTAGTCCTCGGGACGGGTCCAGGCCTCCATGAGCTCGGGGTTGGCATCGTAGCCGCCCGTGGCGAGGATGACGCCCTTGCCGGCGTTGATCCGGCCGTAGCTGCCGTCGGGGTTCTTCACGATAACACCGGCGACGCGGTCGCCCTCGCGGATAAGCTGCACGGCCGGAGTGGAGAAGCGCAGCTCGAGATTGTCGTACTGCTTGGCCACTTCCTGCATTTCCAGGCACACGTAGATGCCCGAGTAGCCGGAGCGTACGCCGGCATCCGGCGGTAGACAAGGACTGTCGTAGAAGCCGAGCTCGGTATCGATGAGCGGGGTAACGGCGGGCATGCCGTTGCTGGACGGCGCCTGCTCCACCTTGGTGATGACAAAGCCGTTGGCGCCCTTGTCGAGCATGGCCTGCCAGAAATCCGTGGCCTCGCCGGAGCGATCCACGTAGGTTCGAATCGGTTCGGGGCGCACGCGCCAGTAGGCGGCACGGTGCATCTCGTCAATCAGGTGCACCTTGTTGATCTCGGTGCCCTCCTGGCACTTGGCGTTGACAGCGCCGAAGCACTCGAAGCAGCCGCGACCTCGGGTCATCTTCTCCACGCAGATGACGCTGGCGCCTTCCTCGGCGCCCTTAAGCGCCGCCATGAGACCGGCGATGCCTGCACCAACCACCACAAGATCGCAATCCTCGGTGGCGGCCAGCTCGTCGGCGGCAATCTCGCGATCCTCAAAGCCCACCGGCCCGCGAGGACCGGGGCAGGCCGCCTTCCTTACGGGCACCCAGGTGGTGTCGCACGCAAGGCCGTAGGCGTTCTCGCCGGCTTCGGCAGCCTCTTCGGCGGCAACGGCCACACCAGCGCCGCCGAGGGCGGCCATGGCGCCCGCAGCAACGCCAACGGTGCCAGCGCCGCGCAGGAAATCGCGCCGAGATACGCTTCTTTCCTTCATGGTTCCTCCTTCTCTCCCTGAATCCGCTTTTCGGACTCATCAAGTTCCCAGCCCGTTCAACATGGGATGTTGCACGTGCTTTACACTGTAAAGCAACAGTGCGGGAGGAATCATAGCACCTTAACTTTACATTGTAAAGATTGAAAGACGACAGACTGTCAAACCGAAGGCGCGTTGCCCGCTAGGAAAGGGCCGTCAGGGAGAGAGCGACGCAAGTAGAGAGCTAGCAGGGCATCGCTAGCAGGGCATCGGGGCGCCGTACTGCCACATGTGGTCGAGGGGGCCCGAGCCGCGCCCCAAGTTCAGACCGGCCGCCAAGGCACCGGCCACATAGGCTTTGGCGTCGCGCACGGCCACGTCCACGGCAAAGCCCCGGGCCAGGCCGCAGGCGATGGCCGAGGAGAGGGAGCAGCCGGTACCGTGGGTGTTGTCGTTGGTGATGCGCTTGCCGCGCAGCCACACCGATTCGCCGCTGGCCATGCGCAGGTAGTCGTCGGCGGCATCCGGCTCGCCCACGCCATGGCCGCCCTTGATAAGAATGGCGGGGACGGAAGGCGCCGCGTCCGCGAAAGCCGGCTCGTTCTCCCAAACGGCGATGCAGCGGTCGGCGATCAGCGAAGCGGCCGTCTCCACATCCTCCAACGATGCGATAGCCATGCCCGAGAGCACTTCGGCCTCGGGGATGTTGGGAGTGATCACCGTGGAACGGGGGAACAGCCGGCGCACCAGCGCGTCCACGGCGGCATCGGCGATGAGCGCCGAGCCCGACGTGGCCACCATCACGGGATCGACCACGACGTTGGCGGCTTTGTGACGATCGAGCCCGTCGGCGATGGCACCCACGATGGCCGGCGACGACACCATGCCGATCTTCACCGCGTCGGGCCGGATATCGTCGAAGACGGCATCGATCTGGGTGCCCACGAAAATGGGATCCACCTCGAGCACGCCGGTGACGCCGAGCGTGTTCTGAGCCGTGAGCGCCGTAATGACGCTCTCCCCAAACAGATGATGGGCGGCGATGGTCTTCAAGTCGGCCTGGATGCCCGCTCCCCCACTGGAATCGGATCCGGCAATGGTGAGAACCGCTTTCATGGACGCTCCTTTCGCAATGGCGGCCGCCTTTCCGCGGGCCGCGCGCAAAGCCATCATTTCACACGAAAGGGGCGCGCCCGCATGGCCGCCCCTTTCTGGCAATCAATCGTTGATGAGGCGGGACGCTACCCCTCGATGAGCTTTATGGCCTCGTCGGTGTCGATGATCTTGGCGGCGTAGCACACCTTCATGTACTCCAAGCCCTCCTCCTGGTTACCCACGAGGAACGTGGCCGTGGCGTCGCCCACCACGATGATGTTGAAGTTGTTGAAATAGGCGTCGGCCACCGTGTGCTTCACGCAGATGTTCGTGTCCATGCCGCAGCAGATGAGCGTGTCGACGCCCAGCTCGTTCAACAGCAAAAGCAACCCCGTCTGGAAAAATCCGCTGTAGCGGCGCTTCTCCACCACGTAATCGGTGGGCTGAGGATCGAGCAAGGGCGACGTTTGGGCCTCGGGGGTTCCGGCGATGCCGTGGGCGCCCCACAGGGCCAACTCGCGATCGATGCCGGGAAGATGGGCGTCGTTGGTGAAGACGACGGGCATACCGGCGGCGCGGGCGGCCGTCGTGAGCTTGGCCGTCTGCTGGATAGCGGGCAGCAGCATCGGCTCGAGCGGGCCTCCCGTGGGGTCGCCCAGCTCGTCGATGACGAGCAGCGCGCACTTCGCGCGATCGATGGAACTAAGGTCGATGAGGTCGTTGTTGTTCTCGTCGCCGAGCATGGATGTTCCTTTCTCTTGCCGTCCGTCTCCCTGGCACCTCAAAATGTGCAAACGATGACTTAAATGCCTAAGGTCTCATCGATGATACGCGAAAGCTCGCGAGTCGCCGCTTCAATATCGTCGGCGGCAAATATGGCGCTCACCACGGCGGCGCCGTCCACATTCAGCTCGGACAGGCGCGGCATCGTGGCGGCATTCACGCCGCCGATAGCCACAACGGGGATGTCCACGGCGGCGGCGATGGCGCGGAACTCCTCGGGGGCGAGCACCCCGGCCTCGGGCTTGGTGGCGGTGCCGGTGACGCCGCCGACGCCCAGGTAGTCGGCCCCGGCTGCCTCGGCGGCGCGGGCCTGCTCCACCGTCTGGGTGGACACCCCCACAATGGCATCCGGACCGAGCAGCGCCCGCGCCCGCTCGCAGGCCATGTCGTCCTGGCCCACGTGCACCCCGTCGGCACCCACGGCCAACGCACATTCCACGTCGTCGTTCACGACGAAGGGCACGCCGGCCGCGCGACAGAGCGCGAGCAGCTCCGCGGCCTCGGCCTGAAGCGCCTCGCCAGTTGCCTGCTTGTCGCGCAGCTGCACGAAGGTCGCACCCCCCGCGAGCGCCTCTTCCACGCATTCCGTCAGCGTCCGCTCCCCCAGCCACGCGTTGTCCGTCACCGCGTACAGCTTCAAGGCACGGCGAATAGCCTCCGCCGACCACTTTCCACGTTCCCGTGCAGGCATGTTCACTCCTCGTTCCAAATTGGGTACCCGTTTCGATCGCTTTTTTCGAGTTGTTAGACATCACGCAAGCGCGATGCCGGACAAGCAAGCGAAAAGCGCTGCGAAAACACCTGGTCGGGCCTTTACGATGCAGCGTTTCCGCAAGTTGCTCTGTCAGAAAAGTCTAACAACTCGAATTTCTTGCCCTAATCGAGCGAGAAGGACGGCCCGACCCCGCTCCTTGTGCCCGAGGGGCGTCTATTCCGCGTCCAAGTCGACGACGAGCCCGTCCATGATGTCGTTCACCGTCTTCATGGCGCACATCTTGCCGCACATGGTGCAGGTGCCCTCGGTAGAGGGCGGGGCGCTCTCGAAAACGGCACGGGCGCGGGCCGGATCCAGCGACAGCTCGAACATCTCATCCCAGGCCACGCGACGCCGCGCATCGCTCATACGGTTGTCGCGATCGCGCGCGCCGGGCACGCCCTTGGCGATGTCGGCGGCGTGGGCGGCGATCTTGGTGGCCACGAGCCCCTCGCGCACATCGTTCGCATCCGGCAGGCGCAGATGCTCGGCCGGCGTCACGTAGCAGAGGAAATCGGCGCCCGAGGAGGCCGCAATGGCCCCGCCGATGGCCGCCGTGATGTGGTCGTAGCCAGGGGCGATATCGGTCACGAGCGGCCCCAGCACGTAGAAGGGCGCCTGGTGGCACAGCCTCTTCTCCAGCTTCATGTTGGCGGCGATCTCATCGAGCGCCATATGCCCGGGGCCTTCTACCATCACCTGCACGCCGGCGTCCCACGCGCGGCGCGTGAGCTTGCCGATCTCGATGAGCTCGGCGATCTGCCCGGCGTCCGTGGCGTCGTAGCCGCTGCCGGGGCGCATGGCATCACCGATGGAGATGCACACATCGTGCTCGTGCAAGATAGCCAACACCTCGTCGTAGTACTCATAGAAGGGGTTCTCGCGACCAGTGGCCTCCATCCAGGCGAAGATGAGCGACCCTCCTCGCGATACGATATTGGTAAGTCGCCCCGTCTCTTTGAACGACTCGATGACCCGGCGGTTCATGCCGGCGTGAATGGTGACGAAATCGACCCCGTCCTCGGCGTGGGCGCGCACCACTTCCAGGAAATCCTCGGGCGTAATGGCAATGAGCGCCTTTTCCAGATAGCCGATGGCGTCGTACATGGGCACCGTGCCGATCATGGCCGGCGACTTTTCCACGAGCGCGCGGCGAAAGGCGCGGGTCTTGCCGGAGTTGGACAGATCCATGATGGCGTCGGCGCCCAGCTCCAAAGCCACGTCCACCTTCTCCCATTCCAGGGCCTCATCGGCCAAATCGCCCGAGATGCCGAGGTTCACGTTCACCTTCGTGGAAAGCGGCACGCCCTCCAACGTGGAACCGACGCCGGCCGGCGCGAGGCTTGCGTGATGGATGTTGGCCGGGATGGCGATGCGCCCGGCGGCCACGGCGGCGCGGATGGCCTCCGGCTCGCGGCCCTCGGCGGCGGCAACAGCGGCCATCTGCGGTGTGACGATGCCGGCGCGGGCGAAATCGATCTGAGTGATTGGCCGAACGTCGCTCGATGCAGCGCACGTGCGAGCGACGTCCGGCGCAGCAACGGCGCCGGCAGACTGGCGGTCAGTCATGGAAACTCCCTTCGTTGGCATTACCCATATCAGGTTCGGCGGGTCGGGGCGTGCACGGCGCCCCCTCTCAGCCTGCCCGGCCGCCGCGCGGCTGCAAGCTCCCCAGGTATATGGTTGTGCGATCAGTATAGAAAACCGACCGGCGCTACAGCGGCAGAAACACTGCCAGCGTGCCGCTTTCCAGGGCAATGCGGGCCGGGGTTCCGATAAATTCGTTGGAAAGGCCCCAGCTCGTGCGGTTCGTGAGGGCCACGCCATCAAGGCCGTATTTCAGGCCCTCCTCCACAACTCCCGTTGAAACGTCGGTGAGCGAGAACACCGACACGATGCCCGCACCCGCCGCATCCAAGCGCAGCTCGCCAGGGCCGACGAGAAATGCAATGCGCTCACGCTCCCCCACCGCCGTCACTGTCAGGCCACGCTCGGCGAAAGAGGCGAGAAGTTGCAAATTCGCCAATGTATGATCGAGCCGGCCGCCGAGCGCCCCGTAAACCTCCACGGCATCGGCGCCGCGGGCGACGGCCTCGCCGAGGCCCAGCTCCATGTCGGAGGCGTCCTTCTCCGGCGGGAACGCAAGCACTTCCACCCCCTCGGGCACGTATCCCAGCGAGTCGAAGTCGCCGATGGCCAGATCGGGCGCGCAGCCGACAGCCGCCAGGGATGCAAAGCCCCCGTCCACGGCGATAACGGCATCGAAGGCACCCGCCCCGTTGCGGGCGGAAAACTGCTCGGAACTGAATTCCGAGGCCCCGACGAGGGCGTACGTGGTCATCATTTCTCCTCTTCCTTCCAGGGCGAACCAGAAAGCCCAACGGCAGAGCCGGGCTGAGCGGAAAGATTTGAGCGCCGACGGCCCTTCTGTGGAATCCGCAGCAGCGCCGCTCTTTCTGCTACAATACCACAGGCGAGCGGGCCAGACGGTCGCGTACCCCCTCAGGGGTGCGAGGAAAGTCCGGGCTCCGCAGGGCAAGATGCCAGCTAACGGCTGGGCGGGGCGACCCGACGGAAAGTGCCACAGAAAAGAAGACTCCCCTGCTCGGAACATGCGGTGCGAGCCGCATGCGCGACACAGGAGAAAAGCTGAAACGGTGCGGTAAGAGCGCACCAGCGCGGCGGCAACGTCGCGGCTTGGCAAACCCCATCTGGAGCAAGCGCAAATAGGAGCGCCATACGGTGGCCCGCCGTGCGCTCGGGTTGCGTGCTAGAGACGCGGGGCGACTCGCGTTCGAGATAAATGGCCGTCCCCGACAGAACCCGGCTTACAGGCCCGCTCGCCTCTTTGTTTCGTTTGCCTGACGGCAAACGAACTACGTCGATGCTGCGGTTCCGACAGGCACCTCGCTGACTTCCTTGGGCGAACGGGTAAGACAAAAGATCAAGTAATAAGAAGAACCGCCCAATAAGGCGGTTCTTACATACCAGATAGATTTTCTCGGCTGATTAATCGATTTCCTCGAACTCGAAGTCGTCGGCGTCGCCGAAGCCGGAGAGATCCTTCTCGTAAGGAGAGGCAACCGGGGTGGCGGCGGCCACGACGGCGGCCGGAGCCTGAGGCGTCACATAGGCGGAAGGCGCCACGTACTCGTCGATCTCGAAGTTGCCGGTGAGGCCGGGCACCACGTCGTACTCGCCATCCAGCGCCGTAGCGGCAGCCGGCACGTTGGCGCCGATGTCGGCCAACTTGCGCGAGGCGTCGGAGATGATGTCCTTCAGCAGGTCGGCGTACTCCTCGCGGGCGTCCTCGCGATCGTCCTGCAGCTTGCGGATGGCGTCGATGACGTCCTGGCGGTCGGTGTTGGCGCGATCGATGATGCGCTGGGCCTCGTCGCGGGCGTCCTGAATGGTCTCGGTGGCGTTCGCGTTGGCCTTGGCGAGAATCTCGTCGGCCGAGCGCTGGGCGATGATGAGAGCCTGGGCAATGGCGTTGTCGTCGGCGCGCTTGTCGGAAAGCTGGCGCTCCAGATCGGCGATGATAGCGTCCTTCTGGGCGAGCTGAGCGTCGTACTCGGAGGTGTCGACGGTCGCCGCGGCCACCTCGGTGATGGCCACCGTGGAGGCGGCAGGCGCGTCGAAGCCGCTGAAACGATCGGCCTCCAGCTGATCCTGAAGGTGCGCGATGGTGTCGTTCAAAATATCGATCTCGTCGGCGACATGCTCGAGGAACACGTCCACTTCATCCACATCGTAGCCTTTGCGGTCGATGGAGAAGCTCTGATTGTGGATGTCGGAAGCGGTGATTGCCATGTAGGTACCTCAGTTTCTTACGATGTTACGTCGCTGACACGTCGGAATGCCGGCCGTCTGAATTTAGAAAATCATCACCAGCAAACG
The DNA here is from genome assembly GCF_000478885.1 of Adlercreutzia equolifaciens DSM 19450. Classification (NCBI taxonomy): domain Bacteria; kingdom Bacillati; phylum Actinomycetota; class Coriobacteriia; order Eggerthellales; family Eggerthellaceae; genus Adlercreutzia; species Adlercreutzia equolifaciens. The sequence goes on from NC_022567.1 coordinate 1,838,798, forward strand.
TACCCCGAATTGTAATACAAGCAGAGCGATGATGGGAGTCACGTCCACCATTCCTCCAAGGGGCGGGATCAATTTTCGGAACAAGTTCAAATACGGGTCGCACAACTTGCCCAAAGCGCGGTAGATGTCGCCGATGATGCCGCTTTGGGTGTTCGGCAGCCAGGACATCATCACGTAGATGAAGATGATCATGGAGTAGGCGTCGGCCAATCTCACGAGGAGGTAGGTCAGCATAGTTAGCAAGCTCCTTTATCGGAAGGTCTTGAGGGCGTGTCGGGCGCTAGATGATGCCCTGGGTGCGCAGGTAGGAGCGCTCGGCCTCGGTGAGCTCGTCGATGCGAGTGAGGGCGAACACCTTGTTGCCCACGCATTCCACGTTGGCGTCCAGAGCGCTGGCCACACCGAAGGAGAAGTCCAGGATGCGCTTGGCCAGCGCATCGGGAGTCGCTGCCAGGTTCAGCACCACGGCATTGCCGAGCTTCAGCGCGGTGGAGACGGCCTCGGCGTCGTTATAGGCGCCGGGAGCCACCACCTTCAACGTGCGCGACGGCGTGAAGCGCGAGCTGGAAGCAGAGGAGCCCCGCGAGCTCGTCGAGCGTGTATCGGCCGGAGGCGTGGTGGATTCGAACAGTGAGTTCAAACCCTCGGAGCGGGCGTGATGCACCGCCGAGGCGGCGGCCGAGGCAGCGGCCGTGCCCTCCGGGGTCATCTGCGGCGGCAGCGATGAGTCGACCATCGTGCGGAACGAGCTGGAAGAGCCGCGCCGGGTCGCGGGCGCGTCATCGTCGGGCAGCGTGGGCACCGCTGTGCGGGCGCGCACATCATCGATGGAGACGAGGCGCGGCATGGAGGAACGGCTGCGAGAGCGCTCGCCGGGCTCGCGCGTGGTCACCGAGTCGTAGGGATCGTAGGCCGAGCCGGACGTGCGCTCGTAGGACTCGTCGTAGCCGTACTCGCCGTAGTCGTCGCCCTCCTCGAATTCCTCGTAGTCCTCGTAGAACTCCTCGTAATCGTTCTTACGGCCGAAACCCAGCTTCGACTTGATGTCGCCGAACATGCTCTTGCCGTCCATGGAGCCTCCTGCTTCGTGTGGGCGGTGACGCCCGCCGTGGTTCTCAGTCTAAAGGGGCGCTTGCGGCCCCGCAGTGTTCTCGATCATCATACCAGCTTGAAGGCTACTCCTGATAAGATTCACTAAAGATGGCCCGTCCAACGCGAACAATGGTGGCCCCCAGAGGCACCGCCTCGCGCCAGTCGTCGCTCATGCCCATGGAGAGCTCCGTGAAAACGGCGGCGTCCTCGGCGGGAAGCTGAGCGCGAATCTGAACGGCCAGCTCGGCGAGTCCTGCGAAGGCCTCGCGGGCCGCCTGCGCGTCGCCGGCAGGAGCCATGGTCATGAGCCCGCGCACGGACACGTGGGACAGGGCGGCCACCGCGCGCACCAAATCGGCCGCCTCGGCCGGCGCCACCCCGCTCTTCGACGCCTCGCCCGACACGTTCACCTCGATGAGCACGTCCTGCACCTTGGAAAGCTCGGCGGCTGCATGATCGATTTTCTCGGCATGGCGTCGTTGGCACAGGGAGTGGATAAGCGTTGCAGAGGCGACGATTTCGGGAATGCGGCGCGACTGGATGTTGCCGATGAAGTGCCAGCGGGCCTCAGGGAACGCGGCGGACTTCGGCACGATCTGGTCGGGGCGGTTCTCGCCGAAATCCCGGGCGCCCCCCTCGATCGCCTCGGCCACGCCCTCGGGCCCAACCGTCTTCGACACGGCCACGAGGAGCACGTCCTCGGGCGCGCGGCCCGCAGCCACCGCTGCCTCGGCCACCTCCGCGGCCACCTTCTGATAGCGCTCGGCAATACTCACAAGCTCATTCCTTTCGACCGGCGAAGGCGCTGTGGCGTCCGCAGCGGCCCCCGCTTTTGCGATACGAGAAGTAAAGGTCATCGCGGCAGGCGGTGCACTCCCCCGACGACGCGATGCGCTCCGGCGCGATACCGGCCTCGGCGAGGCTGGCGCGCACGGCAGCTTCCAGATCCAGGTGATCGGCGCCGCGGGCGCACGAGGACCCGAAGCGCTCGACGAAACGGCCGACGAGGTCGGGGCCGCACTCGTAGCACTCCGCGCCGATATGCGGGCCGACGTAGGCGTTGTATTCGGAAGGATCGACGGCTCGTCCCGCACGGACATCGAGGGCTGCCAGCGCCGCCACGGTCTTGGCGGGAATGCCGGCGAGCGCCCCGCGCCACCCCGCGTGGGCCACGGCGTAAGCCCCCGACGGGGACACGACGATGACCGGGGTGCAGTCGGCGAAGCACAAAAGCGCCGTCACATCCGGCGCGGCCACGGCCACGCCGTCGGCACCGGCGGCCCCGGCGCGCGCCACCGCTTCCCATGCGGCAGCCGCATCGTCATCCAGAGAGAGCACGACATCGCCGTGCACCTGGTTGAGCGTAAGCAGCCGAGTACTCCCAAGGCCCGCGGCGTCCAGGAGGAGCGCACGGTTCTCAGCCACGGCCATCGGGTCGTCTTCCACATGATCGCCCAAATTGAGACCGTCGTAAGGGGGCTCGCTCACCCCGCCCTGACGGCGAGAGAAGCCCAGGCGCACGCCTGTGGCCGCAAACAGGGACTCGTCGGTTAAAAAGGACAGGCCCGCTGACGGGCGGGCCTGCAATGTCGGCTTGGGAAGTGCCATGGGATTCGAACGTCGGCCTCTCCCCTAGCGGGCGCGCTTCAAGAAGTCGGGGATGTAGTCCTCGTCCGTGAAGCGGCTCGTGGGTGCGGGAGCCGAAAAGGTGACCGGCGCCTGCTGAACCGGCTGGGGCGCGGGCTCAGTGGAGGCGAACAGGTCCTTGCGCGGCGCGAAGTCCATGGAGGACTGGGAGGCGCCCACCTTGAAGCCCGTGGCGATGACTGTGATGCGCACGGCGTCCTTCAGCTCCTCGTCGATGATCTGGCCGTAGATGATGTTGGCGTTCTCGTCGGCACAGGCCTCCACCGTGCGGGCCGCCTCGGAGACCTCGGTCAGCGTGAGATCCGGGCCGCCGGCGATGGAGAACAGCACACGCGAGGCGCCGGCGATGGAGGACTCCAGCAAGCTGGAAGAGGTGGCCTGCTGGGCCGCGTCCAGCGCGCGGTTCTCGCCCGTGGAGATGCCGATGCCCATCATGGCCGTTCCGGCATCCTTCATGACCGTGCGGATGTCCGCGAAGTCGAGGTTGATGAGGCCGGGGATGGTGATGAGGTCGGTGACGCCCTGGATGCCCTGGCGAAGCGTGTCGTCGCAGATGCGGAAGGCGTCGATCATGGACGTCTTCTTGTCGACGATCTCGAGCAGGCGGTCGTTGGGAATGACGATGAGGGTGTCGACCTTCTGGGAGAGCAGATCGATACCCTGGTCGGCCTGATTGCGGCGAAGGCGCCCCTCGAAGGAGAAGGGCTTGGTGACGACGCCCACGGTAAGGGCGCCGATCTCCTCGCGGGCGATCTCGGCCACGATGGGGGCCGCGCCGGTGCCCGTGCCGCCGCCCTCGCCAGCGGTGACGAAGACCATGTCGGCTTCGGCCAGCGCCTCGCGAATCTCCGCACGGCTCTCCTCGGCGGCCTGACAGCCCACCTGGGGGTTGGCGCCGGCGCCGAGGCCACGGGTCAGCTCCTCGCCGATGTGGATGGTCTTGTCGGCATCGGACATGAGAAGGGCCTGGCGGTCAGTGTTCACGGCGATGAACTCCACGCCGCGCACGCCGGCTTCCACCATGCGGTTCACGGCGTTCGTGCCGCCGCCGCCGACACCGACGACCTTGATGACGGCCAAATGTTCAGAGCCTGGAATGTTCGGCATTTCGTCCTCCACACCTGTTGCGTTTTACTGCTGCGTTTGTCTCGTTTCCGCGCGCCGTTGCTCGGGCGCGCCCTGCGGTCCGCTCAAAGGCGGCATTTATGCAGGACATTGTACACGATGCCCATTCGTTTGCAACGCAAATCACCGCCAAAGGAGTCTGCAGATACACGAATACGACAAGAAACCCACCGCATCGCGCTTCGCGAAACGGCAAAGCGGAGCCTCGGGCTATGGATTCTTCTCGAAATCGGAAGGACGTGAGCCCCCCGCTCCAAGTCATTCGGGCTCCTCGGTCGACGAAGGGGTCATTTTCTGCAGCAAATCGCGAGTTATGAGCGTCTCGATGCGGGAGAGAAGGCCCGCAGAAGTTTCTATATTTGCAAAACCCCAGGTCACGAACATTCGCTGCGGGGGTTTCAAAGAGCTCCGTACCCCCTAGACGCTTATAACTCGCGATTTGCTGCAAAAACGGGGGTGTTCGCCGACCGAGAGCCGCGACACCTGTACGGTAGGCGCGGCCGAGAGGGGCGACCAAGGTCGCCCCCTACGGGAAAGATCGCTCGCGGGTTCGCCCAAGGGAGTCAGCGAGGGGCCGACAGGCGCCTGTCGGATCCGCAGTGTCGGCGGGGCTTGTCCCCCGCATGGCGAGCGGAGGCACCCGTCGAAGAAAAAGCCTCAGCTGGGCGAAGTATCCTCGATGCCCGCGAAAGGGAACCCTAGACGGCGCGCCAGGTGGGGCGGTCGGGGACGCGGACGTTGATGTAGGAGACTTTGCCGGGGTTGTCGGCCATGATCTGCAGGACGATACGCTCCTTGTCGCGGATATCCTCGGCGGTGCCGAAGGCGATCTCGATGCCGTTGTCCAAGGTCAGGCACGTGGAGGCGGCATCAGTGGCCGTCACCGTCTTCACCTGGTCGGCAAGTTCCGTGGAAAGGCCGTCCAGAATAGCCAAGGCGTTGTTCACGTTGCCGTCGGCGCAGTAGGTGCCCACCTCGGGCGTGAGGCCGAAGGGCACGCCGGTGATGTGCAGCACCCGGTCGGCGTCCTCGTAGATCTGCGGGGAGATGGTGGCACCCAGCTCGGAATCGCGAGCCGGAATCTCCATGAGCCACATGCCGTCGGAAGCGATGGCCCACATCTGCGTGACCTTCGCGTTGTCGGCAGCCACTTCCACGATGGCGGCGATCTCGCGCTCGGTGACGTTGATTTCCAGCGTATCGGGGAAAATGCGGTTCACGGACACGTCGGCGACCCAGGCGTCGCGGTCGACGCTGTTGGCCACCGAGGAGGTGTCCACGTTCAGAAGCGTCGTGCCCTGGGGCACGGCAGCGAGAATGGCCATCTCGTCGTTGGTGAGGTGGTCGGCACCGTTCACCTTCACCGACGTGATGGCGAAGGCCCCGCCGAAATAGAGGGCCGCGTAGGCGATGCCCAGCACGCAGGCGAGCACGAGCGCCACGATTGCGGCCTTGAAGGCTCCGGAGCGCTTCGGTCGCGCGATGGCCCTAGCCGCCGGCGCGCGTCGGTCGCCGCGCGACGCGGGCAAATCCCCCAGGCGCACCGACGTGGTCACCGTGCGGGGCGCGGGACGGGCGCCCGAGGCGCGGCCGCCGGCAGCGCGGCCGACCGTCGCGGGGCTTGCCGCGCTGCGGCCCGAGCGCGAGGCCGGGCGCGACGATGGGGCCTGGCGGGAGGAGGCCGGGCGCACCGGCGCCGCCGCAGGGCGCCGCGATGGCGAGACGCCGCCGCGCGCGCTCCCGCGCGAGGTGGTCCCCCGGGGCACCGAAACATTACGATTGCCGGATCTTCTAACCACGGCGACCATCCTCGCCGTGTTCCTCGCTCGCAAAGGCTACTCGGCCCTCGCCGGCGCTGACGCGCCTGCGTTCGCCAGCAAGCGTGCCGTCGACGCCGCCCGCAAAGACAGCATTCGCCTCGGACTGAACGGCGCGCCCGCGTTCGCCGATGCGCACGCCGTCTACGTCCGCATCGGCGCTTGCATCGGCAGACACGTCGCCAGCACCACGTGCAGCAGCCGGAAAATCTTCCTCAAACCCCAGCAGGCGCACCTCGGGCGCCAGCTCGATACCGGCACTCGCGAGCACCGCCGCGCGCACCCGCTCCATGAGCGCGCGCACGTCGGCGGCCGAAGCACCGCCGCAGTTCACGATGAAGTTGCCGTGCACATCGGACACGCGGGCGCCCCCCACCTCGGCGCCCTTGCATCCCGCCGCCTCGATGAGACGGCCGGCCGAGGCTCCCTCGGGGTTCTTGAACACGCTGCCGCAGGTGGGTTCGGAAAGCGGCTGGCAGCCCTTGCGCCGGGCGAGGTTGCCCTCCATCTTGTCGCGCACCCGATAGGGATCGGCGGCCTCGGCGGCCAGCTCGCATTCCAGAATCACCTCGTCCGCCGCAAAGGAGCTCACGCGATAGCCCCATGCGATCTCGTCGCCGCGGCGCCGGACCAGGCCGCGGCCCGGCCGGTAGGTGGTGACGGAAACGACGCGCTGCCCTATCCACTCGTCGGCTGTGCCGGCGTTCATGCGCAGGGCGCCGCCTATGGTGCCCGGGGTGCCCACGGCGAACTCGAAGCCGCCGATGGCGCGCTTGAAGGCCTCCTGCACCACCGAGGAGAGCGAGGCGCCGGCGCCCACGACGAAGCGATCCCCATCGAAGCGCAGGGTGCGGAAATCACGTCCGAGGGCGATGGCCACGCCGGGGAAGCCCCCGTCGGCCACGAGCACGTTGGAGCCGCGGCCGAGCACGACCCAAGGCGTGCCCTCGGCCGCGCACACATCGACCAGCCCCGTGAGCGCCCCCACGGAATTCGCGCGCACGAAAAAGCGCGCCGGGCCTCCGATGCGGTAGGTGGTGTGGCGACTTAAGGGCTCGTGGGCGTAGACGTCGCCGTCGAAGCGGTCGTCCACGAGCAGCGATTGCACGGGCGAGGCGTGGCGGGCCATGGGACTCCCTTAGCGGCCCAGCTCGTCCACGAGCTGCGGCGCGATGGCGGTCACATCTCCGGCGCCCATAGTAATGACAAGGTCGCCGGGCTCGGCCACTTCCAGCATATGGGGCACCACGTCGATGCGCCGGGGCACGAAGACGGCATGGGGATGGCCGTGATCAGTGACGACGTTCAAGAAGGTCTTGCCGGTAACGCCCGGCACCGGTGCCTCGCCGGCGGAGTACACGTCCATGAAGGTGACGGTGTCCGCCTCGTCGAAGGCGCTGCCGAACTCGTCGCGCATAATGTCGGTGAACAGGGCAACGCGGGAATAGCGGTGCGGCTGGAACAGCACGTGCACACGGTTGAAATCCAGGGCCTTGGCCGCCTTGATGGTGGCGGCGATCTCCGTGGGATGATGGGCGTAGTCGTCCACCACGGTCACTCCCCCGGCCTCGCCGATAAGGTCGAAGCGGCGGCGAACGCCGGCGAACTCCTGCAGCTTCTCGGCCGCCAGATCGACATCGAGGCCCAGAAGCGAGATGAGCGTCAGCACCGCGGCGCCGTTGGAGACGTTGTGCAGCCCCGGGTTCTGCTTGATGCGGCTGGCCACCACGCGCCCGTCGGGCAACCGCAGGGTGAAGCGGGTGCCCACGCCCTGAGCCTCCGTGGCCAGGATACGAGCGTCGCAATCCTCGGAAAAGCCGTAGGTGGTCACCGCACGACCGGTGCCGCGGGCCACCTCCGCCAACTTCGGATCATCGCCGCACACGACGATGGGGCCGTCTTCGCGCACTCCGGAAAGGAAGGCCGCGAACTGGGCGTAAATCTCGTCGAGCCCCTCATAGTGGTCCAGGTGATCCGCCTCGATGTTCGTGACGATGGCCGCCGCCGGGGAGAGGTAGGTGAAGGACTTGTCGGACTCGTCGGCCTCCACCACATAAGAGCGCCCCCGACCGGAATGGGCGTTGGTGCCATAGGCCCGCACAATGCCGCCGATGAGGAAGGTGGGATCGTAGCCCATGGCATCCAACGTGCTGGCGAGCATGGAAGAGGTCGTCGTCTTCCCATGGGTGCCCGCCACGGCCAGCGTGTCCAGATCGCGCCCGAGGCGGGCGAGCATCTGGGCGCGGTGCACGATGGGAAGGTTGCGCCGGCGAGCCTCGATGAGCTCGGGGTTGTTCTCCAGGATGGCCGTGGAGACGACCACCGTCGCATCGCCGTCGGGGATGTTCGCGCCGTCCTGGCCGATGAACACCGTGACGCCCGCATCGCGCAGCTGCTTGGTGTAGCGGCTCTCCTTGATGTCCGAGCCCGACACGGCCATGCCCTGGTCGTGGGCGACCCGGGCGATGCCGCTCATGCCGACGCCGCCGACCCCGATAAAGTGAAGCTGCTCTTGTTCGCTATTCACGTCGCCTCGCCTTTCGTCCTCGTTGCAATCCCGCTATTGTAAAGCATCAGCGCGCCGTGGCGACGCCGACCACAACATCTGCCAAGGCGGCCGCCGCCTCGCCGGTCTTCTGGGCCCGGGCCGCCGCGACCATGCCCTCGCGCACCGACGCGTCGTCGATGAGCGCGAAGAGCTTGGCTTTGAACTCGTCGCTTCCCAGCTCGTCGTCGGGCATCATGAACGCGGCGCCCGATTCCACCCACGCGCGGGCGTTGGTGGTCTGATGGTCGGCCGTGGCGAAGGGATAGGGCACGAGCAGCGCCGGAATGGCCAGCGCGGAAATCTCCGCGAGCGAGGTGGCCCCGGCGCGCGACACGATGGCGTCGGCCGCGGCCAAAGTCTCCCCCATGCGATCCTGGTAGCCCAGAAGGTGCCAGCGGCGCGCCTCGTCATCCGTGAGCGCCAGCGCCTCGGTCACCGCATCCAGCTCCTTGGGGCCCGTGATGTGCACGATGTGCAGGTTCGGGCGCGCGAGCAGCTCGTCTTTCAGGGCGACAACGGCCTCGTTGATGTGGCGCGCGCCCAACGAGCCGCCGAAGACGAGCAGCATGAAATCATCCTCGGTAAGGTCGAACATCGCCCGGCCCGCGGCGCGATCGGCCTCGATGACCGAACGGCGCACGGGATTGCCCGTCACGGTGACCGGCGCGGCCGCGCCCAGGCTCTCCGCCGAGCACTCGTAGGTCACGCAGACGGCGTCGGCCCGCCGGGCCAGATACTTGTTTGCCATACCCGCCACGGAATTCTGCTCGTGCAGCACCACGGGCACGCCGGTCTTCTCGGCCGCTCGGGCCACGGGAATGCACACGTACCCGCCGAAGCCCACGACGACGTCGGGCTTGATGTCGGCGAACCACTTTTTCGCCTTGCCCGTGGAGGCGGCGATCTTCGCCACGCCCTTCGCGAGGGAGGCCGGATGGGACCGGTCGAACCCTGAGGCCTCGAAGGCCGTGAACGGGATGCCGGCGGCAGGCACGAGGCGCGACTCCACCCCGCCGGGGGTGCCGGCGAAGCGCACGTCCCAGCCGCGGCTTACCAGCTCGTCGGCCAGGGCGAGGGCGGGGTTGATATGCCCGGCGGTGCCTCCGCCGGAAAGAACGGCCAACATGGGCTTACCTCCTGTAATTGGAACGGTTAGATGGGCGCGCGGAGCGGGATCGGGCCGAAGCATCGATGCGGCCGGATCCGCCGCGGCCCGAGGCGGCCGCGGAGCGCGAGCGCGAAGACTCCCCCGACCGCGCCCGGCCCGACGGCGCAGGGGGCGCCGACTCCCGGCGCACGAGCCGCAGATCGGCCCGGCGCTGCTCGTAAACGGACGGGGCGGCCGGCGCCGCGGACACGGAGAGCACGAGCCCCACCAAGATGAACGAGGCGATCATGGACGTGCCGCCCGACGAGATGAAGGGCAGCGGCTTTCCCGTCGTGGGAAACACGCCGATGACGCAGGCGATGTTCAGAAACGCCTGGAACACGAGCATCACCGTGGCACCGCCGGCGATCATGGCACCGATGTCGTCGGAGGCCCGCTCGGCGATGGCGAGCCCCGCGTACAGCACGCAGAAGAACAGCCCGATGACGAAGAGCGCCCCCACGAGCCCCAGCTCCTCGCCGATGACGGCGAAGATGAAGTCGCTCTCCGAGGCGAACAGGTACTGGAACTTCTCGTGGGAGTTGCCGAGCCCTACGCCGAAGATGCCTCCCTCGGCCAGCGCGTAGTAGGAGCGGATGATGTTGTAGCCGGTGCCGTAGCCGCCCTCCCCGTCGTTCCACGGATCCATGAACACGAGGCGGTCGGAACGGTAGCCGGTGCCGAAAATGGCCACGAGTCCGCCGAGCACGGCCACGCCCAAACAGGCGAAGATGACCCGGCGCGACACCCCGCCCATCCACATGACGGCGAGAATGCCCACGAAGCAGATGGCCGTGGTGCCCAAATCGGACTGGGTGCGGTACATGAGCGCGATGGGGGCGATGATGAAGATGAGCGCGCGCACCATGGTGGCGCGGCTCTCCACGAGCCCCGCCCGCCAATCGACGACGAGACGCACCGCCACCAGAATAAAGGCGATCTTGCAGAACTCCGAGGGCTGTAGCCCAATGGGCCCGATATAGAGCCAGCGCTGGGCGCCGTAATGGTCGGTGCCGGCGAGCCACACGGCGAAGATGAGCGCCACGGCCACGGCCCACACGGCCCACACAATCGGCCCCACCCAGAAGCGGTAGGGCACGACCTTCCACAAGAAGAGGGCGCAAGCCGCGCCAAAAACCACATACAGGAGCTGGTCGGTGAAGAAGTCCGTCGCCGGCTTGCCGGCATCCAGCGCCTTGACCATGGAGGCGGAGTACACCATGACGAGCCCCACCAGCACGAGCGCCAGCACGCACAGAAGCAGCAGAACGCGAGGCCCCTGACTGGAGGGGCCCGCGGACGTCTCGCTATGTCGGGAGGAACGGCTCAAAGGCCTAGGCCTTCCCGGCCCGGTCGGCCACGAGGCGCTTGAACACGTCGCCCCGCTCCTCGAAGCAGCTAAACTCGTCGAAGGAGGCGCAGGCCGGCGAGAGCACGACCACGTCCCCGTCCTCGGCGATGGAGAGGGCCGCGTCCAGCGCCTCCTCCATCGTGCCGGCGGAGAGCACCGGGGAGACCGCCGAGTCCGCGAAAGCCGCTAGGAACCGCTCGCGCGCCTCGCCGAAGCAGACCACGGCCCGGGCGTTCTCTTCGCAGGCCGCCACGAGCGGGGCCAAATCGGTGCCCTTGTCGCGGCCGCCGAGCAGCACGATGGGGCGCGTCGGCAGAAAGGCGGTGAGCGCCACCAGCGTGGCGTCCACGTTGGTGGCCTTCGAGTCGTTGTAGCAGGCCACGCCGTCCACGAGCCCCGCCGGCTCGATGCGGTGCTCCAGGGGGCGGAAGGTGAGCAGGCCCTCGCCCACCGCCGTGTCCGTGGCGCCCAGCACGAGCGCGCATGCGGCGGCGGCCAGGGCGTTCTGTTGGTTATGGCCGCCCTTGATCTGCAGATCGTCCACGAAGACGAGATCGGAGACGTGGCCGTCCCACGCCACGACGAGCTGACCGCCGGCGCCGCGGAAGGCAGCGGCATCAGCGCCGCAGGTGGCGCGCATGTCGGCGCCGAGACCGGCAGCGCCCCCGATGGGGATGTAGCGGAAGGGAACGCCGCCTCGGGCCCGCAGCTCGCGGATCTTCGCGCGCACGGCGTCGTCGCAGGCATCGAGCACGGCCACACCGCCGCTGGCGCCCAGATTGGCGAGCACCTTCCACTTGGCCGCGGCGTAGGCCTCAAGACTGCCGTGCCAGGACAGGTGGTCCGGCGTGATGTTGAGCACCACGGCCACATCCGGCGCGAACAAGCGCGTCGAGGCCAGCTGATAGCTGGAGGTCTCCGCCACGTACACGTCGGTGTTCCCGGCGGCCACCGCATCGATGCAAGTCTCGCCGATGTTGCCCACGGCGGCCGCGTTCGCGCCCGCCTCCCGCAGCAAATGGCAGGTGAGCGCCGTCGTAGTGGTCTTGCCGTTGGTGCCGGTGATGGCGACCCACTTCGAGGAAGCGTCGCTCTCGCGCCAGGCGAATTCCACCTCGCTGATCACCTCGGCGGAGGCCGCAGCGGCGCTCCGATAGAACGGAGAATTCTCGGAAATGCCGGGGCTCGCGATACACAGATCGTAGGCGCCCTCGATGGTCTCGTGATCGAAGAGCACCACGGCCCCGCGCTCGCGGGCGCCCTCGGCCCAGGCCAGCGCTGCCTCGCCCGGCGCGCCGGCGGCCACGGCCAGCGCCTCCACGCGGCTGCCCAGCACATCCAGGCAGTACTCCGCCGCCGCCGTGCCCGACTTTCCCAGCCCTAAGATAAGCACGCGCCCGAGGAACTTCGGGGCGTGTTTCTTGCCTGCGATCATCTCCACGTTTTCCATGCCTTCCACCGTCATAGCCCTTACGCCCCCAACGTCGTCGCGAAGTACAGCACAAAGCCGCAGGCGGCCAGCATGCCCGAAACAATCCAGAAGCGCACGACCACCTTCGTCTCCGACCAGCCCTTCTTCTCGAAGTGATGGTGCAGAGGCGCCATGAGGAAGATGCGCTTCTTGGTCTTCTTGTAGTAGAACACCTGGATCATGACCGAGAGGGCCTCGGCCACGAACAGACCGCCGATGATGATGACGACGAACTCCGTCTTGGTCACCACGGCAAGGCACCCCAGCGCCATGCCGAGGGCGAGCGAGCCGGTGTCCCCCATGAAGATGTCGGCCGGGTGCGAGTTGAACCAGAGGAACCCGATGCAGGCGCCGGCGAGCGCCCCGGCGAACAGGGCCGGCTCCAGCACGCCCGCGCGGAAGGCGATGGCGGCCATGACGAGCATGACCACCATGACCGTGCCCGCGGCCAAACCGTCAAGCCCGTCGGTGAGGTTCACGGCGTTGCAGAGCCCCACGAGCAGGATGAGACAGTAGATGAGGTAGAGCCAGGGGATGGCGATGCCGTCGCCCACGGGCACCACCGTGGTGAGCACGCCCAAATCGAGGGTGGCCACAAACGGGATCTCCACGGTGGGCTTGATGTCGAGCAGGTTCACCGCCACCAGCACGAAAACGGCGGCAATGAGAAACTGGCCGATCAGCTTCGCCTTGGGCGTGAGCCCGAGCGATCGCTCGTGGGCCACCTTCGAGGCGTCATCGATGAGCCCGAGGATACCGGTGGCCACCGTGGCGCCGAGCAGAAGCCACAGCTCCGCGGTAGGGGCGCCCACCGAGGCAAGCAGGGTGAAGACGATGACGGCGATGAGCATGATGACGCCGCCCATAGTGGGGGTTCCCTGCTTCACCAGATGGCTCTGGGGGCCGTCGGCGCGCACCTGCTGGCCGATGTGGCTCGTCTTCAAAAAGCGGATCCAGGCGGGCATGAGCACCATGGTGATCACCATGGCGATGGCCACGCCGAGGAAGATCATGAACGTGGGGTAGGCGGAGAACAGAGAGAACATCAGTTGACCAATCCTTCGACGATACGGGTAAGGCCCATGAAGTGCGAGGCCTTCACGAGCACGGCGTCGCCCGGCTCGAGCAGCGCGTCCAGCTCCTCCAGCACGTCGGCGACGGTGTCGGCGCGGCTGATGCGCGCCGCGTCCATGCCGGCGGCCTCGGCGCCTGCAGCGATATGCCGCGCCAGCTCGCCGATGCAGATGAGCTTATCGAGATAGTGCGAGGCAGCAGCGGCGCCGACGCCCTCGTGGCAGGCGGGGGCGAAGCTGCCGAGCTCGCCCATGTCGCCGAGCACGGCGATGCGCCGGCCGGCCACATCCGTGGCGGCGAAGGTCGCAAGCGAGGCGCGCATGGAATCGGGGCTCGCGTTGTAGGCGTCGTTGATGACAGTGAAGCCGCCGCGGGCGGCGATGATTTCCTGGCGGCCCGGCTCGGGCACCGACGCGCCCAGCGCGGCGGCGATGGTGGCCAAATCGAGCCCCAAGGCGAAGCCCACCGAGGCGGCGGCGCAGGCGTTGTCCACGTTATGGGCACCGGTGAGGGAGAGCGCGCAGGGCACGCGTTCCACGGTGGCGAACAGGGCGCCGTCGTCGTGGTCGGCGGCATCGCGGGCGCACAGGGTGAAGCGGGGGCGGCCCTCGGCGTCCAGCGACACGTCCTCGGCCCAGACCGCCTGATCGCAAGCGGCGCTCTCGCGCTCGAGCGCCTCGCGGAGGGCCGTATCGGGATGCCCGGCGAAGCCGGAGAGGGCCACGGAGCGCTCGGACAGGCGTCCGCGTTCGGCCATGAAGGTGGCGAAATCGTCGTCCAGGTTGGCGAAGGCGCGGCCCACGCCGGCGGGAAGCGCCTCGAAGAGCTCGGACTTGGCCCGGGCGATGTTCTCCCGGCTGCCCAGAAGCTCGATATGGCTCTCGCCCACGTTGGTGATAAGGCCCCACACCGGCCGCACGAAATCGCACAGCTCGGCGATCTGCCCGCGGCCGCGCATGCCCATCTCGACGACCACCACGGCGGTCTCGGGATCGGCATTGAGCAGCGTGCGGGGAACGCCCAGCTCGTTGTTCTGGTTGGCCTTGGTGGCCACCACGCTGCCGTAGGCGGCGCACACATCGCGCGTGAGGTTCTTGGTGGTGGTCTTGCCCACCGAGCCCGTCAGCCCGATGACGCGGCCTCGCAAGTGGGAGCGCCAGGCCCGGGCCAGATCGGTGATGGCCGAGGCCGTGTTGGGCACCTCGATGATGGCGGCCCCCAGCTCCCGGGCCAGAAGAGCGCAGGACTGCGAGGGGGCATCGGTGACCAGCGCGCCCGCGGCGCCGGCGCGCAGGGCGGCTTCCACGAACGCGTGGCCGTCGACGCGCTCGCCGGGCAGGGCCACGTAGAGCCAGCCCGGGCGCACTTCCCGCGAATCCCAGGTGATGCCCGTCATGAGGGCGCTGGCGTCGATGGGGTCTACAAGGAACTGGCCGCCGGTGTATGCTGCGATTTGTTTTGCGTTGAGGCGCACGCCGAGTCCTTTCGCCTAGTTCGAACACGCACCGCCGAAGGCGCGCTCCAACTCCTCGGCCGCCACGACGCGGTCGTCGAAGGAGAGCACTTCATCGCCCACGAGCTGGTAATCCTCATGGCCCTTGCCGGCCACGAGAATGGCATCGCCCGGGCGTGCGAGCGCGATGGCGGCCGCGATGGCACTACGGCGATCGGGCTCCACGGTGAAGCGCTCGGCGTCTTCCATACCCGCCACGATATCGGCGATGATGGCATCGGGCTCCTCATGACGCGGGTTGTCGCTCGTCACCACGGCGTAGTCGGCGGCCAGCGCCGCAGCTCCCATGATGGGACGCTTGGTGGCGTCGCGGTTGCCGCCGCAGCCGAAGACGACGATGGTGCGTCCGTGTGAGAGCTCCTTGATAGAGGCGATGGCCTTGGTGAGCGCGTCGGGGGTGTGGGCGTAATCCACGTACACCGACACCGGCGCGTCCACCGCAGGGCGCACGCGCTCCAGGCGGCCGGGAACCGCCGGCATGGTGGCCAGGGCCTCGGCGATGATCTGGGTGGGAATCCCTAAGGCCAACGCGCAGCCGAAGGCCGTCATGACGTTCTCTACGTTGAAGCGCCCCACGAGCGGGTACTCCACCGCGATGCGCGTCCCGCGCACCTCGAGCACCGCCTTGGTGCGGGCGGCCTCGTAGGTGACTTCCACCGGATGGATCTGGGCGGAGACGTCGAAGCCCGTGGTGATGACCTCGTCACCAGCGGCGGTGCAGCGGCGCAAAAGCTCGCGCCCCCAGGAGCCGTCGATGGAGATGACGCGGCGGGCCGGGTAGTCCTTCGAGAACAGAAGCGCCTTGGCCTCGAAATAGTCGTCGAAGGTGTGGTGGTAGTCCAGGTGGTCCTGGGTGAGGTTCGTGAACGCCGTCACGGCGAAGTCGGTGTCCCAGGTGCGGCGCAGATCCAGCGCGTGCGAGCTCACCTCCATGGCCACCACCGTGCAGCCGGCGTCGCGCATCCGCGCGAACAGCTTCTGCAGGTCGGGCGATTCCGGCGTGGTACGCTCGGCGTGCTCCATGACGCCGGCGATCTTGTTGCCCACGGTGCCGATGACGCCGCAGCGGTTGCCGGCCACGCTCGCGATGTGCTCCACCAGATAGGTCGTGGTGGTCTTGCCGTTGGTGCCCGTGATGCCCACGAGCGAGAAGGCCCGGGAGGGGTTGTCGTAGTAGTTCGCCGAGGCGTAGGCCATGGCCTTGCGCGAGTCGGAGACGACGACCTCGGTGACATCGGTGGCGTCGGCCAGGTACACCTTGCGCTCGGCCACCAGCGAGGTGGCCCCACGGTCGATGGCGTCCTGGGCGAAGGAGTGGCCGTCGACGACGGTGCCGACGATGCAGAAGAACATATCGTTCGGGCGAACCTCGTCGCTGCGGAACGCCAGCCCTGCCACCTCCTCGTTCCCGTTGCCGATGATGGTGCAATCCATCCCTTGGAAGAGCTCTGAGCAGGTCTTGGTCATAACGGTATCGTTCCTCTAATTCGACGGCATCGAAGTAATGTTGTACTGCTTGACAGCATTCTCCATTATATCGTTGAAGATCTGCGTGGTCTGGCGCATGGCGTAAACCTCGTTGGCTCCTACAAAACAAACTAAATTGCTTGACGAGTTGTCAATGAAGCCGCAGAAGCCGATGTTATAAACTTCCTTCTTGTAGCCGCCCTCTTCCGAGGCGATTTCCGCCGTGGACGTCTTGCCGCAGACCTCGTAGCCCTCGATGTCGGCGGCGGCTCCCGTGCCGTCGGTGACCACCGAGCGCAGCATCGAGCGCATATCGGCGAGCACCGTTTCATCGACGCCCGTCTCGGCGCTTTCCCATTCGGCCACCTCCCCGCTCTGGGGCTTCGAGATGAGGAAGTGCGGGGTCACGAGCGTCCCGTCGTTGGCGATGGCGCTGTAGAAGCGCACCATCTGCAGCGGCGTCACCGCGATGCCCTGGCCGAAGCTCACGTTGTAGCCGGTGATCTTGGCCCAGTTGTCGAAGTCGAGCACGTTGCCGCCCGCCTCGCCGGGATAGTCCACGCCGGTGGGCTCGGTGAAGTGGAAGCGCTTGATGTTGTCGTAAAGCTTGTCGAAGCCCGCCTGTTCCGTGGCCAGCGAGATGCCCACGTTCGACGAGTGGTTCAGGATCTCGCGCAGCGAGTAGGTCTCGCCGTCGCGCTCGTGGGAGTCGGAGACGTCGTAGTCGTCGGCGGAGATGGAGCTCGGGCAGAACATGGTGTCCTCGGGGCCCATGGTGCCTCGCTCCAGGATGGTGAGCGCCGAGACGGACTTGAAGGTGGACCCGGGCTCGTAGGCCTGGGTGATGGCCTTCACCGATTCGCTGCCCACCTGCGACGAGGACATGTCGGCCGGGTTCATGTAGGGCAACGAGCATGCGGCGTAAATCTCGCCGGTGGCGCCATCCATGACGATGGACGAGCCCTCCTCGGTCTCCAGATCCTTCACGCCCTCGGCGAGCGCCTGTTCCACGGTGTCCTGCAGCTTGATGTCGAGGGAGACCATGATGTCCTGGCCGTTGACGGCCGGCGTCTCCTCCTTCACGCCGCCGGGAATGGGGAATCCCTGCTCGCCGCGCTCGGCGGTGTAGGTGCCCGGCGTGCCGGAAAGGATGTCGTTGTACTGCAGCTCGAGGCCGGTGATGCCCTCGCCGTCGACGTTGCAGTAGCCGATGACCTGGCCGCCGATGGAGCCGTTGGGGTACTCGCGGCGGGTATCGGCGATGAAGTAGACGCCGTCCAGCTTCAGTTCTTTGACCTTATCGGCCACTTCCACGTCGGCTTGGCGCTTGATGTAGACGAAGGTGGTGGAAGGAGTGGACAGAAGCTCGCGGTAGTCGGCCGCATCTCCCCCGAGCACCGAGGCCAGAGACGCCGCGTCGGCCGCTGCATCGGTCACCTCCACGGGGTTCGCGTAGATGGTGGTGGCCTCCACCGAGGTGGCCAGCACGATGCCGTTGCGGTCGTAGATGGTGCCGCGGCGCGGCGTCGTCTCGAAGCTGACCGTGCGGGACTCCTCGGCCATGGCCGAGTACTGATCCGATACGATGACCTGCAGAAACACCAAGCGCAGGAAGAACACGGCCGCTATGGCGGCGAAAGCCAGCAGCAGCACCTTGGCGCGCCCGGAGACCGTCGGCATGGCCGCGTCGATGGCGGCGCCCACGCCTGGGCGGCCCGGACGAGCGGCGCCCGCACGCCCCGAGGGGCGGCCGGACCGGTTGCCGCCTGCAAAGCCACGACCCTGCGAGGAGGCCGAGGCCCGACCCGTGCGCGAGGAGGCGCGCCGGGGCTCGTCGAAGGCGCGTCCGCGGACGCGCCCGGTGCGCGAGGCATCGGCGCGGCCGCCGCGGCCGCTTTTGTCGGGGTAGCGGTAGCGTTCCATGGGATTAGAGCCCCTTCATGCGCGCCACCGACTCCGACAGCGACAGGCCGCCGGCGCCATCGGTGGCGACGATATCGGGAGCCAGCGTGATCTGCTCGCTGTATTCGGGGGCCGGGGCCGCCATGCCGAGGGCCGTGGCCTGGGCCTTGATGCGCGAGGGGTTCGCCAGCACGCTCTGGGACACCTCAAGCTCGTTGCCCTCGGCCCGGGCGGTCTCGATGCTCGTCTGCAGCGAGCGCGTCTCCAGCGCGCAGGAAGCGGCAGCCGAGGTGATGGCCACGCGGGCCATGGCGATGAGCGCTATGACGATGCAGATGACGGCGCAGGCCTTCGCCAGGGAAAGCGCCGCCGTCGAGATGCCCTCGCTCTGGGCGCGGCGACCGGCACCGGGCACCACCGAGATGGAGGGCGCCTCTTCGAAGGAGAGTTCCTCGGCCAGAGACGAGGAGACGTAGCGGGCGCCGCGGTAGCTGGAGGCAGCGCCGGCGCGTCCGGCGGAGGAGCGACCGTAAGAGACGCGGTCGGTGCGAGGGCGCGACGTGCGCGAATATGATGCGGCGCTCATCTTGGCCCTCCTCACTCATTCTGCGGCTCAAGCGTCCATTAAGGCTTAACAAGCCCGATGACAGCGTCCTCGGGCTTGCTTTTGTTCTCTTGTCGGGCGACTCCCCTAGCGCTTGCGCGCCACGCGCAGCTTGGCACTGCGCGAGCGGGGGTTCCGCTCGATTTCCTCTGTCGTCGGAAGCAGAGGCTTGCGGGTGATAAGATCGAGTACCGGCTGCTTTCCGCACACGCACACCGGGATGTCCGGCGGGCAGGTGCATCGGTTCGCGAATGCCGCGAAGGCGTCCTTCACGATGCGGTCTTCCAAAGAGTGGTAGCTGATCACCGCGATGATGCCGCCCGGATTGAGCCAGCGGACCGCCGCATCAAGGCCGCGACGCAGAACGGTCAGCTCCGAGTTGACTTCAATCCGAAGGGCTTGGAAGGTGCGCTTGGCGGGATGTCCCCCCGCGCGCCTCGCCGAGGCGGGTATGGCCGCCTTGATCACATCGACCAGCTGACCACTCTCGGTTATCGGAGCGTCCGCCCGCGCCTTCACGATGAAGTCCGCGATGCGGCTCGCCCACTTCTCGTCCGAGTAACTGCGAATGATCCGAGTGAGATCTGCTGCGTTGTAGGTGTTGACGATCTCTTCTGCGGTTAGGGTTTGTTTCCCCGGATCCATCCGCATGTCGAGGGGGCCGTTCTCCTTGAAGGAGAAGCCACGTGATTGCGTGTCTATCTGCACCGACGAGACGCCCAGATCGAACAGTATCGCGTCGATGCCGGGGATCTCGCAACTCGCGAGCAGCTCATCGAGGTCGCCGAAGTTGCCGCGCAGAAGCGCGAGTTCGGGACGATCGCCCGCAGGTATCGTTTCCAGCTTCGCGGCGGCCTCGGTGAGCGCCACCTCGTCCTGGTCGATGCCGATGAGCAGGCCGCCTGGGCCCAATTGCTTGGCCGCCTCGAAGGAGTGCCCCGCGAAGCCGAGCGTGGCGTCCACGAACACCGGATGGTCCGGAAGGTCGAGGGCGTCGATGCATTCGGTGAGAAGAACGGGTATGTGCCGGTATTCGCTTGTCACGGTTCGCTCGCTTTCCGCCTAGCTGTAGAACAGCCCCAGATCGACTTCGTCGCTCATGGCCTTGAAGCGGTCAGCGTCCCAGATCTCGAAGCGGCCCGTGTTGCCCACGACCACGACTTCCTTGTCGATGCCGACGGCGGCGCGCACTTCCGGGGACAGCATGATGCGCCCCGAGGCGTCCACCTCGACATCGCGGGCGCGGCTCTTCAGCACGCGGCGAAGCTTGACGTGCTCGCGGTCGGACTCCTTGTACTCGCCGAACCGATCGATGAACAGCTTCTCGACCCATTCGTTGAAATCGGGCGTCTCGAACACGTACACGCACTCGTTGGTCAGCTCCGGCGTCACCACGAGATCTTTGGAAAGAACCTTGCGGAACTTCGCGGGAAGGGCCATGCGACCTTTGCCGTCGACCTTGAAATGGAACTCGCCGTTGAGATCTACCCCATGTTGGGGCAGCTCGCTTGTCCCTTCGGTGTCGGCAGTGGCGGCCACGTGTTCCTTTCCGTGCTGCGTTTTGAGGGGGATTTGATTTCGTTTGGAGTGCGTTTCGAAATCCCGCTCGGTCGTTTTCCACAGCACGCATATTACCCCACAATGCCCCACTTCGCAACATTTTCTCCCACTTTTGCCCTATTTTCGCCCCACTTGTCATCCTCAAGATATGGAAGGGTAACCAAAGGAAAATGAGAGTATTTCCCATATCTTGTATTCGTATTGAGGTATTGCGCACAATGGCCACTAGATATGCCCGACCCATGGGGATGGTGGGGCGCGATGGGGCATGTACCCGTGCACGCGCCACCTGTGAACGAGATTTGAAGAGGCGCGCCAAGACGGGCGCTGAGCGGCTACAATGAGGCCCGCGCACCCTGCGCCGAGTCCTGCGCCGCCCCGACCGGAGGCGCAGCGAGAAGTCGGAAGATCTCCCGAGAGAAGGAGCCCCGTGTTCGAATTAGAGAACGCCCTGGACGAGTACTTGTCCCATCTGCGCATCGAGCGCGGGGCATCGCCGCGCACGGCCGAGGCCTACCGACGCGATCTGGAGGACTACCTCGCCTTCCTCGACGGCGAGGGCGTGGAGGGCTTCGACGACATCGACCGCGAGAAGGTGGCCGCCTTCGAGCGCAGCCTCATGGAGCAGAACCTCGCCGTCACCACCGTGCGCCGGCGCATCTCCGCCGTGCGCGGCTACCACCGGTTCCTCGTGCGCGAGGGGCTCACCGATGCGAACCCGGCCGACGCCGTGGACATTCCCAAGGCCGCCGACCGGCTGCCGGACGTGCTTTCCATCGAGGAAGTGGGCGAGATGCTGGACGCCTTCGTGGGCACCCGGCCGAGCGACTTGCGCGACCGGGCGCTTCTGGAAGTGCTCTACGGCTGCGGGCTGCGCGCCAGCGAGGCCGTGGGGCTCGATATGGAGGCCGTCAACTTCGACGACGGCTTCCTGCGCGTGTTCGGCAAGGGGTCCAAGGAGCGCATCGTGCCCATTGCCGGCGCGGCCGAGCGCGCGCTGCGCCGGTATTTGGCCGAAGGGCGCCCGGCCCTCGCGCGCGCGGCCGCCAACCCGACCGCCGATGCTCTGGCTGCGGTGTTCCTGAACCAGCGGGGCGGCCGCCTCGGGCGCCAGAGCGTCTTCAACCTGGCGCGCAAGGCCGGCCGCGTCATCGGCCGCTACGATCTGCACCCCCACACCCTGCGCCACTCGTTTGCCACCCACATGCTGAAGGGCGGCGCCGATCTGCGCGTGCTGCAGGAAATTCTGGGCCACGCCGACATGTCCACGCTGCAGGTGTACACGCACCTCGACCGCACCCACCTCCACGAGGAATACGCCCACGCCCATCCCCGCGACAAAATGAATATCTAGACCGTCATCTCCCCGGCGAGGGGGCGCGCCACGGCGGCGGCCACCTCGGCCGCCGTGAGGCCCTGGCCGAACAAGTGCATGAGCTTGGTGAGGGCCGCCTCGCAGGTCATGTCGTAACCGGACACGACGCCGGAGCGCGCCAGAGCGTCGCCGGTGGCGTAGCGTTTCTCCTCCACACCGCCCGCAGGGCACTGGGTCACGTTCACGACCACCTTTCCCGCGCGCACCGTATCGGTGATAAGCTCGGTGAACCACGACTCGGTGGGCGCGTTGCCGGCGCCGAACGTGCGCAGCACGACGGCCTTCACGGCCTTCGATTCCAGCTGGGGCCGCAGCACCGCCTCGGTGATGCCGGGATACAGAAACACCACCGACACCGCATCGTCCATGGAAAGCGCCGGCGCCAGCGTCCCTCCCGCAGCGGGCCGGGCGAGCAGGCGCTCGCGGAACACAATGTGCAGGTCCATGTCGGCCAAGGGCGGATAATTGAACGATTGGAAGGCGCCGAAGTTCGTGGAGCTGACCTTCGTCGCGCGGTTGCCGCGCCACAGATGGCGCCCGAAGGAGATGGTCACCTCCTGCACCATGGGCGCGCCGGCCTCGGTGCGGGCCGCGGCGATCTGCAGCGCCGTGATGAGGTTCTCGGTGCCGTCCTCGCGGATCTCGCCGATGGGCAGCTGGCTTCCCGTGAGCACCACCGGTTTGGCCAGACCGGGCAGCATGAACGAGAGCGCCGAGGCGGTGTAGGCCATGGTGTCGGTGCCGTGCAGCACGACGAAGCCGTCGAAGTCCTCGTAGCGGTCGGCGATCACGGACGCTATCCGGGCCCAGCAGGCCGGGTTCATGTTCGAGGAGTCGATGGGCGGATCCATCTCCACGTGATCGAGGTTAAAGCCGAGACGCCCGATCTTCGGCACGTTCTTCATCAGATGATCGAAGCTGAAGGGCACGAGCGCGCCGGTGGAGAGATCCTCGGTCATGCCGATGGTGCCCCCCGTGTACACGATGAGAATGCGCGGTTGCATAAGCTAATCCTTTCGATGGCGAAACCACGAGGCGCGGGTAGCGGGCTCCTTCTTGCGATGCAGGGTGGCGCGGCGAAACAGCTCGGCGCAGAAGTGCTTGGCCGTTCGCGCGCCACGGGCCACCTTCGGCGTGAGGTCGGCCTCGTCGGAGGTCTTCCAATCGTAGTACACCGACAGGTAACGCAGAAATACCACAGTGAACACGCAGGCTGCCGCCGCCAGCACAAGCGGTGCCTTCGCGAAAGCCATGGCCGCGAACACGAACGCGCCGCCGAATCCGGCCACCGCGTAGAAGTTCGAGCGCTGGAACACGCCCGGCGTCTCCCCCACCGAGATATCGCGCAGAGCGCCGCCGCCCACGCTGGTAAGCGCGCCCAAAATGACCACCATCACGAAGCCCTCCCCGCAAGCGAAGGCCTTGTTGGCCCCGGCCAGAGCGAACAGGGCCACCGAAAGCGCGTCGGCGAAGAACAGCACCTGGCCCGTGTGGCGAAACAGCCCCCGGAAGTAGAACACGAACACCGCCAGGCAGATGCATATGAGGATGACCTCGGGATATTCCATGAAGTAGACCCCGTGATCCTGCAGCAGCAGATCGCGGATGATGCCGCCGCCGTAGGCCGTCACGAGCCCCAGCACAATGGTGCCCACGATGTCCAGCTTGCGATCGCAGGCGAAGATGGCCCCGGTGAGAACGCCCACGGCGACGCTGAAGAAGTCGGCCCCGAAGGGCACCTGCAGGGCGCCTCCCCCGGCGAAGAGCTGCTCCATGGCTTATTTGTGGTAGTAGCGATGCTGCTCGTACTTCGGCTCGCAGCACACGTTGATGCCGAGCGTGCGGTAGAGCTTCTCGTCGGCCGCCGAAATGATGACCGAGAAGTAGGCGTCGCAGCCGCGCAGCTTGTCCACGTTGTCGATGAGCCTCTCCGCCAGCGGGTTGTGCACCGAGGAGATGGACAGCGCCAGCAGCGTCTCGTCGGAGTGCAGGCGCGGATTGTGGCTGCGCAGATGGGCGGTCTTCAAGTGGCAGATGGGCTCAAGCACGTCGTCGGAGATGACGTACAGCTCGTCGTCGACCCCCGAGACACCCTTGAGCGCATTCATGAGCAGAGCCGACGCCGCGCCGAGCAAATTGCCCGTCTTACCCGTGACCACGCGCCCGTCGGGCAGCACCATGGCGCCGGCGGGGCCTCCGGTGGTCTCCTCCTTCAGCAGCGCCGCGGAGCGGGCCGGCGAGAGGTTCTGGTTGATGCCCGCCTGGTTCATCAAAAGCTCGATCTTCTTCAGGGCCGCCTCGCCCACGCCCGTGCGCTTGATCTCCTCGGCCGTTTGGAAATAGCGGCGCACGATCTCGTTGTTGCCCGCCTCGCGGCACACGGCGTCATCGGAGATGGCGAGCCCCGCCATGTTCACGCCCATGTCCGTGGGCGACTGGTACGGGCATGCGCCGGAGATGCGCTCCATCGTGGCGCGCAGCACCGGGAAGATCTCCACGTCGCGGTTGTAGTTCACCGTGGTCTCGCCATAGGCCTCCAGATGGAAGGGATCGATGATGTTGTCGTCGTCCAGATCGGCCGTGGCCGCCTCATAGGCGATGTTCACCGGATGGGTGAGCGGCAAATTCCAAATGGGGAACGTCTCGTACTTCGCATAGCCGGCGGTGACCCCGCGCTTGTGCTCGTGATAGAGCTGCGAGAGGCAGGTGGCCATCTTGCCCGAGCCCGGACCGGGGGCTGTCACCACCACGAGCGGGCGCTCGGTCTCGATGTACTCGTTCTTGCCGAAGCCCTCATCCGAAACGATGTGATCGATGTCGTTGGGGTACCCCGGAATGGGATAGTGCAGATAGCTCGTGATGCCCATGGCCGTGAGGCGGCGGCGGAACAGGTCGGCGTTGGGCTGGTTGGCATAGCGAGTGATGACGACCGAGCCCACCTTGAATCCCATGGAGCGGAAGATGTCCATGAGACGCAGCACGTCCTCATCGTAGGTGATACCCAAGTCCCCGCGCACCTTCGAGCGCTCGATATCGTTGGCGTTGATGGCGATGACGATCTCCACCTCGTCCTTCATCGACTGCAGCATGGAGATCTTCGTGTCAGGCTTGAAGCCGGGCAGCACGCGGGAGGCATGGTAGTCGTCGAAGAGCTTGCCGCCGAATTCCAGGTACAGCTTGCCACCGAACTGGTTGATGCGCTCGCGGATGCGCTCCGCCTGCAACTCGATGTATTTGTCGTTGTCGAAACCTTCGCGCATAGGGCGACACTCCTTCGCATGAATGGGACCGCGGCGGCGCCTCCGCAAACGGGCACCGGCAACCGCCAGCGTCGATGACCGATCCAGTATAGCGCAGGCCCTCGTTTCGCCTCCGTTAAATCATCGCGTTCGCGTCTTTTGCACAGACGGCGCAACGCCCGGAGTTGGGGGCACTTGCCGACTATCGGACCGATCGCCGACACTCTACCGATCGGTAGCGCGTTCTATGAGGGTGATGAGCTCTTGGCGGGAATGGACGTCGCATTTTCCGTAGATGTGCTTGATGTGAGAACGCACGGTGTTGGTGGTGACGAACTGCAACTCCGCGATGAAGGCGGCAGAGCGACCTGCGGCGAACAGCCGCAGCACCTCGGTCTCCCGCGGCGACAGCCGGAACCGCTCGGCCACGAGGGTCACGCCCTGGCCGTAGGGGCCCGATGCCGCCGGATCGCGCACTGCTTCCGCATCGCCGACCTCCGCACTGGACACTGCACTGCCCGCGTCACATTCTATACCCGCAGCCTCCAAGGCTTCCGCACTCGCACCGCCCTCCGGCTCCCGCGCGGCGACCCCAGCCGCAGGTTCGCCGCCACGGCCCCACAGCAGATCGTTCACGTGCTTCTCGGTGAACACCCACACGGCGCACACGAGCAGCGCCAGGGCCAGCACCGCCGCCACCATACGCCCGTCGAGGGCGCCGGCATCGGCGGCCGCTTCCAGTGAGCAGCCCACCAGATAGCCCACGGTCTCGATCAGATAGAAGGCCGCGAGCAGCGACAGCGGCCGCACGCGCAGGGACAGAGCCAGCTCAGCCAGCACCAGATAGGTCGTCATCTCGAAGAGGGAATAGCCCGTGGACATGAGGGCGCTCGACAGGGGCGAGTAGCCGCCCTGGGCGAGGAACACGAGAAAGGCCGCAGTGGCGAAAGTGATGAGCGTCTTGGCCAGCATGGCGACGAAAGCCGATCCGAGCAGCCCCGCCACGGCCACGAACAGCAGCACAGCGGCGAACTTAGTGCCCGTGATGACGCCGACGACCACCTCGATGTCCTGCTGGTAGAGCAGCTGCTGGAGAAAGCCGAAGCCCGCGGACACCACCGCCAGGCCCGCTACGAGGGAGGGCGGGAAGGAACCGATCCGCTTGAACACCGGGTCCGCACAGGGAGCCCACGCACCGCGCCTCCACGCTCGATAGGAAAGCCCTAAAGCCGCCGACCCGGCGACGAGGAGCGCGATGGCTCCGCCGAAGGGCGCCCCATCCCCAATAGCGGCCAGCGGCGCGTTGACGAGCGCACTGCCCACCACCGCACGGAGAACCCACAGAGACGAGCAGGAGCACAGCAGCTCGAGCACCATCACGGTAAGGAGCGCCGAGGCTCCCTGCACGCACGTAACGCCGATCCACGCAGAAGCGATGCCGTAAGCGCTGTCCGACGCACCCGCGCACAGCAGCATGCCGAGCACATTGGCAGCGGGCGCCACCGCGAAGAGCCACGG
This sequence comes from Adlercreutzia equolifaciens DSM 19450, assembly GCF_000478885.1. NCBI lineage: Bacteria > Bacillati > Actinomycetota > Coriobacteriia > Eggerthellales > Eggerthellaceae > Adlercreutzia > Adlercreutzia equolifaciens. The sequence goes on from NC_022567.1 coordinate 1,865,248, forward strand.
ATGAGCGATTGCGCTGCCGATAGGTCGTGCTGCCGCGAACAGCAGCCCGTAGGCGGCTACCGAGAGCAGCTCCGGGCCCCCGAAGGCCGTAAGCGGCGGCCCCGGCGTTCCCGAGAGCGCCTGCAACGCCCCCACGGGAAAGGCCGAGGATGTCTCCATGGCCGCGAACAGCAGAGCCATGGCCCACACGAGGGGCATGGCCAGTGTTGCACGCGCTGTTTGCCAAGCGTTGTTCACCACGTTCCTCCTTCCAGGGGCATTATGCCAGATAACGCCCCTCCCCTTTCTCAATTTCACCCAAAAGTGGGGATGGCCGAACACCCCGGTTAGCGACATTTTCATCAGTTTCGCGGTCTGGGCGACCAACCGCGATCGCCATAGGATGACGAAGGCACCCGCGCCAAAGCGACACGGATCCTTGCAAGGAGGCTCCGAAGCTGAAAACGGCGCAAGCCCCTTACGCTCAACGAGAAAGGATATGGGAGGATGAGCACGATGCACGAAACCCGAAACGATACAGCGCTCTCGCGGCGCGGATTCTTCAAAGCGGCGGCCCTCGGCGGAGCCGGGCTGGCCGGCGCTGCCATGGTAGGCGGCTGCGCAGCCCCGTCTCCCTCGTCGGCCGGCGCCGCAACCAGCGACGACGGCCTCGCCGCCACTGGGGAGCCCTCGTTCCTCACGGCTCCCACGCCCATCGACGCCAGCGAGATCACCGAGACCATTGACACCGACGTGCTCGTCATCGGCTCGGGCATCGCCGGCGCCGTCACCGCAAGCAGCTGCACCGAGCACGGCCTAAAGGTACTCCTCGTGGAGAAGGCCGAGGCCCCGCGCAACATCGGCCTCGACTACGGCCTCGTGAACCCCAGCATCATGGCCGAAAAGGACATCGAGCCCGTGGACGTCTACGAAGTGGCGCGTGACCATATGGAGAAGTCTTGCCATCGTTGCCGTGGCGACAAAGTCTATCGTTTCATGACCGAGTCGGGCGCAGCCGGCGACTGGTACCTCGAGAAGGCCCGCGGCTACGGGTTCGTGCCCGAGGTCATCGCCATGAAGAGCAACAGCGACCACTTCAAGAACTATGTTCACGTCGTGGAACTGTGGCCGGACGAGGGCACCGTCACTGACGACGGAGATTGGTACGCGGCCACGAAGGCCATGATCGCAAACCTCCAGCAGGAGGTGGTGGACGGCGGCGGCGAATACCGCAATCTCACCGAGGCTGTACAGCTTCTCACCGAAGACGGTCGCGTGACCGGCGCCGTGTGCAAGGGCAAGGACGGCTACCTCCAGGTGAACACCGCCAAGGGCGTCGTGCTGGCCGCCGGCGACTACGCAGCGGACCCCGAGATGCTGGACTACTACACTGCCTGGGATTTCGACAGCTTCGATCCCGACTTCTTCATCAATGAGAGCACCGGCACCGGCGACGGCCACAAGATAGGACTATGGGCCGGCGCCGCAATGCAACCCGGGCCGCATCCCCTCATGACCTTCATGGCCTACGCCTATTCCTACCTGCGCGTGAACAACCTGGGCCAGCGCTATGTCAACGAGGACACGGGTTACACCGGCGGTGGCAACGCGCAACTGATTCAGCCCGCGGGCGCCTCATGGGCCATTTGGGACGATAAGTGGCGAGAGGAGCTGCCAGCCCAGATGCCCTATGCTGGCGGCATGAGTTGGGATCAGGACGGCCGGCGCATCCAGGATCCGTGGACGCCGGAAGGCGAGGAGGAGCTCGCGTTCTCCTGGGAAATCGAGAGCGGCCTGCTCGTACAGGCCGATAGCTTGGAAGAGCTAGCCGGCGCCATGGGCCTTGCCCCCGAAGCCACGGACACCTTCCTCGCCACAGTGAAGCGCTACAACGAGCTCGTCGACGCGGGCGACACCGACTTCGGCAAACGCCCCGAGCTTATGGCGAAGATCGAGCAGCCGCCCTTCTACGGCCTGCGCATGAACGTGGAACTCGGCGTAAGTGTTGGAGGCCTCACCACGAACGCCGATTCCGAGTGCCTCACCGCAGCCGGCGAGGTCATCCCCGGGCTGTACGCCGTGGGCAACAACGCCGGTGGCCTGTTCGGCATCGACTACAACGAGGTGACCATCCCGGGCATCTCCCTGGGCCGCTGCGTCACCTTCGGCTGGCTCCTCGGTCAGCATCTCGCGAAGTAGCCCCGACTTCGGACGGCTTCGCGGGCAGTTTCGCGCTCGGCGCCGCGGGCGACCCCATGTCCCGCGCCCCGAAAGCAACCTGCCTCCCCACGCGGCCGCGCCCCTCCGCTCCAGGGGCGCGGCCGTTTTGCGTGCCACGAGACCGCCATGGACCTTACGGGCGCTTTCGCAGTTGCTAGCCATAGAAAAGGGCCCCGATGGGGGCCCTTAAAGAGCTCAGTCGCGACAAACGCTAGCACTTGCCGAGCTCGCACTTGAGCTCTTCCTCGTCCTTGATGGACAGCGAGGTCTGCAGGATGTCGCCGCCGAAGGGGCGCATGGCCTCGGCGAACTTGTCCTCGGTCATGGAGCTGACCACCATGAACACGGCCGCCTCGTCCTTCTGGGTCAGCAGGTTGCGCACACGGTCCTGGAAGTCCTCGTCCACGCCGCGCTTCACGAAGAAGCCCGTGAGCGCGCCCAGGCCCGCGCCGATGGCGGCGCCCCAGAAGGGGATGAGAAAGATGAGCCCGAACAGCATGCCCCAGAACAGACCCCACACGGTGGAGTTGCCGATGGGCTGGCCCGGCGTGACCACGTCGAACTTGTCGTTGTCGCGGCGGGCGACCACGGCCACCGACTGGAGGTTCACGATGAAATCGTCGCCGAGGCTCAGCACCTCCTGATAGGCCTCCTTGGCCTTCTCCTCGGTGGGATAGCCCAAAACGAGCAGCGTAGACATAAGCGCGTCCTTTCTCTTGGAAACTGCGTTGACGCCCAGTCTAAAGATGACCCCGCAGCAAAGCGCAACGCGCCCGCGAACCGTCACTGCGCGGAAGGCACGCCGTTGTCGGCCCGTTATAGGATGCGCGACCGGATGGCGCGCGCCCATCTGCGCCTCCCTCACTGGCCGCCCGTTGCCCCGGTGCTCCCGACTCGTGTTTCGAACGCGTTACAACGTCGGCGCGTTTCATGTCGGAAACATTGGGGGCGTAGGCTGGTTAAGCGTTGGGAAGTCGCGCGGGCGCACGGCTTCGAGGCGCATGTTTCATGCCCGGGCGCGAGCCTGCGGCGGAAGGAGGCCGGCATGGCCAAGCACATCTTCGTTACCGGCGGCGTTGTCTCGTCGCTTGGCAAAGGCATCACCGCCGCGTCCCTCGGCCAGCTTCTGAAGGCGCGCGGCTATAAGGTGACCATGCAGAAGATGGACCCGTACCTGAACGTGGATCCGGGCACCATGAGCCCGTTTCAGCACGGCGAGGTATTCGTCACCGAAGACGGCCACGAGGGAGATTTGGACCTGGGCCACTACGAGCGATTCATCGACGAGAACCTCTCCCGCGAGAGCAACTTCACCCAAGGCTCCATCTACCAGACGCTCATCGCCCGCGAGCGGCGCGGCGACTTCCTCGGCGGCACCGTGCAGGTCATCCCGCACGTGACCGAGGCCATCAAGGAGCGGATCCGCCGCGCGGCCGAGCAGTCCGGCGCCGACATCGTCATCTCGGAAATCGGCGGCACCATCGGCGACATCGAGGGCCTGCCCTTCATCGAGGCGGCGCGCCAGTTCAAGAAGGAGATGGGGCCGGGCAACGTGCTGTTCGTCCACGTGACGCTCGTGCCGTACATCGCCGCAGCCCACGAGGTGAAGACGAAGCCCACCCAGCACTCGGTAAAGGAGCTGCGCAGCTTGGGCGTGCAGCCGGACTTCATCGTGTGCCGATCCGACCACGAGATCACCGATGGGGTGCGCGAGAAAATCGCGCTGTTCTGCGACGTGGACACCGACGACGTGCTCGCCTGCCCCGATGCCCCCTCCATCTACGAGGTGCCCATCAGCCTCTACGAGCAGGGATTCGACATCTCGGCCCTGGCGAAGATGGGCCTGGCGCCCCGCAAGATCAAGCTCGCCCCGTGGCGGGCCTTCCTGAAGGCGAAGGACGCCTGCGCAGGCGAGCTGGACATCGCCGTGGTGGGCAAGTACGTGAGCCTGCCCGACGCCTACCTCTCCATCAACGAGGCGCTCGTGGCCGCCGGCATCGCGGCAGGGCGCCACGTGAACGTGCACCTCATAGATGGCGAGGAGCTCACCGACAAGAACGCTGAGAAAGTGCTCGGCGCCATGGACGGCATCCTCGTGCCCGGCGGCTTCGGCGCCCGCGCCTTCGAGGGCAAGATCGCCGCGGCCCGCTACGCCCGCGAGAACAACGTGCCGTTTCTGGGCATCTGCCTGGGGCTGCAGGCGGCCGTCTGCTCCTTTGCCCGCGACGTGTGCGGCTTGGACGGCGCCACTTCCGCCGAGTTCGCCGACGCGGCGCCCGCGGGCACGCCCTTCGTCATCGATCTGATGCCCGAACAGGAGGACGTGGAAGAAAAGGGCGGCACCATGCGCCTGGGCGCCTACCCCTGCAAGGTGGTGCCCGGCACCCGCGCGGCGGCGGCCTACGGCGAACCCATCGTCTACGAGCGGCACCGCCATCGCTTCGAGGTGAACAACGCCTACCGCGACGCGCTTGTGGGAGGCGGCCTCGTGATTTCGGGCCTCTCCCCCGACGAGCGCCTCGTGGAGATGATCGAGCTGCCCGACCATCCCTTCTTCGTCGCCAGCCAGGGCCACCCCGAGTTCAAGAGCCGTCCCGGCAAACCCCATCCCCTCTTCGCCGCCTTCGTGGAAGCCGCCAACGAACGCAAGGGAGCGTAGAGCCTACACGGGGCGCGGATGGCCTTCCTCGGTGGTGAGGACGACCGGGCCGTCTTCGGTGATGGCGACGGTTTTCTCGAAGTGCACCGAGGGCTTCCCGTCGCGGGTGCGCACGAGCCAGCCGTCAGAGCATTGCTTCACCTTGCGGGTACCCATGTTCACCATAGGCTCGATAGCGAGCACCATGCCCGGCAGAAGCTTCAGCCCCGTGCGGCGACGCCCGAAGTTCGGGACGTTCGGATCCTCGTGCATCTCGCGTCCGATGCCGTGGCCCACGTAGTCGCGCACCACCGAGTAGCCGGCCGCCTCGGCCAGCGACTGCACCGCGTGCCCGATGTCGCCGAGGCGCTTGGTGGGACGCGCGTTGTCGAGCCCCTCCCACATGCAGCGCTCCCCCACCTCCAGCAGGCGCTGCACCTCGGGTGCCACCGTGCCCACCGGATACGTCCAGGCGTTGTCGCCCACCCAGCCGTCCACGATGGCCCCGGTGTCGATGGAGATGAGGTCGCCCTCGCGCAGGACGAGCTTCCTCGAGGGAATGCCGTGCACCACGGCGTCGTTCACCGAGGCGCAGATGGAGCCGGGAAAGCCGCCGTAGCCCTTGAAGGACGGAACGCCGCCCTCGGCGCGGATGACCTTCTCGGCGATGGCGTCCAGCTCGGCCGTGGTGATGCCGGACTCGACCGCCTCGCCCACGCGCCGCAGCGCCAGCGCCGACACGCGGCCCGCCTCCTTCATGGCCTCGATCTGAGCCGGGGACTTCAACTTCACTGCCATGGAATCACGCTTTCTGCTTGCTGATCTTATCTGCCCGAGGCCCTGCGACCTCGCACGGCGCGCACCGTGCGCGCGGACGCGTCGCGTTATCGCCTCAGCTTCCGGGCGACTTTGCGGACGGCGCCCGAAATGAAGGACGCCTCGGGCCAATCGCCGCGCACGGCGGGGCCGAACGTCACGACGAGGGCCGCGCACCCGCCGGCAACCACGTAGGCGAAGGCGCGGACGACGCTGCCGTCCATGGGCCCGAAGCCGAGCGTGAGCCCCACGAGCACCCCGTAGCCCACCACGGCTCCGGCGCCGCCCAGGGCGAGCGCCACGATAAACGAGCGCATCACCGCGCCGAGCCCCATGGGCCCGAAATGCAGCCGCAGGTACGCGAAGGCGATTACGTCGCCGATAACGTAGGAGACGATGGTCGAGGCCGCAATGGACTCCAACGTGACGTCCAGTCCCTGCTGGTAAGCCCAGGCCGCCCCCAGCGTGACTGCCACCTGGGCCGCCACCGCCGCAAAGTTGATGACCGAGAAGACTCCCATGCGCCGAATGGAGCTGAATATCTTGTTCAAGTAGGCGTTCACCCCGTAGAACGGCAGCGCCACGGCCATGACGGCCAGATAGCTCGCGATCTGGCCTATGGCATCGGCGGTGAACGCGCCGATATGGTACAGCGTCACGAGCGGTGTCGCGAACACCATGAGGTAGAGCGCCATGGGGATCATGAGGAAGAGAATCTGCCGCGTGCCGTCGATGATGCCCGCGATGACACCGCGGGTGTTCCCATCGGCCTGCATGTCCGATAGCTCCGTGAACAGCGTGGTGGTCACGGGCACTGCGAGGAACGAGTACGGGAACGTGAACCACAGCCGTGCGTAGGCGATGACCGAAGGGCCGTTGTCCGCGAACACGTAGGAGGCGGCGTTCTGGGCCGACACCGTGGCGAACGAGCACACCGTGACGAACACCGCGGGCGCGCCGAGGCGCAGCGTGTCGACCAGCGCCGGATCGCGCCAGTCGATGCGGGGGCGCAGGCGGATGCCCACCTTCTTGAGCGCGGGAATCTGGAAGGCCATCTGCACGAAGACGCCGAGGGGGTTGCCGATGGCGATGGCGAGAAAGGCCAGGTTCTGATCGGTCTGGGCGATGACGGCGTATAGGATGAACGAGGCGATGACGATGAGGTTGTTGAACACCGGTGCGAAGGAGGACCAAAAATATTCGCGGTTCGCGTTCAGAAGGCCCGACACAATGGAGGAGGCGCCGTAGAAGACAATCTGGATGGAGAAGAACTGGAAGAAGAACACCGCCAGCGCCATCTCGTCCTGGTTCGAGTAGAAGCTCTGGGTGTAGATGATCTGCCCGGCAAACACCATGCAGAGCACCGAGACGATAGCGAGCAGCACCACGACGATGGTGAGCAGATTCGATGCGTACTCGTTGCCCCGCCTGTCGCCGAGCTGCTTTTTCACCGAGAGGTACACCGGTAGAAACGCCGTGATGAGCATGCCGCCCATGACCAGCTCGTAGAGCATGTTCGGCAGGTTGTTGGCCACCTGGTACGAGCTGGAGACGAAGGTGGAGCCCAACGCGAAGGCCATGGCCCAGGTGCGGGCGAAGCCGGTGATGCGGGAGATGATGACACAGATGGAGATGAGGGCCGCGCTCGCCCCCACCGATTCGGCCGACAGCTCGCCGGCGTTCGCGCCACCACGGCCCGCAGCCTCGGCCTCGGCGGCCTCGGCGACGATCACCTCCTGCTGGCGGATGGACGCCTCGGACGTGGCGCCGGGGATGGTGCGGTCGAGGCCCGCATGGGAGCCGACGACGGGGATGAGCCCCGTAGCGCCCGGGTCGGTCGGGGGACGCAGAAGCGTCTTGTCCACGCCGCGATGGCGACCGCGGGCGGGAATGCGCGCCTCGGCGTTCGCCCGCGGGTTGTTGCGGGGCGCAGCATTCCTATCCGTCGGGTCGGGCGGATTCGAGCGTATATGACGGGCTCGTTGGAGCTTGTCGGACATGGGCGAACTCTTCGATGATGAGCGGTATAATTCATCCATCATAGCAAACTCGGAAAGCAGAGCCCCATGCACATACTTGTCGTACGCAATAACTCCAACCCGCAAGCTGTTGACGCCTCGCTGCTGCTCACCGCCTATCTTACGAGCCAGGGAATCGAGGCGCTGCTCGTCGATTCCTCGTCGCTTGGCACCGACCAAGGGCGCCGTGACGTGCGCGCGCAGCTGCCCGGGCAGCTGGCGCTGGTCGTCGTGCTCGGCGGCGACGGCACCGTGCTGCATACCGTACACCTGCTCCATGACCGCCAGGTTCCCATCCTGCCCATCAACTTCGGACGGCTGGGGTTTCTCGCCAACGCCGATACCGATGGCGTGGTGCCGCTGGTGGCCGAGGCCCTGGCCGGCGACTTGCGCGCCGAGCGCCGCAGCATTCTCTCCATCGAGGTGGTTTGCGAAGGCGAGCACGATCCGTACGGGGAGGCGAACGGGGCCGGAGAAGGCGCCGCCTGGGACAGGCCCGACGTGAACGCGAAGCCGAGCGCCGCCACCCCTCCTTCGGTTCGCAGGCCCGGGGAGACCGAAGGCGCCCCCTGGACGCCCGTCCCGGGCCGCTTCGGCGTCAACGGCCGGGGGCTCTCCGGCGCACGGCAGTTCTTCGCCCTGAACGAGGCGGCCATCACCCGCGGTGCCATGGGACGCATCATCGAGCTGACCCTGAACGTCTCGGGGGTGGACGTGGCCCGCATGCGCGGCGACGGCCTCGTCGTCTCCACGGCCACCGGCTCGACGGCCTACGCGCTCTCGGCCGGCGGCCCTTTGGTCTCCCCCGGCTTCAAGGGTATGATCGCCGTGCCGCTTGCGCCCCACACCCTGCGTTCCCGCGCCGTGGTCACCGATGCCAGCGACGTTATCGAGGTAGGCTTCGACGACACCGACGAGTTCCGCGAGGCGACCTTGTTCGTCGACGGCGATATCGTTCCGTTCGACGCGCCCCTGCGGAAGATCTACGTGCAGTGCGCGCCCTTCGACGTCACGCTCCTGCGCGCCGACGGCGCCTCCTTCTACGACCGCATCAGCAAGGACTTCTTCGGGGAGTAAACGCAAAAGGGCCCCGCCGAAGCGGGGCCCTTGCTCTTCGATAGAGAATCGTCGATTTACTCGGCGGACTCGGTGTAGGCGCGGGTCACAGAGGAGTCCACGGAAACACCGGGAGTCATGGTGCCGGACACGGTGATGGACTTGACGTACTTGCCCTTGGCCGCGGCGGGCTTCATGCGCAGGATCTCGTCGTAGACAGCGCCGTAGTTCTCGGCGAGCTGCTCGGGGGTGAAGCTCACCTTGCCGAGGACGACGTGCGCGATGCCGTAACGGTCGGCGCGGTACTCCACGCGGCCGCCCTTGAGCTCCTTGATGGCCTTCGCCACATCGTTGGTGACGGTGCCGAGCTTCGGGTTGGGCATGAGACCGCGGGGGCCGAGGATCTTGCCGAGACGGCCGACCTTGCCCATCTGATCGGGCGTGGCCACAGCGGCGTCGAAGTTGAACTCGCCGGCCTGAATCTGCTGCATGAGCTCGTCGGTGCCCACGATGTCGGCACCGGCCTCCTCGGCGGCCTGGGCAGCGGCGCCCTCGGCGAAGACGGCCACGCGGACGGTCTTGCCGGAGCCGTTGGGCAGGCTCACGGTGCCGCGCAGCTGCTGGTCGGCCTGACGGGTATCGATGCCCAGGCGGAAGTCGCCGGTCACCGTCTCGTCGAAGTTGGCCACGGAGATCTCCTTCAGCAGCTTCATAGCGGCGAGCGGGCTCACCGGCTCGGCCGGAATCTGCTTCTCGGCCTCAACGTACTTCTTTCCGTGCTTAGTCATTGCATTTCCTTTCGTGGTAATGGCGGGCGCTTCTCACCCTTCCACTGTTGAATCAAACTTAGTCGACGGCCTTGCCCTGAAGCATGGCGGCAACCTTGCGGCTGGGCACGTACTTCTTCTTCATCTCGCGGCCCTCGATGCGCACACCCATGGAGCGGGCGGTGCCGGCCACGATCTCCATGGCCGCCTCGATGTCGTTGGCGTTCAGGTCGGGCATCTTGATCTCGGCGATCTCGCGGAGCTGATCCTCGGTCAGCGTGCCGGCCACCTGAATCTGCGGAATGGCGGCGCCGCTCTTAATGCCGAGCTTCTCCTTGATGAGCACGGCCGCGGGCGGGGTCTTGCACACGAAGGTGAAGGACTTGTCCTCGTACACCGTGATCTCGACCGGGATAATGGTCCCGGCCTGGTCCTGCGTCTGGGCGTTGAACGCCTGGCAGAACTGCATGATGTTGACGCCCTGGGCGCCAAGGGCCGGGCCTACCGGCGGGGCCGGATTGGCAGCGCCGGCGGGGATTTGCAGCTTTACAAATCCAGTGACTTTCTTGTCAGCCATCTGTGACTACCTTTCAGATGAATCGACGTTTACTTCTCTATCACTCAAAACTCGAAGGCCGCGAGAAGCCCCGGTCCACGCGGGCACGACGATCGAGTCAAAGTGCTTGCAAAATTAGATCTTGGCCACCTGGTCGAAGGAAAGCTCGACGGGGGTCTCGCGGCCGAAGATGGAGACCATGACCTTGACCTTGCCCGCATCGGGCATAACCTCGGAAATCGTGCCGTCGAACTCGGCGAGAGGACCGTGGGTCACCTTCACCGACTGGCCGACCTCGAGGTTCGTGGAGGTCTTCTTCGGAGCCTCGCGGCTCGTGCGCTTCATGATCTTGTTGTACTCGTCGCGGGTCAGCGCCTGGGGGTTGCCCTGGCTACCCACGAAACCGGTAACGCCCGGCGTGTTGCGAACGGCGGCCCAGCTGCGGTCGTCCAGCTCCATGCGGACGAGCACGTAGCCCGGGAACACCTTCTTCTCGCTCTCCACGCGACGGCCGCCCTCCTTGATCTCGGTGACCATCTCCGTGGGGATCTCGATGCCGAAGACGTTGTTCTCGAGACCCATGGCCTCGATGCGCTGCTCGAGATTCGACTTCACCTTGTTCTCGTAGCCCGAGTAGGTGTGCAGCACGTACCATTTCTTAGCCATCGATTACGCCCCAATCCCAGAGATGAACACGAGCAGCGGCGTGATAATCACGTTATCCAGCAACGCCACGAAGATGCCGAAAAACAGCAGGGCCACCACCACGACGCCGCTCCAGCGGAGCACATCGGTGCGGGTCGGCCACGTCACGCGCTTCATCTCGGACTTCACGTCACGGAAGAACTGGAAGCGCTTCTTCTTCGGCTTGTCGTCCTTCTTGGAGGACTTCGCGGTATCGTTGGAAGACGCAGACTTGTCCTCGGAGCCCTTCTTGAACAGGCCGCCCTTCTTCTCTTCCGTCGCCTCGGCAACGGAAGTCGGGTTCTGCTCTTCCAGCTCGCGGTTGGCCTTGCGCTGCTGACGGGCAGCGGAGGCCTTGGCCTTCTGTGTCTTGGATTTCTTTGCCATGGAATTCCTTATGGAAAGTCTCTTGTCTAATCGCCAAAAAAGCAGCCTCTAGGCTGCTCACGAAAACAAGCTGGCAGGCCAGGAGGGACTCGAACCCCCAACATGCGGTTTTGGAGACCGCCGCTCTACCAATTGGAGCTACTGGCCTATGCCTGTTTCTTCCTTAACCTCTTATCGGGTCTCTTTGTGCACCGTGTGGGCGTTGCACCACTTGCAGTACTTCTTGAGCTCGATGCGGTCAGGATTGTTCTGCTTGTTCTTCTTGGTCGTGTAGTTGCGGCGCTTGCACTCAGTGCAGGCCAGAGTGACCAGAGTACGCATGAATTCTCCTTTTACCTATAAAGCGAAACGCAGGGTTGATCATACACATGAAGCGCAGGGGGCAGGGCCTGCCTCGCAAAAGACAGGCCCCGCGAAATCACTCAGTAAGAAGGACTTACTTGAAGATCTTGGTCACGCGACCAGAGCCCACGGTACGGCCACCCTCGCGGATAGCGAACTTCAGGCCCTCTTCCATGGCGATGGGGTGAATGAGCTCGCCCTTGATCGTCACGTTGTCGCCCGGCATAACCATCTCGGTGCCCTCGGGGAGGTGCGCCACACCGGTGATGTCGGTGGTACGGAAGTAGAACTGCGGACGATAGCCATCGAAGAACGGGGTATGACGGCCGCCCTCTTCCTTGGTCAGGATGTAGACCTGGCCCTCGAACTCGGTGTGCGGGGTCACGGAACCGGGCTTGCAGAGAACCTGGCCACGGACGATCTCCTCGCGCTTGATGCCGCGCAGCAGGCAGCCGATGTTGTCGCCGGCCTGGGCCTCATCGAGCAGCTTGCGGAACATCTCGATGCCGGTGCAAACGGTGTTCTGGGTCTCGCGGATACCCACGATCTCCAGCGGGTCGTTCACATGGAGCACGCCGCGCTCCACACGGCCGGTGGCAACGGTGCCGCGGCCGGTGATGGTCATGGTGTCCTCGACAGCCATCAGGAACGGCTTGTCGACGTCGCGGTCGGGGGTCGGGATGTAGGAGTCCACAGCCTCCATGAGCTCCCAAACCTTCTCCTGCCACTCCTTGTCGCCCTCCAGGGCCTTCAGAGCGGAGCCGCGGATGATCGGGGTGTCGTCGCCCGGGAACTCGTAGCTGTCGAGCAGCTCGCGAACTTCCATCTCGACGAGCTCGATGAGCTCCTCGTCGTCGACCATGTCGCACTTGTTCAGGAAGACCACGATGTAGGGCACGCCCACCTGACGGGCGAGCAGGATGTGCTCGCGAGTCTGGGCCATGGGGCCGTCGGTAGCAGCGATAACCAGGATGGCGCCGTCCATCTGGGCCGCACCGGTGATCATGTTCTTCACGTAGTCGGCGTGACCGGGGCAGTCGACGTGAGCGTAGTGACGGGTATCGGTCTCGTACTCGATGTGAGCGATGGAGATGGTGATGCCGCGCTCGCGCTCCTCGGGGGCCTTGTCGATCATGTCGAAGGCAGTGAAGTCAGCGTGCGCCGTGCCGTGGGAGCCGTCGTTCTCGGACAGAGTCTTGGAGATGGCGGCCGTCAGCGTCGTCTTACCGTGGTCGACGTGACCGATGGTGCCGATGTTAACATGCGGCTTCGAGCGCTCGAACTTCTCCTTAGCCATGTTTCATCCTCCTTCAAGGGTGATTGCGAAACGAATTGCAACAAAATAAACGCGCCCAGAAAGGACGCGGTAAATCTAAATGGTAGCGGTGACTGGATTTGAACCAGTGACGCCACGGGTATGAACCGTGTGCTCTGACCAACTGAGCTACACCGCCAAGTGGAGCCTGCGACCGGACTTGAACCGGTGACCTCTTCGTTACCAACGAAGTGCTCTACCGACTGAGCTACACAGGCAGAAATGGTGGGCGCGCTAGGATTCGAACCTAGGTAGGCATAACCAACGGGTTTACAGCCCGTCCCCTTTAACCACTCGGGCACACGCCCATTTCGGCGCTTAATTCATGTGTACTTTTCAAGCTGCCACCCGTCTTTCGCGTTGTTCCGCGAAAAGCGAGCGAACGGAATAATACGCTACGGCAACAAGCGTGTCAACCATTTACACGCCCCCGGGCGTGTCTCCACGATTCCTCCCCAACCTCGAACGAGGAACTCGGCAACCGCGCTTTCTTCTTACTATATATAGAGACACTTGGACACCATATGTTGGATGAGAAAGCGCACCTCTCCCCCAAGGTATGGAAATCCTCCCTCACTCATGATTTTTTTCGGCCGCGAACGGCGCGAATTCCCGCGCGGATGGGCTGAGGTCGGCTTGTGAATCCCTTCTGTGGGGGTCGTGAAGAGGCGCCATCCGTGCTATGATATGAAACTAGTTTGCCCCAACGCACTAGATGCTCAACCAGGAGGATACTTTTATATGAGTGAGCATACACGTCCCTTCAGCAGACGCGCCTTCGTCGGCGGAGCGGCCGCTTTCGGCATCTCGCTGTGCCTGCCCCCGCTCATGCCCGCCAAAGCCCACGCCGTCACGGCCGCCGAGAAGCAGGCCGAGGCCAACGCGGCACTTGAGAAGCTCAACGCCATGCAGGAGAAGCTCGACCGCGCCGAGGTCTCCCTCTATGCGGCTGAAACCGAGCGCGACGATGCCCAGGCCCGCATGGACGAGGCTCAGGGTCGCATCGATTCCGCTTCCTCGCGCATCAGCGAGCTGCAGGACAAGCTCGGCAACCGCGCCCGCTCCATGTACCGTTCCGGCTCGTCTACGTTCCTCGATCTTCTTCTGGGAGCCACCACGTTCCAGGCCTTCGCCTCGAACTGGGACCTCCTGAACGATATGAACCAGAACGACGCCGACATGGTGGAGGAAACCAAGACCCTGCGCTCCGAGGTGGAATCTGAGAAGGCCGTCTACGAGGAGCAGCGCAACGTCGCCGCCCAGAAGGCCGAGGAGGCCGAGGCCGTCAAGAAAGAGGCCGAGAGCCTCGTCTCCCAGATGCAGGACACCTACAACTCCCTGTCCGAGGAAGCGGCCCAGCTGCTCGCCGAGGAAGAGGCGGCCCGCGAGGCCGCGGCACTCGCCGCCGCCCAGGCCGCTGAAGAAGAGGCCCGTCGCCAGGCCGAGGAGGAAGAGCGCCGTCAGCAGCAGAGCAACTCCGGAGGAAATTCGGGTGGCGGATCTGGCTCCGGCGGAAATTCCGGCGGCAGCTCGAGCGGTGGCTCCGGCAGCTCCGGCGGCGGCTCGTCGAACAACTCGAAGCCCCAGACCGTTGGCGGCACGGCCGTCGATCGCGCCTACGGCGAGCTGGGCAAGCCCTATTCCTGGGGCGCCGTGGGGCCGGATTCCTACGACTGCTCCGGCCTGGTGAGCTACTGCCTGCTCGGCCGCCACAGCCGCTTGGGCACCGCCGCCAGCTTCATGGGCTACACGCGCGTCTCGAACCCCAAGCCGGGCGACATCTGCTGCAACGATCACCACTGCGGTATCTACATCGGCGACGGCCAGATGATCCACGCGCCGCGCACCGGCGACGTCGTGAAGATCTCCGCCGTGCATTCCGGCATGATCTACACGCGCTACTAGGGCGCATCTGCCAGCTAGCGAAGGGGCTCCCGACGGGAGCCCCTTTTTCGTGCCGGTCTTTAAGCCTTCCCGTGGAAGAGGCTCACATAGTCGACAATAGCGTCGTGCAGGGCATTCAGGCCCTCCTCATCTTCCACCCATTGGTGGGTAAGCGGAGCCTCCGGCAGGGTGAACTTGCAGCTCTCCAGGGCCTGGTACACCTCGTTGGGGCCCATGGGCGCCCAGCCGTAGCTGCCGAAGGGAATGCCGACGCGCCCGGCCGGCGCCAAACCGCGCATGTAGCAGAGAAACGACGCCACCGTGGGCATCATCGTCTTGTTGAGCGTCGGCGAACCCACGGCGATGTAGCGCGCATCCAGCACCTCAGCCATGATATCGGAGATGTGGTTCACCTTCAGATCGAGCAAGCGCGCGGGAATGCCCATCTCGATGAAGGCCTCGGTGATCTCCGTGGCCATGGCCTCGGTGGTGTGCCACATGGAATCGTAGACCACGAGCGCGTACTCCTCGGGGATGCCGCTGCTCCACTTCTCGTACATCTCCAAGATCTCCGGCACATGGCTGCGCCAGATGATGCCGTGGGCCGGGGCGATCATATCGAAGGCAAGACCGGAGAGCGCCTTTAGGGCCGCTTCCACATTCTTGCCGTAGGGCATGACGATGTTGGCGTAGTACTTCTGCGCCTGAACGAGCACCTCCGGCAGCCCCACCTCGTCATCGAAGCGTTTCGAGGAGGCGTAGTGCTGGCCGAAGGCATCGTTGGAGAACAGGATGCCGTCGAACTCGTCATAGGTAACCATGGAATCGGGCCAGTGCACCATGGGCGTCTGCACGAAGGCGAGCGTGCGCTTGCCGATGTTAAGGGTGTCGCCGGTCTTCACGCCCACGAGGTTAAGACCGTCCCCGTAATGGGCGCGAAGCCCCTGGACGCCCTTGGGCGCGCCGGTGACGATGGCGGCTGTCGGGGCGATTTCAGCCAAAGCCGGAAGGCCGCCGGAATGATCCATTTCCACGTGGTTCGACACGATATAGTCGATGGAGGCAGGATCAATGATGTCGGCGATGCGGTCGATGAGCTCGCCGGTGAAGGGCTTCTTGCAGGTGTCGATGAGCGTGATCTTCTCGTCGAGGATAAGATAGGCGTTGTAGGTGCTTCCGCGCTCGGTGGTGTAGCCGTGGAAGTTGCGCTCGTTCCAATCGATGCCGCCCACCCAG
Organism: Adlercreutzia equolifaciens DSM 19450; assembly: GCF_000478885.1. Classification (NCBI taxonomy): domain Bacteria; kingdom Bacillati; phylum Actinomycetota; class Coriobacteriia; order Eggerthellales; family Eggerthellaceae; genus Adlercreutzia; species Adlercreutzia equolifaciens. Next base: position 1,881,146 of record NC_022567.1, read on the forward strand.
AACACGTCGGGCTTGATCTCGATGGCCTTCAACATATCGCTCTCCTTGTCTCGCGGTTGACGTTCGCATGGTAGCCCGAAACGCGACCACGAAGCCACGCAAACAGCCCCTGTTGGAGAATCGTTTGGATCTGCGTTGCATAAACTTTGGAGGTATTGGCCACAAAAGCGACTTTTGGGTTTTCCGAATCCGCAATAATCTAACCTACCGCATCTTCTTTCAAAAACTAATATCGTTTCTCGTGTATTCTCTCGACTGATTCTTCATCCTACAGCGCCATATGCCGCAAAGAGAGGAGAAGAGAAACCCAGAACTAGAGTTTGTGACCATTTTTTCAGAAGTTTTTGCAACGTGAACCAAAAGAGCCGCCCGGAGGCGGCTCAAAGGCAGGACGAGAGACGATCTACACGTCAAGCTCCATATAGGTGTCGAAGTCGTCGGTGACTTCCTTGCTGGGCTCAGGCGTGAGCTTGGAGACCACCACGATCACGAGCAGCGCCAGCAAAAAGCCGGGGAGCAGCTCGTACACGGCGAACCAGCCGCCGAGCGGGGCAATGAGGTTCTTCCAGGCCACCACCGTCACTGCACCGGTGAGCATACCGGCCACCGCGCCCGGCAGCGTTGTGCGGCGCCAATACAGCGAGCACAGCATGAGCGGGCCGAAGGACGCGCCGAAGCCGGCCCAGGCGTAGGACACGATGTCGAAGATGGAGGAGTTCTGATCCATGGCCAAGAAGATGCCCAGAAGCAGAATGACCGTCAGCGTAATGCGGGCCACGATCATGACCTGGTTGTCGGTGGCATCGCGCTTGATGAGGCCCTTGAAGATGTTGGTGGCCACCGCGGAACCGGAGATGAGCAGGTAGCTGGAAGAGGAGCTCATGGCCGCCGCGAAGATACCCGAGACCACCAGGCCGCAGAAGAAGCTCGGCAGCAGCATCTTCGACAGCACGATGAACACGGACTCGGCCGCCGACTGGGTGAGGAACTCGGTCGGGATGACCGCGCGGCCGATAAGGCCGATGCACACCGCTGAGGACAGGGAGACCACGAGCCAGATCATGGCGATGATGCGCGACTTCTTGATCTCGTCGGAGTGGCGAATGGACATGAAGCGGATGAGCACCTGGGGCATGCCGAAGTAGCCGAGACCCCATGCCAGGCCGCTCACGATGGTGATGATGCCGTAGGTGCCGGCCGGACCGAACATGGGCTCGTTGCCCTCGATGAGCTGGTTGCCCGCCTCATCGAGCAGGGGCGTGGCAATCTCGGTGCCGGAGAGGAAGCCGGGAATGTTCTGCAGGAAGGTCACCGTGTTCTCAACGCCGCCCGCAGCGGTGACGGAGCCGATAAACACCGTGGCCAGGGCCAGAAACATGAGCGTGCCCTGCACGAGATCGGTGGTGCACACCGAGAGATAGCCGCCCATGAACGTGTAGAGGAACACGATGATGGCGCCGATGATCATCATCACGCCGTAGTCCCAGCCGAACAGCGTCGCGAACAGCTTGCCCACGGTGACGAAGCAGGAGGCGGTGTAGATGGTGAAGAACAAAAGGATGATGACCGCGGCGATGGTCATGAGGATGTGCTTCGTGTCATGGAAGCGGTTGGAGAAGAAGTCGGGCACCGTGATGGCGTTGCCGGCCTTCTCGGAGTACTTGCGCAGGCGTTTGGCCACGAACTTCCAGTTCAGATAGGTGCCGATGGCCAGGCCGATGGCCGTCCACATGGCATCCGACGCGCCGGTGAAGTAGGCCACGCCGGGCAGGCCCATGAGGAGCCACCCCGACATATCCGACGCTTCGGCCGACAGGGCCGTGAGCCACGGTCCCAGGCCGCGGCCGCCGAGGAAGTACTCCTCGGACGACGAGTTGGAGCGCTTGGCGTACACAAAGCCGATGACTACTACTACGACGAAGTAGAGCAGCATGGCAAGTACGACTTGCATATCGCTTTCGATCATGTTTCCCCTTCCGCGAGAATCCTTGCAACACGTTTGGAACTCCCAGGGTCGGTTTCGGCAAGAGGCGCCAGCGGGCCAGCCCCCAACGCCGCCCTGCCGAAACCGACACCGTATGGCCAGCCATTCTTGCGAAGCGCCATATTCCGTGTCGTTTCACTGACCTTTGGGATTATACTTTACCGCGATGGAGTGACACTCCGTATCTTATGCAGACGAGCAGTTTTACGGCGAAAGGACGGGATATGCCGCGCTACGCAGAGATGTCCAAGGCGGAATTGGAGGCCGAGCTAGCCGAGGTGCGCGCCCGCTACGGCGAGATGGCGGCCCGGGGCCTCAAGCTGAACATGGCCCGCGGGAAGCCTTCGGCCGCACAGCTGGAACTGTCGCTGCCCCTGCTGGATGTGCTGGACTCCGCCGCCGACCTTGCCGCCGAGGACGGCACCGACTGCCGCAACTACGGCGTGCTCGACGGCATCCCCGAGGCGAAACGGCTCATGGCAACGCTTCTGGACGATGAGCCAGAGAACGTCATCGTGCTCGGCAATGCGAGCCTGACGGCCATGTACGACGCCATGGTGCGCTACCTGGTGTTCGGCGCCTTGGGAAGTACGCCCTGGGGGCGCTTGCCCGAAGTGAAGTGGCTCTGCCCGGTTCCCGGCTATGACCGGCACTTCTCGATTTGCGAAGATCTCGGCATCGAGATGATTCCCGTCCCCCTTTGCGAGGACGGCCCCGATATGGAAGAAGTGGAGCGCCTCGTCGCCGCCGACGACACCATCAAGGGCATCTGGTGCGTGCCGAAGTACTCGAACCCCTCCGGCATCACCTACTCCGATGAGACGGTGCGCCGCCTCGCCGCCATGGAATGCGCCGCCCCCGACTTCCGCATCTTCTGGGACAACGCCTACGCCGTGCACCATTTCTCCGACGATCCGGCCGAGCAGGACATCGTGCTCGATATCGCCGAGGCCTGCCGTGAGGCGGGCAACCCCGATCGCTATCTGAAGTTCGGCTCCACGTCGAAGATCACCTTCCCCGGCGCGGGCGTGGCCGCTTTGGCCGCAAGCCCCGCCAATATAGCCGAGATCAAGCGGCACTTGGGCGTTCAGGCCATCGGTCACGACAAGCTCAATCAGTTGCGTCACGCCCGCTTCCTGGAAGAGGGCGCGCGCCTGCCCGAGCATATGGCCGCTCACGGCGCCCTCATGGGCCCGAAGTTCGAGCTCGTCGAAAAGAAACTGGCCGAAGAGCTTGCCGAGGCCGGTATCGCCACGTGGACCTCGCCGCGCGGCGGCTACTTCGTGAGCTTCGAGGGACCGGCCGGCACGGCGCGCCGCATCGTCTCCCTCGCCAAGGAGGCGGGCGTGGTCATGACGGGCGCCGGCGCCACCTGGCCCTACGGCGACGATCCGGCCGACTCCAACATCCGCATCGCCCCGTCGCTGCCGCCTCTGGAGGAGCTGGAAGAGGCCATGGACGTCTTCACCTGCTGCGTGAAGCTGGCCGCCCTGGAGCAACTCGTCGAGGGATAGGCCCCTCCTCTTCGAGCAGGCTCGCGCTGCGGCTCGTCGTAAGGAAAAGTTACGCCCTCCTTACGCTTTCGTCAGCTTTTGCTATGGGAAGCGTAATGGAGGGCTTTCCTATCATTTCTCCTGAACGAAAACGAGCGATGTTCAGGAGATGAGTTTCATGGAGAAGACGGACGCCCCCGATGTGCTGCCGGTGATCCTCGGCGGAGACATCGGCGCCTACAGCCTCGCCCGGGCCTTCCACGAAGCTTACGGCATCGTGCCCTTGGTACTTTCCCAGGCCGACTGCCACATGTGCGGCGACTCCTCCATCCTCGTAAATCGCGTGGTGCCGCACCTTGAGCGGCCGGCGGTGCTCCTCTCCACCTTGGCCAACACTGCCGAGTGCTTCGGCAACCGCCCGCTGCTTTTGCTCGGCTGCGGCGATTGGTACGTGCGGCTCATCGTCGAGAACCGCGCCGTGCTGGAGAAGTCCTTCATCATCCCCTACATTGGCGAGGAATTGCTGAACCGACTCACCGAGAAGGATCGCTTCTATGAGCTGTGCGCGGAAGTCGGCGTGCCCGTGCCGCGCACCGTGGTGTTCGACGCCAGCGCAGACGGCGACGACCCGGCCACCGTGACACTTCCCTTCCCCTTCCCCGTGGTGGCGAAGCCCGCATCCTCGGCCGCCTACCACTACGCCGACTTCCCCGGCAAGCAGAAGGTCTTCTTCCTGCGCGACGCGGCGGAGCTTCGGGCGACGCTTGCGGCCGTGCAGAGCAGCCGCTACGAGGGGAAGCTCCTCATCCAGGAGATGATCCCCGGCGACGACACGAGCATGCGCATCCTCACCACCTACTCCGATCGGGACGGAAAGGTGCGCTTCGCCTCTTTCGGCCAGACGCTTTTGGAGGATATGCGGCCCATGGGCGTGGGCAACCCGCTCGCCATCGTGAGCCGCACCGACGAGACGATCGTGGCCGAGGCCGCGCGCCTTCTGGAGGCCGTGGGCTACACCGGTTTCGCGAACTTCGACATCAAGGTGGACCCGCGCGACGGCAGCCACCGTTTCTTCGAGATAAACACGCGTCTGGGTCGCAGCAACTACTACGTGACCGCCGCCGGCGACAACGTGGCCCGCTGGCTCATGGACGACCTCGTGCTGGGCCGACCCCTGCCCGAAGGGCTCACGGTGGCACGGGGCGAGTCGCTCTACACCGTGGCGCCCAAGGCCATCCTGCTCGACTACATCCGCGACGACGCCCTGCGTCGGGAGGTGCGGGGGCTGTACGCGCTCGGCCGCGATGCCGATCCGCTGGACTATCCGGCCGAGAAGAGCCTGCGCCGGCGCCTGTACCCCCTCGTCTTCGCGTTCCGCCAATGGAAGACCTGCCGGGCCGCCATGGCGGATAAGCGGGCCCGGGAGAAGGCGGCGGAGGATTTGGAAGGCGCCGGGGCCACAGCCGATCACCGCACGAAGGGGACTGCCTCCGGCAAAGACGACGAGCATGTTGCCTCCGCCTCGCCGGAGCTCCCGTTGGCAGACGGGCTGGCGGCCTGTGCGAAAGCGGCATCGTGAGCGGGCGCTTGGTAGGCGTGCTCGGCGGCACTGGACCTGCGGCCACGGCCTACTTCCTGCAGCGGCTCGTCGAGCGCACCGAGGCCCGCTGCGACCAGGATCACGTGCGCACCCTCGCCTTCAACGACACGGCCATCCCCGACCGCACGGCGTTTCTGCTGGGACGAAGCGACCGCTCTCCCCTCGAGGCGCTCATCGAGGATGGGCGTCTTCTGGAAGCCTGCGGCTGCGATCTTCTGGCGCTGCCCTGCAACACGGCCCACGGCTTCTTCGACGAACTGCAGGGCGCCTTGGGCATCCCCGTCGTCCACATGGTGCGCGAGACTGCCGCCGCCGCATCCGCTGTGGGCTTGGCGCGCATCGGCGTGCTCGCCACGAGCGGCACCGTGGCCGCCGACCTGTACGGGCGCGAGGCCGCACGGCTCGGCGTGGACTGCCTTTATCCGGACGCGACGACCCAGGGGCAGGTGAACCGCGTCATCTTCGACGAAGTGAAAGCAGGACGGCCCGTGGATGCGGCGGCACTCGAGCGGCTGGCGGCTCCCTTGCGGGCTGCGGGCTGCGACGGCGTCGTGCTCGGATGCACCGAGCTGTCTTTGGCCTTCGGCGGCGTGACGCGGGCGGCAGGACTTCCCGTGGTAGACGCCTTGGACGTACTAGCCGACTGCGTCATCATGCGTGCCGGCCGGCCGTCGAAAACCTCGAAAAACTTGTCACTTCAAAACTAGCCATTTGACCTGCAGTTTTCTTTGATATCACCAGGTCAGGAGCTTGGCAAGTTTTCCGCGCTTTGCGACACGAGCTTTCAGGAAGGATCCCTTATGTGCGGCTTTGTCGGCTTTATCGACGAGAACGACCAGACCTACGACCACCGCGCCGCCATCGTCGCCATGGCCGATGCCATCGCCCATCGCGGGCCCGATTCGGAAGGGTATTTCGAAGACGGCCGGGCCGCCTTGGGTTTCCGGCGTCTGGCCATCATCGATCTCGCCGGGGCGAACCAGCCCCTCTACAACGAGAATCGCTCGCTCGTGCTCGTCTTCAACGGCGAGATCTACAACTACCGGGAACTGCGCCGGCAGCTGATCGCTGCGGGCCACGCCTTCTCTACCCAGGGCGATGCGGAAGTGGTGCTCCACGGGTTCGAGCAGTGGGGCGAGGCAGTGCTCGACCGCCTGCGCGGCATGTTCGCCTTCGCCCTGTACGACACCGCCACGGGCGAGCTTTTCTGCGCCCGGGACGCCTTCGGCATCAAGCCGCTCTACTACGCCGTGGAAGGCGGCCGCATCCTGTTCGGCTCGGAGATCAAGGGGCTTCTCGCGCACCCGAACGCACGCCGGAGCCTGAACGAGCGGCGGCTCGCCCACTGGCTGTGCATGGAATACCTGCCCGACGAGGAGACCCTCTTCGAAGGCGTTCGCAAGTTGCCCGCCGGCCATTGGCTGCGCTGGCGCAACGGGCGCGCGGAACGCGGCCGCTGGTTCGTCCCGCGCTTCGCCCCCGACGCGGGACGCAGTCTAAAGGAGAGCACCGAGGCCATCGAGGCTGCCTTACGGGAGTCGGTGACGGCCCACGCCATCGCCGACGTGGATGTAGGCTGCTTCCTCTCGGCCGGGGTGGATTCCAGCCTCGTGGCCCGGGAGACCGCCCGCATCATGGAGGCGCGCACGTTCACCATCGGCTGGGGCGAGGGGCGCTTTTCGGAATTGGAAGCCGCCGCAACCTTCGCCCGGGCCACAGGGTTGCCGAACGAGGGGCGCATTCTCGACGCCGAGCAGTTCTTCGCCTCGGTGCCCGCCGTGCAGTACGCCATGGACGAGCCCCTGCCGAATCCCTCGGCGGTGCCGCTGTACCACCTGTGCGCGATGGCGGCCGAGTCGGTGAAGGTGGTGTTGTCGGGCGAAGGGGCCGACGAGCTGTTCGGCGGCTACCCCTACTACCAGGAGTGCCTTGCCTTTGCGCCTTACATGACGGTGCCCGCGCCCGCCCGCCGCGCCCTGGCCGCCGCAGCCCGGCACCTGCCCGAAGGCACCCACGGGCGGCGCTTCCTCATGCGCGGAGCGCACCCGCTTCCCGAGCGTTATATCCGCCTGGAATACAACTTCCCATGGGCCGAGGCGCTCGATCTTCTGGCGCCCGAGCTGGGCGCGCGCTGCGCCGCGGCTCCGACTCCTTGGGAACTTGCGGCGCCCCTCTTCGCGGAAATCGAGGCGGATGAAATCACCGCCATGCAGACCGCCGACATCCTCACGTGGATGCAGCAAGACATTTTGCTGAAAGCGGACAAAATGTCCATGGCGTCGTCGCTGGAGCTGCGCGTTCCCTTCCTCGATCGCGAGGTGTTCGCCCTGGCAAGCACGCTGCCCGCCTCCCAGCGCGTCGGACGCCGCGAGACGAAAATCGCCCTGCGCGCCGCCGCAGCCCGCACGCTGCCGCAAGCCACGGCCGCCATGCCCAAGCAGGGCTTCGTCACCCCGCTCGCCCAGTGGCTGCAGGAAGAGCCCTGGCGTTCCCAGGTGCGCGAGATACTGAACGGCGAGCGTGCCCGTCGTTTCTTCCGCACCGACCGCTTGAATGCACTACTTGACGAGCACCAGCACGGCGCCCGCTCCCATATGAAGAAGATCTGGTCGGCCTACTGCTTCCTCATCTGGCACGAGCAGTACTTCGACTGACGATCCCTTTGGCTTGCGGGAATGCCCAAAGCCAATCCTCATGGAAGATTGCACGAGCATCGCAGATGCCTAAGCGCTTTTACCTGCCAGAAGTAAGATGGGATTGCATAAACAAGAAAACGACTGAAGTTCGTCTAGAGAAAAGACAGGGTTTGAAACAAGACAGGCGAGGCACCGGGCAAATCGGGAGGGAGGGGGGTGAATCTGTCCGGTGCCCGCCTCTACGTGGGATTATACAGACTGGAAGAGTATTCTTCGCGACATTAGCGAGGTTCATGAAAGGGTCACAGTTCGATCACCTGGAGGAGAGTCGCGAAAATCACTCCCGACTAAAAAGAGGTAAGCATCTTCAGAACGCCCCGCAGTTTGCAACTACTCGAAATCACGCCGCCAGAAATGACAAATGTTTTGCTGACACGGCAACCCACCCTATGCTACTGTGACAATCAGAAGAGAAAAGTTCGATCCCGATCGAACGACCCGAGGAGGCCTTATGAGATTTGTCATCGCCCTTGTCGTTTCCTTCGCGCTGGTCTGGCTGTGCGCCAAGCCCCTCAAGAAATACCCCGTGCCCTTCTACTTGGGTGCCGTCGCGCTTCTCGGGCTGTACTTCTGGGGGTCGGCCACCGGCGTGCGCAACGAGGTATGGTCGTACTTCCAGCCGCTCATGCAGCGGTGCGCCCTGGCGTTTCTGCTGTTCTCCATCGTGATGTTCGTGGGCGTGCTCGGCGAGAAGAACCCCCTGCGCACCCACCTCATGCCCATCCGTCGACAGCTGTCCATCCTCGCCTGCATCTTCGCCGTGGGCCACATCGCCTTCTACGCCGCATCCTACGTGCCGCGCCTGACGAGCGCCTTTACGGGCAATCTCGCCTTCTCGCTAGGACTTGCGGCGCTGATCACCGCGCTCATGGCGGTGCTGTGGGTCACGTCGGCCCAGCGCGTAAAGCACGCCATGAAGGCGGCCAGCTGGAAGCGCGTGCAGCGGCTCGCCTACCCCTTCTACGTGCTCACCTACGTGCACCTGGCGCTGCTGCTCATGCCAAGCGCCCTTGCGGGCAACGATGTGGCCGTGCTAAGCATCGCCGTATACTCCATCGTCATGGGCGCCTACGTGGTCCTGCGCCTCCGCAGAGCCCTCGCCGACCGCCGCACCGAGGCCACCGCCGCAACCCCCGACCTCGACCTGGAGGCCGTTGCAGCTTAGCGTCAAACCACCAGTCTGAAATCACTACTGTGTCTAAAACGGCTAGTTTTTCTCCAAAATATGCCTCACGCAGAAAACTGCGACTGCTTACGCGGAAACGGCTTGAACAATGGCTTCTTTAAGAGCGGCCACAAGGGGCTTTTCCGGAACGCCGAGCTTAGTGGCCAGCCCAAGAGTGAGCGTGAAATCATCTCCACTCGCAAGGGGCCGATAGGCAATTCCCTCATGAGGTCTTTCGGCATTGTGCGCTGGCGAGAAATCGACACCCTGGCCCGATCGTACGAATTCCTGAGCTGCTTCCAAACTAAAGGGGACGGGGGCGTAACGGGGCGTGAGGCCATAACGGGCAAACCCTTCGACAATATGCCGGTAGGTCACATCCAGATCAGGCGTGGGAAACAGGTCAATCTCGGCCAAATCGGAGAAACTAATCGCCTCCTGCGTTGCAAGCTTGTGCCTTTCAGGCACAGCGACAAGGAGGCGCCCCTCCATCAGGGGCGTGAATTCGAACACCGCAGAATCGGGACGACCCGCAACCAACGCCATATCCACTGTCCCGCGCTCCAACGCCTTCAGACAAGCATCACTCGTCAACTCGAACAGCCGCAGATCCGCATCGTCGTAGGAGGCACGGAACCCTCGCAGGGTTGCCAGGGTGAAACCGGGGCCGCTTTCCCGCAAGCTTGCGGTGGCGTAGGCAAAAGTGGCCGTATGGCGCGTGCTCTCATGCCACTGGAGGGCAAACCCCTCAGCTTCCCGCACGGCTTCCAGAACGCGTTCGCACTTCGGCAGAAAGCGGGCGCCGAAGTCGGTCAACTCGATACCCTGACGCCGGCGATGGAATAACGGCGTCTTCACCTCGCCTTCAAGGGACGCCACCGAAGCCGACAACGTTTGTTGAGTGACGAAGGCGCTCTTCGCCGCTGCAGAGAACGAGCCGGCCTTTGCCGCCAGAACGAAATACTCAATTTGCCGCACATCCATCGCTGCTCCCCTTTCCCTTGTCCCCATCATACCCCAAAGCGGCTAGTAAACCGATTTCCAGCGCGCAAAAGAGCGGACGCCGCGCAAACGGCGCCCGCCCGTGGGGAGGCGATAGCAATCGGCGCTGGTTCGCAGATCGCGCCCTCGGGAAGAGCGCAAACCAACTGCCGCCAAGACGACCCCGATTCTTAGCCCTGGGCGGCCGTCACCCCGGCAAGATACCCGGAGCCCACGCAGAAGCCCTGGGCCGAGCCGCCCTCGAAGTAGGGAACGGCCCAAAAATCGCCGTCGACGCCGGCCACGAACAGACCAGGGATGGGATTGGCATCGGCATCCACGGCGCGGCAGTATCCGTCAGTCTTGATGCCGCCCAAGGTCACCCAAGCCGCGATGTCGAGCTCCACTACATACAGCGAGCCGGTGTCCACGGCGCGCAGGAATTGGGCCTCCTTGAACATTTCCTCGTCCACGCCAGTGGCGCAATAGCCGTTGTAGGCCTCCAGGGTGTCGGCAAGGTTCTCCATCCCGCAGGCCTCAGCCAGCGCCTCGGCCGAATCCGCCTTCCAAATCCAGCCCTCGTCGATGCCCTGCTGAACCTTTTCGGGAAGCGCGGTCAGCGTCTTGTCCATGAAGCCCATCTGAACGCCCGGCGCCATGTTGCCGAAAGCGTCCTCGGAAATGAAGTCCATAATAGGCGTGGTGGCCAGCTCGTCGATGAGCCCGTCGTCGATCACCATGTAGTATACGCCCTCGCGCAGAAGCGGCTCGCCGCAGTACATGGTGTGCTTGGCCATGGTGCCCTCGTCCATGAAGCGCGACCCGTGCTTATTCACCATGAGGCCGCCGAACAAAGGCAGGCTGAACACCGGCGTGTCGTTGCAATCCGACAGGCTCACGAAGCGGTCGGCGGACTTCATGTTGCAGGCGCCGGACTCATTGATAGAGGTGCTGAAGTTCTTGCCCATCTGGGCACCGGCCGACTGGGCCAGCCTGATGCCCGCGCCGTCGTTGTACTGGTTGCCCGTGCCGTACATGACCGAGCCGGAGTAGTAGTCGCGCAGCATGCCCTCGTTCTGAATAAAGCCGCCGGTGGCGATGATGACGTTGCTCGCGCGCACGTCGGTCACGATAGATCCGCTTTCATAGCGCACGCCCACCACAACGCCGTCCTCGATGAGCAGGTTGGTGACCTCGGCATCCCAACGGGAATCGACGCCGAACTTGTCGAGCATGCCCTGCAGCGCCTCGGCGCGCTCCGCCCCACTGGTGGCATAAATGTGACCGCCGCGGTTCAGCATAAGCGTGCTCTCGTCAGCGCCCTCGAAAGCGAACATGAAGGGCACGCCGCCCTCGATCATAAGATCGATGCCCTTGCCTGAGGCCGGCAGCACATTGCGCAGAAGCGGGGCGTTGGTCTGGTAGTGAGTCGACGTCCAGATGAAGTCGAACATATCCTTAGTGGTCAGGTGGTTGTCGTACTGAAGCTCGGGGCTGGATTCCACGGCCCACACGCCAGACACCATCGCGGCATTCGTGGCGCCCATGGAGGCCGAGCGATCGAGGCCGATGACCTTCGCGCCCTCCTTAGCCGCGGCAGAGGCCGCCACCAGCCCGCTCGTTCCCAGGCCCACCACGACCACGTCACAGCTCTCCTCGGTATCGGCGGCGGGAAGCTCCTCCGCTGTCGGCGCCTCGGCCGCCACATCGGCCGAACCGGCCTGCGCGGCATTGTTCGCTTGAGGGGCGCAGCCGGCAAGCCCTAAGGCCGCCAGCCCCGCCGCGCCTAAGGCGCCAAGGCCGAGGAACGAGCGCCGGGAGATGCCCTCGCCCATCGGCGCTGCATCTTCCATCGCGCAGCTGGCCTTTTCCATCGCGTTCGTGTTCTTTTCCACGGGAACCCTCCTTCGTCGTTGCCTGTTTCCCTGGGAAAAGCATACGCGCCGCCCGGCTCCTTGCATAACAAACGCTGCCGAGGGTTCTTCAGGAAGATTTTGTAGGTGCGTTCGTCAGCGAAACCCCTCCTTTTTGCATGAGATCGCCGCTTATGAGCGTCTCGAGTGGAGGGAATCTTGTATAACGCGGCTAACCAATACTAACGACCTGGGGTTTTGCGAAAGTGTCGGCTGGCCAATTTGGAGTCCGCACCCCCGAGACGCTCATAACCGTCGATCTCATGCAAAAACCGAGGGTTGAGTTGACCGACAGACCCCCAGAGGCTGAAACGCTCCAAATCAAGAGAAGAGCATCGGGAAAACTAGCTCTTGCTGTCGCAGAAGTGCCGCAGCCGCGATCTCGCTGTCTCAGAGATTCCGCAGTTGACGCTCTTACTATCGCAAACGCGGTGACAACCAAAGAAAAGGGAGCCCGGAGGCTCCCTTTCGGTTGCGGCCCAAGGCGGCCGACAAGCTCTGGCGTACGCTCGCGCTACTCGGCGGCGTAGAGGTCCTTGAGCTTCTGCAGGTGCGACCAGCGGGCCATGGCGGCCTGCTCGTTCTCGGCAAACAGCTCCTCGGCGCGCTCGGGGAACTCGCGGGTCAGGCGGCTGTAGCGAGCCTCGTTCATGAGGAAGTTCTGGTACTCGCCCTCGGCCGGATCCTTCGAGTCGATGACGAGCTTCTTGCCCGGAGCGCCCTCGGGGTTGAAGCGCAGCAGGTTCCAGTAGCCGCAGTCGACGGCCTTCTTCATCTCGGTCTGGCAGTTGGTCATGCCGCCCTTGATGGAGTGCATCTCGCAGGGGCTGTAGCCAATGATGAGCGAGGGGCCCGGATAGGCCTCGGCCTCGGTGATGGCCTTGATGGTCTGGTTGAGGTTGGCGCCCATGGCCACCTGGGCCACGTACACGTAGCCGTAGGTCATGGCGATCTCGGCCAGCGACTTCTTCTTCACGTCCTTGCCGGCGGCGGCGAACTGCGCCACCTGGCCGAGGTTGGAGGCCTTCGAGGCCTGGCCGCCGGTGTTGGAGTACACCTCGGTGTCGAACACGAACACATTCACGTCCTTGCCGGAGGCGAGCACGTGGTCGAGTCCGCCGTAGCCGATGTCGTAGGCCCAGCCGTCGCCGCCGAAGATCCACACGGACTTCTTGGTCAGATACTCCTTGTTGGCCAGGATGCCGGCCGCCAGCTCGGCCACCTCGCCGGTACCCTCGGCCGCCGCCGAAAGGGCCGCCACATAGGCCTCCGCCGCCGCCTTGGAGGCCTCGGCGTCGGCACGGGCCTCGAGCCACGCGCGGGCCGCGTCGGCCAGATCCCCGGCCGCGCCGCCGCACTCGATGAGCGCCTCGGAGTCAACGACGACCTTGTCCTGCACGGCCTCGTAGCCGAGCAGCATGCCCATGCCGTGCTCGGCGTTGTCCTCGAACAGCGAGTTCGACCAGGCCGGGCCATGGCCGTCGGCGTTCACCGTGTAGGGCGACGTCGCTGCCGGACCGCCCCAGATGGAGGAGCAGCCCGTCGCGTTGGCGATATACATGCGATCGCCGAACAGCTGGGTGACCAGGCGGGCATAGGAGGTCTGGGCGCAGCCGGCGCAGGAGCCGGAGAACTCGAGCAGGGGCTGCTTGAACTGGCTCGCCTTCACCGACGTGCCCTCGAGCTCGGGCTTGCGGGCGACCTTGCTCACGCAGTAATCGAACACCGGCTGCTCGTCGAGCGTATCGGCGATGGGCTTCATGGTGAGCGAGTCGGTCGGGCACTGGATGACGCACAGGCCGCAGCCCATGCAGTCGAGCGGCGAGACGGCAAGCACGTACTGCATGTCAGCGCCCACCTTGCCCTTGACGGGAACATGCTTGGTCTGAGCCGGGGCCGCCGCCAGCTCCTCGTCGGTCAGCGCGAAGGGACGGATGGTGGCGTGCGGGCACACGAACGCGCACTGGTTGCACTGGATGCAGGTGTCGGGCGTCCACTCGGGCACCGACACGGCCACGCCGCGCTTCTCGAAGGCCGCGGCGCCCAGCGGGAACTGGCCGTCCTCGTAGCCGACGAACGCGGACACGGGCAGGGAGTCGCCGTCCATGCGGCCCACGGGGAACATGATGCTCTCCACGAGCGAGACCGTCTCGGGACGGCCCTCGATGCCGGAAGCCTTCGGCGCATCCTCGGCCGTCTTCCACGCCTCGGGCACCTCCACCTGCACGAAGGCAGTGGCGCCGGCGTCGATGGCCTTGTGATTCATGTCCACGATGTCCTGGCCCTTCTTGGCGTAGGACTTCGTGGCGGCATCCTTCATGTACTGGATGGCCTCCTCCTGCGGCATGACCTTCGCCAGGGTGAAGAAGGCGGACTGAAGGATGGTATTGGTGCGCTTGCCCATGCCGATCTCGATGGCCAGGTCGATGGCGTTGATGAGGTAGAGCTTGATGTCGTTTTCGGCGATGTAGCGCTTGGCCGCGGCCGACAGGTGCTCCTCCAGCTCGTCTGCCGTCCACTGGCAGTTGATGAGCAGGGCACCACCGGGCTTCACGTCGCGCACGATCGGGAAGTCCTTGGTGATGTAGGAGGGATTGTGGCAGGCCACGAAGTCGGCCTTGTTCACATAGTAGGGGCTGCGGATGGGGCTATCGCCGAAGCGCAGGTGCGAGATGGTCACGCCGCCGGTCTTCTTCGAGTCGTACTGGAAGTAGGCCTGCACGTACTTGTCGGTGTGGTCGCCGATGATCTTGATGGAGTTCTTGTTCGCGCCCACGGTGCCGTCGCCGCCGAGGCCCCAGAACTTGCACTCGATGGTGCCGGGAGCGGCGGTATTGGGGGCGGGAACCTCGGGCAGCGACAGGTTCGTCACGTCGTCGACGATGCCGATGGTGAACTGGCGGCGCGGCTCGTCCTTCTCAAGCTCGGTGTACACGGCGAACACGGAGGACGGCGGGGTGTCCTTGGAGCCGAGGCCGTAGCGGCCGCCGATGACGGTGATGCCGTCGCGGCCCTCAACGGACAGCGCGTTCACGACATCCATGTACAGCGGCTCGCCGATGGAACCGGGCTCCTTGGTGCGGTCGAGCACGGCGATCTTCTTCACCGTCTCGGGCAGAGCGGCCACGAACTTCTCGGTGACGAAGGGGCGGTACAAGCGCACCTTCACGAGGCCCACCTTCTCGCCGTTGGCGTTGAGGTAGTCGATGACCTCCTCGGCCACGTCGCAAATGGAGCCCATAGCCACGATGACGCGGTCGGCGTCCGGGGCGCCGTAGTAGTTGAACAGCTGGTAGTTGGTGCCCAGCTTCGCGTTCACCTTCTCCATGTACTCCTCCACCACGGCCGGCAGGTCGTTGTAGATGGAGTTGCAGGACTCGCGGTGCTGGAAGAAGATGTCGCCGTTCTCGTGGGAGCCGCGCATGGCCGGGCGCTCCGGGTTCAGGGAGTGCTCGCGGAAGGCGCGCACGGCGTCCATGTCGCACATCTCGGCCAGATCGTCGTAATCCCACACCTGGATCTTCTGGATCTCGTGGGAGGTGCGGAAGCCGTCGAAGAAGTTCAGGAAGGGAACGCGGCCCTTGATGGCGGCCAGGTGCGCCACGGCGGACAGATCCATGACCTCCTGCACGTTGCCCTCGGCGAGCATCGCGAAACCGGTCTGGCGGCAGGCCATGACGTCGGAGTGGTCGCCGAAGATGTTGAGCGCCTGGGTGGAGACGGTACGGGCCGACACATGGAAGACGGTCGGCAGCTGCTCGGCGGCGATCTTGTACATGTTGGGAATCATGAGGAGCAGGCCCTGGCTGGCCGTGTAGGTGGTGGTCAGCGCGCCGGTGGCCAGAGAGCCGTGAACCGCGCCGGCCGCACCGCCCTCGGACTGCATCTCGCACACCTTCACCGTGGTGCCGAAGATGTTCTTGCGGCCCTGGGCGGCCCAGATGTCGACGAAGTCGGCCATGGGGCTCGAAGGCGTGATCGGGTAGATGCCGGCAACCTCCGTGAACGCATACGAGACATGCGCTGCGGCGTTGTTGCCGTCCATCGACTTGAGTTCTCTCGTCATGTTCCTCTCCTTTGCATCTGGCCCGCACGGAATCGGCCGGCTTGCGGCCTCGTCGCTCAACGCGCGGGTGGTACTGTCGCGGAGAGGTCGGAGGGACGAAGCGCGTCCGACGATGCGGGTCGGATTTGCTCTGCGAACAGAAATACCTGTCCGATATTAGCAGCCCGGCAACGCTGACGCGCCGTCAATGCCCCCGCGCGCCGCACTAGGCTTATCCCCGTCGGTCGGCGGGGCACCTGCAGCTTTGTCATGGGGTTTCTTCGAGCTGCTCCAACTTTCTATATAATAGGCTGCGGAAAACGAAGAAGGAGCCTTTACGATGCTGAACTTCCCCCTCACGCGGCGGGCCTTTGTGGCTGGGACAGCGGCGACGGCGCTGGCGTTGGCCGGCTGCTCGGTGGAGCAGCCCATCGAGCCCGGGCCCGCGCCGGCAGATCCGGCCGACGACAATGCCCCCACCGAGCCCGTGGCCGCGCAGAGCGGCGTGGCCCGCACGCTCACGGCCGCCGTGGCCTACGAAGGGAGCGATCCGAACCCCATCGGCACGAGCTCCGGCGTCTTCCTCGCGGCCGGCTGGCACGTCTTCGAGGGGCTCTACGAGCTGAACATGCACACCTACCGGGCCGAGTGCGGCCTGGCAGCCGACGCGCCCGTTCAGATAGACGACTTGGAATACGAGGTGACCCTGCGCGAGGACACCGTCTTCTCCGACGGCTCGCCGCTCACCTCCGCCGATGTCGTGAACGCCTTCGAGCGCAACGGCGAAAGCGACCTGTACGGCGCGTTCCTCTCGTTCATCACGGCAGTGTCGGCCCCCGACGAACGCACGGTGCGCTTCAAGCTGAACGCCCCCATGGGATCGGTGCTGCAGGAGCGCCTGGCCCTCGTCCGGGTGTTCCCGGCAACGCTCACCGACGAGGAGCTGGCAAGCAAACCCGTCGGCTCGGGTCCGTGGTGCTACGAGACCATCAACGCCGCCGACGGGGGCCGCATCTCCTTCACGGCGAACCACCGCTACACCGGCCCCTGGCCGGCCACCTGCGAGCGCATGGAATGGTCGGTGCTGCTGGACGATACGCGCCGCACTGACGAGCTTATCGACAAAGACGTCATGGTCATGGAGGCCGCCCCGGTCGTGCGCGCCGAGGAGCTGGCCGATGCGGGGGCCACGGTGGAATGGGTGCCCGGGTTCAACCTCCCCTTCCTCATGTTCAACTGCGAGAAGCCGCCCTTCGACGACGTGCGCGTGCGCCAGGCGCTGCTGTACGCCATCGACGTCGACTCGCTCATCGGCACGTATATGGCGGCCCACGCGCGGGCGGCCACGTCCCTTCTGCCCGATTACTTCCGGCATTACCACCGCGCGGCCACGGTCTACAGCTACGACCCGGAGAAAGCGCGCAAGCTTCTGGCCGAGGCCGGCGTCGACGAGCTGGCGCTGACCCTGCGCGCGAACGACAACTGGGTGAGCACGCTCGCCCCCGCCATCGCAGAGGACTGGAAGGCCGTGGGCGTCACCGCCGAGGTGGTGCTCCTGGACACGACGGCCCTGTTTGCGGACCTATCCACGGAACCGGAGCCGGGCACGCTTCTGCCCTTCGACGTCGTGCTCTCCCCCGGCGACCCGTCGTGCTTCGGAAACGACGCCGACCTCATCATCAGCTGGTGGTACGGCGACAACGTATGGACGCGCGCCCGCAGCCGCTGGGCCACAACGCCGGCCTTCGCGGAGGTGGCAGAACTTCTGGCCGAGGCGCGGTCGAAGACCTCCGAGGACGAGCAGCAGCCCCTGTGGAACCAATGCTTCGACATCATCGCCGCCGAGGTGCCCCTCTATCCGCTGTTTCATCGCGAGACGGCCACGGCCTGGTGGACGGCCCAGCTGGACGACTACGACCCCATCTCGGCCACGGGACTCAACTTCCTCGGCACGACGCCCATGCGCGACGCCGATCCCATTTAGCGCCAGAAGACCACCGCGTCGAGCAGCCCCTGGTAGGCCCACGGGTAAACATCCGAGTACCAGCCGGTTTCCGGGGCAAGGCAGAGCAGCGCGCTGTAGGCCACCGATACGCCGACGAGCACGAGCAGAAGCTTCAGCATGAGATCATGCAGGGCCGCCCGCTCGGCCAACGACTCGTTCACCACGAAGCACAGAAGCACGGCGGCGGCCAGGAACATGAAGCTGAAATCGGCGTAGTACCGCTGCAGGATGCCCGCCAGCTCCGCATCGAGCAGCGCCACGAGCACGCCGGAGACCACCAGCACCACGATGATGCCGAAGATGGTACGCGTCTCGGCCTGACGCGCCCGCATCCCCAAAATGCGTCGCGTGAAGGCGAGCACCCACAGAATCGGAAGGCAGGCGAGGATGCCGCCGAAGGTCACTTCCTTGATGGTCTGCCCCATGTAGGTGGTCTCGAAAGGCGCCGGCTGCAAAAACGGGAAGACGCCGGTCATGCAGGGCGGCTGCAGGAAGTAGGTGAAGAACGCCGGGGCCAGACGACCGACGTTCATGCCGCGCTTGGTCATGTCGTTCACCGTCAGATTGTAGTTCGCGCCGAAATCGGTCAGCGAGCCGAAGCGCGCGTAGTTGTAGGCCATGATGCCCGCGGCCACCAGAACGTAGGGGGCCACCAGGCAGGCGAACTCCACGACGCCCCGGCGGGTGGCCAGCCGGCGCTCGGTGATGTAGGTGCGCCAGAACAGCGGGAAGGCCAGAAGCGACAGCACGAGCAGCTGGGGACGGCAGCCGGCCACGAGCGCCATGCACAGCGATCCGGCGAACAGCCAGCCGCACTTGTGCGCGGCGAGCCGCGAGCGCATCCAGCAATACAGGCCCCACACCGAGAACGCCAGGCCGCACATGATGGGCAGGGAATAGAAGGTCGGGAATTTCACCAGATACATGATGCCGCAGCAGAACACGAGCGGTATCTGAAGCAGCAGGTACACACCGAGGCTCACCGAACGGAAATGGTAGCGGGCGAACCGGTCGAGCAGGGCCGTGGCTCCTAAGATGAACAGCAGCGCCATAACGAGCACACCGATGGCCGTGGGGAAATTGGCCCCGGTGAGCAGATAGAAGGGCAGGTAGAACAGCAGCACCGGCACCACGCCGAAGTAGACGTAGTAGTGCCCGTCATGATAGGCCACGTCGAACAGATAGGGCTCGCCGGTCTCCTTCTGGGCCTCGTCGCGGGCGCCCTTGTCGTAAGGGTCTTCCATATCCTTGAGCCACTGGGGCGGCTCCTCCTCCAGGTACAGCTGGCCTTTGGCCATGGCCTGGGCCAGCATGGCGTACTGCTGCGCGTTGTCGCCGCCCACCTCGAAGGTGTTCACGAGCGACGTGCCGTTCCAAGCGCCGTAGTTGTAGGAAGAGGTGGCCACGCCCACGAGGTTCGAGCCGTAGAAGAGGAACGTCGTCGTAAGCGCCAGCTCGATGGCCACGGCGAAGATGATGCCCGCCTTCGACTTGCGCGGGTTCTCGACAATGCGAATGCGGTAGATGGCCGACTTGGGACGGAACGCGTAGCCCAAAAGCAGCAGCCCGAAAACGGCCACAAAGCGCAACGGGTTGAAGGCGAAGGGGCGGTGGGCATTCAGGGAAACGCCGTTCAAGAGGATGGGGTAGGAGACGTCCTCCCCCACTACCTCGATGCGCAAGTTCTCCACGTACCCGGCGGTCTGCAGGTTGATGAACTTGCTCGGATCCACCACCGTGGACACGCTCGCATCGGGGATGCCGACGGTGTACTCCGTGGTGTCGAAATAGGTCTGGTGGGCCGAGTCGGTGAACTGGATCTTCACGGCGATGTTCTGGGCCGGCTGATCGGCATTGAAATCGATGCGGATGTTGCGCACCTCGGTGTTCAGGCTGGAGAACTCGAGCGTGTGATCCACATCAGTGAGCAGAAAGGCACCCTCGTCGTTGCGCTGGAGCTGAATACGGTCGTCCAAGTTGATGGTTCGATAGCCCGACGAAGTGAAGAAGTTGATATTGAAGACGAAGACCTCCAACGCCAGGGCGATAAGAGCAATGATCGCCACCGCCCGGGCCACCTTCAACAAGGTACCGCGGTAGACGAGCATGAAATGCTCGAAGGTGTAGGCTATGTTCTCGCGCACAGTGGGCATGAAGGGAATTATACCGTAGGGGCATCACTTGGTCTGCTCTCACGAAGGAAACGGAAGCGCATTCCCTCTCGTAGGGGCTGACCTTGGTCAGCCCTCGCAAGCAGAACGACAGCGCACGACAAAAAAAGGGGCGACCAAGGTCGCCCCCTACGGGTTTGGCTGTGCGTCCTCCGGCCTACAGGTCGAGGGCCTCCTTGACGTCGGCGTACACCACGTTCGGGTCGCGGTCGCCGTCGATGGTGACGAGCAGCTCGCAGCCGCGGTAGTAGTCGATCAGCGGGCTCGTGGACGTCTCGTACACGTCGAGACGGTTGCGCACCGTGGCCTCGTTGTCGTCGTCGCGCTGGTACATCTCGCCGCCGCACTTGGGGCAGGTGTCGCCGTCGGCGGCGCTGCCGATGTAGCCGCAGTCGCGGCACATGCGACGAGAGGTGAGACGGGCCACAATGACCTCGGGATCCACATCGATGAGCAGGGCGGCGTCCAGCGGACGGCCCAACTTGGAGAGCTCCGCGTCCAGCGCCACGGCCTGGGCCGAGGTGCGCGGGAAGCCGTCCAGGATGAAGCCAGCGGCCGTGTCGTCGTCCTGCAGGCGCTCGGTCACCAGACCGATGATGACGTCGTCGGGCACCAAGTCGCCGGCGTCCATGTAGGACTTGGCCTTCTGGCCCAGCTCGGTGCCGGCGGCCACGGCGGCGCGCAGCATGTCGCCCGTAGAGATATGGGGCGTGGAGAACTCCTCCACCAGCTTGGCGGCCTGAGTACCCTTGCCGGCACCCGGCGCCCCCAAAAGCACGATGTTCATAGCAAACATCCTTTCCTATTCGGACTGCGCGTCCGCCTTACTTAAAGAAGCCTTCGTAGTTGTACATCTTCAACTGGCTCTCCACCTTGCTCATGGTGTCAAGCGCCACGCCGATCATAATGAGGATGGACGTACCGCCGAAGGCCTGGATGAGCTGGTTGTTGGTGAAGTAGAAGATGATGGTGGGCACAACCGCGATCAGCGCGATGAAGATGCCGCCGGGCAGCGTCACGCGGTTGATCACGTTCTTGATGTACTGCACCGTGGCCGTGCCCGGACGCACGCCAGGAATGAAGCCGCCCTGCTTGCGGATGTTGTCCGCCGTCTCCTCCGGATTGAACACCATGGAGGTGTAGAAGTACGCGAAGAACACGATGAGGGCAACGGTGAGCAGCCAGTTCAGCCAGCCGGTGGAGCACCAGTTCGCGAAGGTGGTCAGCCAATCGACGTTGAAGATCGCCGCCAGCTGCGCCGGGAAGTAGATGATGCAGCTCGCGAAGATGATCGGGATAACGCCGGCCGCGTTCACCTTCAGCGGAATGTAGGTGGACTGGCCACCCATCATCTTGCGGCCCTGGACGCGCTTGGCGTAGTTGACCGGAATGCGGCGCTGGGCGCGCTCCACGAAGATGATCAGCGGGATGCAGACGAGCACCACGGCCAAAATCACGATGGTGAGCGCGATGCCCGTGCCCAGATCGTTCGTCAGGGTAGCCGACGAGAAGATGGCCGACGGCACGCGGGACACGATGCTCACGAAGATGATGAGCGACATGCCGTTGCCGATGCCGCGCTGGGTGATAAGCTCGCCCATCCACATGATGAAGGCGGTACCGGCGACCAAGGTGAACACGATGATGATGTTCGTGAGCGCCTCGGGCACCTCCGTGGAGAACTGCACACCGTAGGCCGGCGACTTGAACAGCAGCAGGTAGCCCACCGCGTTGATGAGGCCGAGACCCAGCGTCAGGTAGCGGGTCACCTGGGTGATCTTGCGACGGCCCGTATCCCCCTCGCGAGCCCAACGGCCCACGGCGGGGATGACGCCCTGCATCAGCTGCATGATGATGGATGCGGTGATGTAGGGCATGATGCCGAGCGAGAACACCGAGAAGTTCGACAGCGCGCCACCGGTGAACAGGTCGAGCATGGTCATAGCCACGCCCGTGTCCTGGAAGGCCGTGGCAAACTCATGGAAGGGAATGCCAGGCACCGGCACGTAGGCACCGAAGCGGTACAGCGCAAGGATAGCCAAGGTGAAGAGGATCTTCTTGCGCAGCTCCGGAACCTTGAATGCGTCAATGATTGAGCTTAGCAAGGCTCTTCGACCTTTCCTCCGGCCGCCTCGATCTTCGCCTTGGCGGAAGCGGATACCTTATCAACGCGGACAGTGAGAGCCTTGGTGATCTCGCCGTCGCCGAGCACCTTCACCAGCGCGTCGGCATGCTTGATGATGCCCTTGGCCTTCAGGGACTCGCCATCCACCACGTCACCGGCCTCGAACTTGGCATCGAGACGGCTGACGTTCACGGGCAGGTACTCCACGCGGTTGAAGTTGCGGAAGCCGGGCAGCTTCGGCAGACGACGGGCGAGCGGCGTCTGGCCGCCCTCGAAGCCGGCACCCTTGCCGCCACCGGCGCGGGACTTCTGGCCGTTCATGCCGCGACCGGCGGTCTTACCGGTGCCGGAAGCGGGGCCGCGGCCCACGCGCTTGCGGTTCTTCGTCGAGCCCTCGGCCGGGCGCAGATCCTTGAGTTCCATGTAAGTAAATCTCCTTTTCGCTCTCTGACCGGGGATTTTCTCTTCCCTCAGTCAGTGCTAGCAGCTCGCCGCTAGCAAACTTCCATCTATCATGGCAACGGCGTGTCTGTTCAGACACGCCGATTGTCATCTTTCATCCCGACACATTATTAAATTCATAGACTCACTGGTTCGCCCAAGGGAGTCAGCGAGGTTGCGACAGGTGCCTGGAATTGCCCCGCCTTGGGGCCAAGTTGGCTTAGGCCAACGCCGTGCCCCAAACAAGGGGCAAGGCCAGGTGCCTGTCGGAACCGCAGCGTCGGGATTGAAGTTGGGGAAATTTAGATTTCCTCAACTTCAATCAAGTGCTTAACCGTGAAAATCATGCCACGGACGCTCTCGTTGTCCACCTGCTCGGTGGTGCTGCCGATGCCGTGCAGGCCCAGCGCGCGCAGGGTGCGACCCTGGTTCGGCTTGCGGCCGATGGCGCTCTTCACCTGGGTGAGGCGCAGCGTCTTGTTCGTCTCAGCCATTAGTTCTCCTTCCCGCCGAACATCTCGGCCACGGAGATGCCGCGGCGCTCGGCGACCTGGACGGGGCTCTCCATGTTCTTGAGACCCTCGGCGGCAGCCTTCACGATGTTCATGGCGTTGTCCGTGCCCAGCGACTTGGTGATCACGTTCTGAACGCCGGCAAGCTCCATGATGGCGCGAACCGGGCCACCGGCGAGCACACCGGTACCGGGAACAGCGGGCTTGATCAGCACGCGGCCGGCACCGTACTCGCCCATGATCTCGTGGGGCACCGAGCCCTCGGCGGTCACGGGGACGGTGAACATGTTCTTCTTCGCGTCCTCGACGCCCTTCTTGATGGCGGTGGGCACCTCGGCGGACTTGCCCATGCCCACGCCCACGCGGCCGTTGCCGTCGCCGACGACGACCAGGGCCGAGAGCTGCATGCGACGGCCGCCCTTGACGGTCTTCGCGACGCGATTGATGAAGACCACGCGCTCCTGAAGCTCAGGAGTCGTGCTCTCCTGCTGACGGTTGTTGTTACGAGCCATAAGCTAAAACCCCTTCTAGAATTTCAATCCTGCTTCACGGGCAGCTTCGGCCAGAGCCTTCACGCGCCCATGATACAGGTGGCCGCCACGGTCGAACACAACTTCCGTCACGCCGTTTTCCTGAGCCAACTTGCCAACGATGGTGCCGAGCTCGGCTGCGCCCTCGACGGTCGCGCCGGACTTGCCGGTGGCCTTGAAGGCCTCCCCGAGGGTAGAGACGCCGCAGATGGTGGTGTGGGCCACGTCATCGATGACCTGCACGTACATGTTGCTGTTGCTCCGCGTCACGCACAGACGCGGGCGAGCTGCAGTGCCGGAGATCTTGCCGCGCACGCGACGATGGCGACGGGCAAGACGGGCCTGCTTCTCCTGTTGCTTATTCATAGGTTTAATCCCTTCAATCAGCTACCGAATAGGCACTTAGTCTTTGCCGGCCTTGCCAGCCTTGCGGCGGACATGCTCGCCCTCGTAGCGAATGCCCTTGCCCTTGTAGGGCTCCGGCTTGCGCCACTTGCGGATGTTCGCGGCAACCTGGCCGACCTGCTCCTTGCTCGGACCGGACACGACGATCTCGGTCTGAGAGGGCACCTCGAAGGTGATGTTCTCGGGAGCCTCCACCAGCACGGGGTGGGAGTAGCCGAGCTGCATCTCGAGATCCTTGCCCTTGAGTGCGGCACGATAGCCGACGCCGACGAGCTGCAGCTTCTTGGAGAAGCCGTTCGACACGCCCTCCACCATGTTGGCGAGAAGGGTGCGGGTCAGGCCGTGGGCGCTCTTGGACTCACGGGTGTCGTCGGGACGGGTGACGATGAGCTCATCGCCGTCGCGGGTGATGGTCATGGACGGCAGGAACGTGCGGGTAAGCTCCCCCTTGGGGCCCTTCACCGTCACCGTCTGGCCGTCGATGGTCACATCGACGCCGGCAGGAACGGGGATGGGCATCTTGCCGATACGAGACATACTAGATACCTTCCTTTCCTACCACAGATAGGCGATGACCTCGCCGCCGATGCCCTGCTTGCGGGCATCGCGGTCGGTCATGACGCCGCGACTGGTCGAGATAATTGCCGTGCCGAGGCCGCCGAGCACGCGGGGCAGATCGTCCTTGCCGGCATAGATGCGCAGACCCGGCTTGGAGATGCGCTTGATGCCGCGGATGGTCTTGGCCTTCTTCGGGCCGTACTTGAGGGTGATCTCAAGGGTGCCGCGGGGCTCGCCGTCGATGACATCGAAGCGCTGGATGTAGCCTTCCTGCTCCATGATGCGCACGATCTCGACGAGCTTCTTGCTCGTCGGCATGGACACGGTGTCCTTGCCGGCAGACTGGGCGTTACGCACGCGCGTAAGCATGTCTGCGATGGGGTCGGTCATTGTCATGTTTGTTTTCTCCTTTGATCCGTGATGAACCGGCGTTCGGTTCGTCGGCGCCCATAGCGCCTCCGCCTTTAACGTCGGCACACCCGCGTGTCCGCGTCTTCTACCAGGAAGCCTTGGTCACGCCGGGCAGCTCGCCTTTGTTAGCCAACTCACGCACGCAGATACGGCACAGGCCGAACTTGCGATAGTAGGCGCGGGGACGTCCGCAACGGGTGCAGCGGTTGTGCTGACGCGTAGAGAACTTCGGCTCGCGCTTGGCTTTGGCGATCATCGATTTCTTAGCCATGCATGTCCTTCTTTCTTTATGTCCTTAAGCCCGCAGCCTTATCGCGGACTTGTGACCGAGGTTGCGCGACGCGGGGCCCTATGCGCCCCGGTCGGTTTACTTGCTCTTGAACGGGAAGCCGAGGGCGGACAGAAGAGCGAACGCGGAATCGTTGTCGCCGGCATTGGTCACGAAGGTGATGTCCATGCCGCGGGTGCGGTCGATCTTGTCGTACTCGATCTCCGGGAAGATGAGCTGCTCGGTGATGCCCAGGGTGTAGTTGCCGCGGCCGTCGAAGCTCTTCGGCGAGATGCCGCGGAAGTCGCGGACGCGCGGAAGGGCGGTGGCCAGCAGGCGATCGAGGAACTCCCACATGCGGTCGCCGCGCAGGGTCACCTTGCAGCCGATGGCCTGGCCCTCGCGCACATGGAAGCCGGCGATGGACTTCTTGGCGCGAGTCACGCAGGGCTGCTGGCCGGTGATGATGCGCATGTCGTTCATGGCGGCATCAAGCAGCTTGGAATCGCCGGCAGCGGCGCCGACGCCCATGTTCACGACGATCTTCTCCAGCTTCGGCACGCAGTTGATGTTCTTGATGCCGAGCTGCTCGACGAGCGCGGGGACGATCTCGGTCTGGTACTTCACCTTGAGGCGGGGGGTATCAGCCATCTTTCTTCAAACCTTTCTCCGATGGATTAAACGCCGGATTTCCGACCCGGCGTCCCTGGGACCTTCCCAGGGCCATGGCGCTTGCGCGCGATTGGAAATTGTCCCACAAAACGAGACACTTTCCAAGTAAAAACCGCCCGCTACACAAATTCGGTAGCAGGCGGTCTGTTCAGAGCCTCGAGTGCCTTATCTTAGGCCTCGACGGCGGGGATGTCCTTGCCGCACTTCTTGCAGACGCGGACGAGCTTGCCGTCCTCGCGGCGACGGGCCACGCGGGTGGCCTCGCCGCAGCTGGGGCACACGAGCATCACGTTGGACACGTGAATGGGCGCCTCGACGGTGGAAATGCCGCCCTGGGGGTTGGCCTGGGTCGGGCGCATGGCCTTCTTGACCATGTTCACCTTCTCCACGACAACGCGGGACTTCTCGGGCACCGAGCGCAGCACCTTGCCGGTCTTGCCGCGGTCCTTGCCGGCGATGACCTTGACGGTGTCGCCCTTGCGGATCGTCATCTTGTTCTGAGCCATTCTGACACCTCCCCTACAGCGTTTCCGGTGCCAGAGACACGATCTTCATGTACTTCTTGTCGCGCAGCTCGCGGGCGACGGGCCCGAAGATACGGGTGCCGCGCGGAGAGCCGTCGTTGTTGATGAGCACGGCGGCGTTCTGATCGAAGCGGATGTAGGAGCCGTCGGCGCGACGGACTTCCTTCTTCACGCGCACGATCACGCAACGCACGACCTCGCCCTTCTTGACGTTGCCGTTGGGCATCGCTTCCTTGACGCTGCAGATGATCACGTCACCGAGGCCCGCGTAGCGGCGCTTCGAGCCGCCCAGGACCTTGATGCACTGCACCTTGCGAGCGCCGGAGTTGTCGGCCACGGCGAGCATGGATTGCATCTGAATCATGTGATGTTCCTACTTTCCTTATCAATAGTCCTCGTGCCGGAGCACTCAAACTATTTGGCCTTCTCGACGATCTTCAGCAAACGCCAGCGCTTCATCTTGGACAGCGGGCGCGTCTCCATGATCTGAACGGTGTCGCCGACGCCGGCCTCGTTGTTCTCGTCATGGGCATGGAACTTCTTGGTGGAGGTGATCATCTTCTTGTAGATGGGATGGGGCTTGCGCTCCTCGACGGCCACCACGATGGTCTTGTCGTTGGCATCGCTGACGACGACGCCCTGACGTACTTTACGCAGATTGCGCTCTTCAGTCATTTCTTGCACCTTCCTTAAGCTACGCGCTCAG